>UQTR01000035.1 GCA_900544065.1 uncultured Collinsella sp.
GTATAAGAGACAGTGCCGCAGGCGAGCTCGACGCCATAACCATCAACTTTCCCACGCCGCAGCCCAAGGCCAAGTACGCCAAAAAACGGCTCGTCCATGTCGACCATCTGATGCTCTACCGCCCGCTCTTTTCGGCCGACGCTACCGTCACGCTACGCACCGACAGCAAGCCACTGCGCGACTACGCCCTGGGGCAGTTTGCCGCCGCCGGATACGACACACTTTGGGTAAGTGACGACGTCCGCAGCGACCATCCCGAGCACCCCGAGACCGAGTACGAGTGCCGCACGTGCGAGATGGGTGCCGCCGTCTATGGCATTTGCGCCACACCCGGCGCGCAGCCCAGCGATGAACAGCTCGCGGCGGGCCGCGCGCAGGAGCAAAGCCTTGCCTGCTACCTGCCCGAAAACCTCGATGAGCTCACCTATGTACCTCTGGGCATGGAGGAGGCCGTCGAGAACTTTAGAAACCGCACCCGCAAGGGCAAGAAGCGCTTACCACAGGAGTCCTAGGGGCTTCTGATGGTCGCGGCATCGGCAGACAAGCGCAAATAAGCGCCAGCGAACGACCCTCAGACCTAAGTGAGTAGACTTTTTAGCAATAGCCAAGCACAACCCGCATAGCGAAAACTAAAACCGCAGGTAGAGCCCTTGCGCAAAAGCCATGTGCTCGCGATATCGCAAAAAGTCTACTCACTTAGCTGGCGACTGCACCAAACGGCTGGGCAGAACGCCCATTTCCTGCATTTTCTCGCGCGCTGGCACCCCGTGCCGCCGCTACGCCATAATGGATGGCGGACAATCACGAGAGAAAGCAACCACATGGCACAGACCACGACAGATACCGCCGCCAGCACCGTCTCCGGCGCCGGGGCCGCCAGCTCATTCTCGGGCGGCACGGGAACCGAGGCAGAGTTCGGTTCGCTCGGCGCGCTCTCTCCCACTTGGTGGGAGCCCGAGGACGGCAGCGAGCCCGAACCATGGCTCACGCCCGATCAAGCCTTCGAACGCTTCTTTGAATGGACGAGCGACCGTGGCATTGAACTGTGGGATCACCAAGAAGAGGCCCTCATGGACCTGGCCGCCGGTGACCATGTCATTTTGGGAACACCGACCGGATCGGGCAAGTCGCTTGTCGCGCTGGGCATGCTCTTTATGGGCATGGCGCAGGGCAAGCGCTGCTACTACACGGCCCCCATCAAGGCCCTGGTCAGCGAAAAGTTCTTCGATCTGGTACAGGTGCTCGGCCGCGATAACGTCGGTATGATCACCGGCGACACGCATATCAACACCAAGGCACCCGTCATCTGCTGCACAGCAGAGATCCTTGCCAACGACGCACTGCGCGAGGGCGAAGACGCCGACGTGGGCTGCGTGGCCATGGACGAGTTCCACTACTTTGCCGACCCCGACCGCGGCTGGGCCTGGCAGGTGCCGCTGCTCACCCTGCCTCACACGCAGTTTATGCTCATGAGCGCCACGCTCGGCGATGTCACTGCCATCGCCGCCTCGCTTGAAGATCACACCGGCGCTACCTGCGACTTGGTCGTCGATGCCCCACGCCCTGTGCCGCTGAGCTACGACTATGTGACGACCTCCCTCGAGGGCACGGTCGAGCTCGCGATGCGCCGCGGCGAGGCCCCGCTCTATATCGTGCACTTTAGCCAGGATGCCGCACTTGCGACGGCACAGTCGCTCGCCAATTTTGGCATCGCCAGCAAGGAGCAGCGCGAGGCCATTAAGGAAGCCGCCAAAGGCACGAGCTTCTCAACGGCCTTTGGTAAGATTCTCAAGCGCCTTCTTGGATGCGGCGTCGGCGTGCACCATGCCGGCATGCTGCCGCGCTACCGCCTGCTGGTCGAGCGCTTGGCGCAGCAGGGCCTGCTACCCGTCATCTGCGGCACCGATACGCTCGGCGTCGGCATCAACGTGCCCATCCACACCGTGGTGCTCACCGCGCTCACCAAGTTCGACGGCTACAAGATGCGTCGCCTGCGCGCCCGCGAGTTCCACCAGATTGCCGGTCGCGCCGGCCGCTCGGGCTTCGATACCGAGGGCATGGTCATCGCCGAGGCACCCGAGCACGAGATCGAGAATGCCAAGCTTATGGCCAAGGCGGGCGACGATCCCAAAAAACTCCGCAAGATTAAAAAGAAGAAGGCCCCCGAGGGCTTTGTCACCTGGAACAAGCAGACCTTTGAGCGCTTGATCGAGACGCAGCCCGAAACGCTCAAGCCGCGCCTGCGCATCACACACTCCATGGTGATTAGCGTGGTCGAGCAGGGCGGTGACGCTCGCGCCCGCGTGCACGACCTCATCGAGACAAGCCTGCAGACCCCCGAAGAAAAGGCCAAGCTCGAGGTTCGCGCCGACGAGATCTTCGCCACGCTCATCGACTCCGGCGTCGTCGTGCGCACCGAGGTGCCGCCCGCACCCGACGCTCCGGCTGACGCCGCGCCGGACATCGACTACGCGCTGACGGTCGACCTGCCCGAGGACTTTGCGCTCGACCAGCCACTCTCGCCGTTTTTGCTTGCCGCGCTGGAGCTGCTCGACCCCGAGAGTGAGACCTATACCATGGACCTCATCTCGATGGTCGAGGCTACGCTCGAGGACCCCAAGCAGGTATTGCGCGCACAGGAGCGCGCCGCGCGCGACCGCGCGATGGCCGAAATGAAGGCTGACGGCGTCGAATATGAGGAACGCCTGGAGCGCATCCAGGATGTCACCTACGAAAAGCCGCTCGAGGACTTGCTCGACGCCGCCTTTGACAAGTACTGCCAGGAAGTACCCTGGGCCAACGACTACCGGCTCTCTCCCAAGAGCGTCCTGCGCGATATGCTGGAAAGCGCGAGCGATTTTAAGGGCTATATCCAAAAGCTCGGCATCGCCCGCTCCGAGGGCATTTTGCTGCGCTACCTGGCAGAGGCTTACCGTTCTCTCGACCGCACCGTGCCCATCGAGAAGCGCGACGAGCGCCTGCGCGACATTGTCTCGTGGCTGGGCTTTGTAGTGCGCTCGGTCGACTCGAGCCTGGTGGACGAGTGGGAGAACGCCGGCAATCCGGCAGCCCTCGATGCTGCGCCGCCGCAGGGCATCGACGAGGTCGTGGCGGACCGTCGCGGCTGCACGCTGTTGGTGCGCAATGCGCTCTTCCGCCGCGTGACCCTTGCCGCTCGCGAGCGCGTTCGCGACCTGGGCGAGCTCGACGACGACTGGGGCATGAGCGAGATCCGCTGGCAAAAGGCGCTCGATGCCTATCACGAGCAACACGAGGAGATCCTCACCGACGGAGATGCCCGCAGCGCCGCGATGTTTTCCATCGACGAGTCCGATGAGAAGACCGCGCACGTATGGCACGTGCACCAGATCTTTGCCGACGAGGACGGCGACCACGACTTTGGCATTATGGGCGATGTCGACCTGGATGCCACGCAAGACGGCGGCGAGGTCATCTTCAAGAACTACCGCGTCGGCTTTATCGAGGACCTGCTCGAGGACTAGCCGGGCACAATGGAACGAAACGAAGCGGGGCCGCTGGCAACATCGCCAGCGGCCCCGCTTTTTGCGCGATACGCTATCCCCTACTCGGCATCCTCGACCTCATACGAATCCGCCTCGGCGGGCTCATCGTTTGTCTCTGTCGCGGCCCCGCGCGCCTCGTCAAACGCTGCTTTCATGGTCTTGTTGCCCCACGTGAGCTTGCGAATGGTAAGATCGTCGGCTTTCTTGTTGGCAAGGCGCAGATTGTTCTCGGAGGACAGCAACGCCTCCTTAGTTTTCTGCAGATGGCTAATCGTCTTGTCGATCTCATCGATTGCCGTTTGGAACTTGCGGCTCGCGATCTCGTAGTTGCGGCCGAAATCGTTCTTGAACTTCTCCATCTTGGCTTCGAAGTTCGTGACATCGATATTCTGCTGCTTGTACTCCGCCAGCTCCTGCTTATAGCGAAGCGAACCCATGGCGGCATTGCGTAGCAGCGTAATGATGGGAATGAAGAACTGCGGGCGGATCACATACATCTTCTCGTAGCGATAGCTCACGTCCACGATTCCCGCGTTGTAAAGCTCGCTCTCGGGCTCGAGCAGCGTGCAGAGCACCGCGTACTCACAGCCTTTCTGGCGACGATCGTGATCGAGTTTCTTAAAGAAGTCCTCGTTTTTATGCTTGGTCGCGGTCTCGTCGTTCTCGTTTTTCATCTCGAACATAATCGAAATGACCTCGTTGCCGCTCGCGTCGCGCTCACGGAAAATGAAGTCTCCCTTGGTGCCCTCGGATGCATCGTTATCTTTCTCGAAGTACGCATTGGGAAACGCCGTCATGCGCAGACGGTTAAACTCGGTCTCGCAGTGCTGCTCGAGCGACTCGCCCACCATCTTGGTGGACAGGCGAACCTTCATGTCCTTAAGGCGCTCAATCTCTTCATCCTTGTAGCGAATCAGGTCATCGCTCGCGCGCTTGGCCTGCGCAAGCTCGAGCTCGTGTGCCGCCTTGGCTTGCTCCTCGCGAGAATCGCGCACCGCCAGCTCGCTCGTCAGTTTGGCACGTGCCTCATCGCGTTCTCGCTCCGCCGCGGCGACCGCCTCTGACAGGTTCATTTTTGCCATCAGTTCCTGCTCGCGCAGCTGGGCACGCAGGCCCTCGGCCTCTTGCTCGGACTGAGCCTTTGCGGCGGAAAACTTCTCTTGCACCTTCGCGCGATAGTCAGTAAGCGCGCGCTCGGCCTCGCTGCGAGCGGCATCGAGCTCACGCTGCGACTCTGCCGCGGCAGCGGCAAGCGCCATCTCCTGGGCCTTGTCCGCCGCGGCGATCCTGGCCTGCAGCTCGGCAATCTGAGCGTCGCGCGCGGACAGGTCGTTTTGAGCAGCATTGCGTGCCGCCGCCTCGGCAAGCCTGGCTTCATCATCTTTGCGCTCCAACTGCGCACGTAAATTGTCGATCTCGCGCTGAAGCTCGGCATTCTCCTTTTGAGCATCGGAACGGGCCTCAACCGCCGCGCGCTGACTTGCACTCTCGCGCTCTGCGGCAGCGCCTTCGAGCTTGGCGCGCAGCTCGGCAAGCTCAGCGTCGCGCTTGGCAACCTCTTGTGCCAGCTGCTGAGCTGCAGCGTTCTTCTGCTCGACAAGCTGAGCGTCGCGCTGAGACTCTGCCTTTTGCAAAGCAGCCGTCGAGCGCGAGCGCTCAAGCTCCAGTGCCTGCTCGCCCTCGCGCTGGACCGCCTTCACGCGCTCATCCAGGTCGCGCGAGAACTCGGCATCGCGCACCTGCTTGACGATATCCGCATAACCGGACGCATCGACCTTAAAAACTTCGCCGCAATGCGGGCACTTGATCTCGTTCATGGCAGCTCCTCGATGGACGCAAATTTCAACCGCCTACACTCTACCGCGCCGCACGGACAAAAAAGACGCCGCCGCCATAATGGCAACGGCGCCAGAACCACCACAAAGGCGACTGCCCCCTTTGTGGTGACTTGGGTCCTTACAGGTCGCGGTAGTCGATCAGGCGAAGATCAGGTTGAGACTCAAGCCAAGTGCGAAGCTCGGGGTCAATCAGCGCATCGACTTCCTTGGTGCGGTCGGTCGTGAGCGAGCTGTTCTCCAGGATAAAACGATCGAGATAGCCCGGATGGCACACAAAGACGACCGTCTCGCCGTCCACCATCTCGCGAACCGTCTGCATGATTGCCTCTTTGGGCTCGTAGCCCGGCTCCATCGAGCGCATCACCATGCGCAGATCAGTATCTCCGCAATGCACCACAGCCGCGGGGTCGAAGCTCGCCTTTTGCTCCTTAAGGCCCAGCTCCTGAGCAACCGCCGAGATCGCTCGGTTAAGGTTTTTGCTCATGACGGCATGGGCCTCAAAGTAATCGGGCTCGCGGCCCACGATCTCGACAAAGCGGTCATGCTGCGCGCGGATCTCGATGCAGGCCTCGTCGAAGTCTATCAACTCCTCGCCGCGCTTAAAATGATCGCGGAAGGTACGGCTGCTATGGAACTCGCCGTTCTCGTTGAGCATGCTCGGAATGAGCGCCGGGTCGGCACACGGCTTGCCCAGGCACACGTTGGTGTGCTGACCCACCGCAATGCCGACATCCGCCACGAGCGACCAGCCACGCTCGGCCTCGGGCATATTGGGCATAAGTCCCGCCGAGCGCACCAGGCCCTCATTGATACTGCGGGCAATCCCCAGGTTAACGGCATACGAATAACCGATATCGTCGGCACGAATGAGCAATTGCTTCATATTGACCCCCATCTACGGAAAGGGACACTTGAAGCGCAGCCAAGTGCCCCAGATAATTGTCCTACCGAACGGATGCTTTAGGCTTTGGCGGCAGCAGCGTCTTCGTCGAGCTGCTCCTTGGTAAAGCCAAAGAAGTAGGCGATGGCAGCGGCGGCAACAAATGCAGTGCCCGATGCAACGCAGCCCCATACGAGATTAGCAGTTCCGCCTGCAACATAACCTGTAATACCTAGGATATTAGTTGCGCCCAAAACATACGTGGTCACATTAGTGAGAGCCGCGATCAGGCCGCCGATAGCGCCGCCCGCGACCATGGCACCCAGGCAGCGAGTATACTTAAAGCCGCAGCCATACAGCGCGGGCTCCGTCACGCCACCGACAATGCCGGAGAGCGAGAAACCAAGCATAGCGCCCTTTTCGTCGACCTCCTTAAGGCGCAGGAAGGCACCGAAGGCCATGCCCCACGTGGCGAACTGAGCGATAGCACCCGCGACCATAACGCAGGAGTCAGACCCTGAGGTGAGCACCTGCACAATGCCGAGGGCAATCAGAACCTGGTGCATACCGGTCATAACCAGGAACTCCCAAAGCGCGGCAATGGCGACGAGGGAGAGGATCGTGACGATGCCGCCAGCGTTTCCGAGGCCGAACATAAAGTTGCCGACCAGGTCGCCCAGAATGGAACCAATCGGAGCTAGGGCGCACAGGGAAACGGGGGTCATCACAGCCATGGTGCACACGGGCACAAACACCGTGGAGAGCATGTCGGGGATGATCTTCTTCATGAACTTCTCGACGACCATCAGCACCGGCATAGACAGCAGCATGGGGAGCACGGTCGCAGAATAGTTGTTCAGCTGAGCCGGGAGCACGCCGTAAACCATCGTGGTCGTAGCACCAGAATCCGCAGCGGCGTTGACCAACGTCATGAACTCGGGGGCAATGAGCACGCCGCCGAGCATCATGCCGAGCGGCTGGCTGCAGCCGAGCTGCTTTGCGGCAGCCCAACCCAGATAGACAGGGAGGAAATAATAGCCGGCGTTGTAAATCCAGTTGTAGAAGAAGTTGTAGATGTCAGAATCTGCAGACCAGATACCGAGCATGCCGTCGCCGCAAAGTACGGCAAGTGTGCGGAACATGGCGGCGCCCATGATAATGGGGATCGTCATGCACATTGTCTTGGACAGGTAGTTAAGGGCCTTCTTGCCCGCAGTCTTGACCGTCAGTGGCTCCTTGATGCCGTCATCGAGGTTCTCGTCAATGGAGCCTTCGCCCTTGACGCCCAGCGCAATGGCGGCGTCATAGACCTTCGGCACGTTCTGGCCAATGATGACCTGATACTGGCCGCCAGACCACTGTGCGCCCAGCACACCCTTGATCTTCTTAACTTCATTATCATTGGGAATGGACTGATCTTTGAGGTTCAGACGCAAGCGGGTCATGCAGTGCGTCGCGTTCGTCACATTGGAGGCGCCGCCGACGGCAGCGAGCACGTCCTCGGCAATCTTCTTGTTATCGACAGCCATGTCGAATCCCTTCTCTTCCAACTAAAGGCCGTGGGACTTCACGGCACCAAGACGCACGATTCCGCTCGCGCCTGCGCAGCGCGCGATACCAGTTGGCAAGAGATTGATTTGCATGTGATTCCCGGGTGGATCGACATGAAAAAAGCCCCGCGCACAACCGACAGAGACCCAATTATGGTCTCGGCAGAATCGGTAGTGCCTCTCGGAGCTGCGCCGTGAGTAACACCCAACACACGGCGAGTATATGCGGCAGATGCGTTCGTTGCGGCTCAGATTACCGACGAACGGTAGCAAACGACCCGCGAACGGTCGCCATGACGGAAAGGAAATACCAGAGAGCCTATTTATCCGAGTGGACAGAAGCCACGCGATTCACATGCATGATCAGATAGACGAGCTCCTCTTGGGCCAATGGCTCGCCAAAGGTCTCTTGAATCAGATCGTCGACACGGTGAGCGCAACGCGATGCCGCCGGATACTGCTCCACGAGCACGTCGTAAAGACCGGAGTTCTCGGTATCGATCGGCTCTTTCTTTGCCACGCGGTCGAGCAGATAGCGCACATGAGTGGCAAAGCGGGCAAAGGCGAACGACGAGCGATCGACCGTCACACCCAACTCTTCTTGAATAATCGCGACCGTCATATCGAGCAGTCGCTCCTCGTGCTGCTCGGCAAGCACGCGCCGCTCGCTCGGCTTAACCGATGCGTTGACAATCGACATGGCAATGCCCGCGGCCTCGCTTCGGGGCATACGCACACGGAAGCTTTTCTGGATGCCGCGAACAGCCAGCTCGCCCAAGCGGTATTCGATGGGATGCAGCTGCTCCAGATCGCGCTCGAGCGGCAACGACACCACCATGTGTTCGCGGGCGCGCTTAATGGCAAACTGGATATGGTCCGCCAGTGTAATGGGGAGGTTAGGGCTCAATTCGTACGAAAGCTGTCCGGTTGCGATATCAGCCAGCTGAGCAGAAAACTCCAGCACCTCGGGGTCGACCTCATCAATAAACGCCAGGTACTTTGAATCAATGCCGTAAAAGGTACGCGTGATGACATCCAGGTCGACCTCATGCGGCATATCGCCAAAGCCGATACCGCGACCCAGCGCGATAAGCTGACGCCCCGCGCCGTCTTCGCAGATGGCAGCGTTATGGTTAATGCGCTGGATAGCCCTCATGGATTCATCGCTCCTACTGAAACGCGCCGCACAGACCATCCGCGCGGCGCGTTCATTCTACCTGCACTTACAGCTACAGTCCAAAGAAGCCTAGGATTTGGTCACGGCTTACGGGCTTGTAGTTGTTGGCATCGAGGCCAACGTCGTAGCGCAGGACCGGGCGCTCGCGATCGCGGTTGCGCGCGTTGGTGCGGTCTCCCCTGCTGTGGATATGCCCGTGCAACATGATGGCGCCACGCGCCTTGCCGTTCCAGCTGAGCATGGGGTAATGGCTCATTACCAGGCGATGGCCCTTCGCGTAACCGGGGGCGACCTCCAGATAATCGCGCACCTCATCCCAAATGTGCGGCGCGTCTGGATCTTCCCAGTCGCCGTCATGGTTACCGCGGATGAGCGTTACGTTCTGACATTCGATGCGCTCGCGCAGGCGCACCGCCTCCGCCAGGGGCAAACGATAGGTAAAGTCTCCCAAGATATAGAGGCGGTCGTCCACAGCCACGCACTCATTGATGGCATCGATGACCTTGCGGTTCATCTCCTCGACCGAATCAAACGGTCGATCCATGTCGTGCAAGATATTCGTATCGCCCAGGTGCAGGTCGGCGGTAAACCACATCATCGTCTCTGTCCTCATTTCGCAACGCGTATAAGACCTGTTTAGTATACAGACGCGGCGATGAGACAGTCACCCAAAGAGCCCGCCGAACAGACCTCGGCGACGCTTGTCCTGCTTTTTCGAAGCGTCATCCCGCGTCTTCTTGCCCTGCCGCTTCTTACGGTCCTGCTCCAACTCATCGTCATCGAGTAGCATATCCCACTCAAACGGATCGTCTGTCAGATCGAACAGGTCATCGTCATCAAACACGTGCGCCTCCATTACCGATTAGCGAGCATCCACAACGTAGTTGAGAAGTCTACGGGCCCGTGCGGACACAAATTCATCCTGTCTGCGTCTTTCAATCGTTTGCCGCAACGCTTGCGCAACGGAACGCTTGCAGATAAGATGGGAACACGGATGGCACCCGTGGCAGCGGGTCTTGCCAACTCCGATACACGTTTTCATCGTGAGAAATGGCCGTCTTCGCTTACGCGGGGGCGGCCACTTTGTTTATCCCTATGTCATCTGATTCTAATGCACAAACATGCGCACGAACTTGCGCTTCCAGCTTGCGTAAGGGGCATAGCGGAACGGCACGTCCAGCCACGTTGCCTTGTTCACGATGCTCTTCTTGTGGCTAAACGTATCGAAGCTCTCGCGTCCATGGTACTGTCCCATACCGCTCGCCCCCATGCCGCCAAAGCCCATATGGCTCGTGGCCAAATGCATAATGGTGTCATTAACACAGCCACCACCAAAGGGCACGTAACGCACAAAGCGCTGCTGAACCTCACGGTCTTGGCTAAAGATATACAGGGCCAGCGGCGTCGGACGATCCGTAATAAACGTCTCGGCCTCGTCTAGGCTCTCAAACGACAGCACCGGCAAGATGGGGCCGAAAATCTCCTCCTGCATTACGGCGTCCTCAGGCGCCACGCCGTCCAAAATCGTCGGTTCAATCTTGAGCGACGACTCGCGCGCGGTACCTCCCAGCACAACCTTGTCGGGGTCGATCAGCCCGCGTACGCGCGCGAAATGCTTGGCGTTGACAATATGACCGTAATTCTCATTGTCGAGCGGATGCTCGCCAAACATGCGGCGGGCCTCCTCCTTGATGAGGTCCAGCAGCTCGTCGTGCACGCGCGCATCGACCAGCAGGTAGTCGGGCGCCACGCAGGTCTGCCCCACGTTGAGCCATTTACCAAAGGCGATACGGCGTGCCGCGACCTTCAAGTTAGCCGTCGCATCCACGATGCAGGGACTCTTTCCGCCCAGCTCAAGCGTCACGGGTGTGAGGTTTTTACTTGCACGCTCCATGACGAGCTTGCCGACCGGAACGCTACCGGTAAAGAAGATCTTGTCCCAGCACTCATCGAGCAACGCTTCGTTTTCGGCACGCCCGCCTTCGACGACCGTCACCAAGCGCGGATCAAATGCCTCTTCACAGATTTGCTTGAGCACCGCGCTCGATGCCGGAGCATAGGCGCTCGGCTTGATGACCACGGTATTGCCCGCGGCAAGGGCGCCGGCGAGTGGCTCGAGCGTCAGTAAAAACGGGTAGTTCCACGGAGCCATGATGAGTGTGACGCCATAGGGCACGGACTGCGTCTTGCACACACTCACGGCGTTGGCGAGGTCACACGGACGCAGGCGCGAGCGACTCCATCGAGCCACATGCGCAATCTGATAACGAATCTCGGAAAGCGAGGTGCCGATCTCGCACATATACGCCTCGTCATGCGACTTTCCCAAATCGGTCTTGAGCGCATGGGCAATATCGGCCTCGTGGGCACGCACCGCATCGCGTAAACTCACGAGCGCACGACGTCGAGCATCGACATCAAACGTGGCGTGCGTCTTAAAATAGGCGCGCTGATTGGCAACGATGCGCGCGATTTCCTCGGTGTTCATGGGCCCTCCTAGTTCTCGTCTTCAAACATACCACCCGCAACGACCTCGTACATATGCTCGAGCTCCAAACGGTCCATTAAAAGCGGAACGGGGTACAGGGGATTGGCCTCGGCATCGGCATGCGCCGCCATCTCAGGAATGTCGGAGCGGCGAATGCCCGTCACATATTTGGGTATGCCCAAGGCGGCGTTCATGCGGTCGACCCAATCGATAAAGGCCTCAGCAGCCACGTTGTCCAGCGCATTAGCCGGCGCAATGCCGGCCATGCGGGCGAGATCGGCGAGCTTGGGAGCAGCAGCTTCGCCATAGGCGCGAAGCATGTGCGGCAGGATGATGGCGTTGGCCAAGCCGTGGGGAATCCCGTAACGCCCGCCCAGGCTGTGCGCGATGGCATGGACGTATCCAACATAAGAGCGCGTAAAGGCAACGCCCGCTTTATACGCCGCCGAAAGCATATTGCGGCGCGCACGCATGTTGCCACCGCACTCATAGGCCTCGAGCAAATTGTCGTGGATGAGCTGCACCGCCTGGCGCGCCATCTTGCGCGTATAGGGCGTGGTGCTGCGCCCGATAAAGGCCTCGACGGCATGTGTCAGGGCGTCCATGCCCGTTTGCCCCGTAATGGAGGCGGGCAGGCCGCGCGTAAACTCGGGGTCGTGCACCGCAAAGCGCGGGATCAGCACAAAGTCGTTAATGGGATACTTGTAGTGCGTCTCGTCGTCGGTAATTACCGCTGCAAGCGTGACCTCGCTTCCCGTGCCCGCCGTGGTGGGAACGGCGATGAGCAGCGGCAGGCGACGATGGATACGCAACAGGCCGCGCATCTTGTTGATGGGCTTCTTTGGCTGCGCGATGCGCGCGCCCACGCCCTTGGCGCAGTCCATGGCCGAACCGCCGCCAAAGCCGATAATGGCCTGGCAGGCGCTCTCTCGATACAGAGATGCCGCTTCCTCCACGTTTGAGACCGTGGGGTTCGCACATGTTTCGGCATAGACCGCAGCGCTAATTCCCTTGGACGCGAGCGCTGTCTCGAGCGGTGCCGTGAGCCCCAGACGGGCAATGCCGGGATCTGTCACGATAAGAACATGGTGTATTGAACGCTTTTGAAGCACTGCGGGCACTTCCTCAGCGTGCTCTAAAATGCGTGGCTCGGTATAGGGCAGCACCGGCAATGCGATGCGAAAAACCGTTTGATACGTTCGGCACCAGGCGCGGCGGGCTAGATGCATAAAGGAAGCTCCTTCATTTGTTGATTGGTCAACATTTGCTCGACCGATTGTACTCATCGGAGGTCGCACGAGGTCTAGCAATCGTTAATCAATCAACATCTACACATGCTTAAATTGTTTTATTAAAAATCATTCCTAATAGGCTTCACATTCGGTCTCATTTATGGATAATAGAACTCGTCAAGACGCACGTCCGGAGAGGGCCCTTACGGGACCGGACGAGCGCACCATCGCCATCGATCGAAAGGATCGAATCATGAAGTTTGTTTGCCCCGTTTGCGGTTATGTGGAAGAGTTCGACGGCGACCAGCTGCCCGAGGATTTCAAGCGCCCCCAGTGCGGCGTTCCCGGCTCTCGCTTCCTGAAGCAGGAGGAGGGCCAGCTCGAGTGGGCTGCCGAGCACGTCGTGGGCGTCGCCAAGATGGAGGGCGTCTCCGAGGACATCGTTGCCGATCTGCGCGCCAACTTTGAGGGCGAGTGCTCCGAGGTCGGTATGTACCTGGCCATGGCTCGCGTTGCTCATCGCGAGGGTTATCCCGAGATCGGCCTGTACTGGGAGAAGGCTGCCCACGAGGAGGCCGAGCATGCCGCCAAGTTCGCCGAGCTCCTGGGCGAGGTCGTGACCGATTCCACCAAGAAGAACCTCGAGATGCGCGTTGAGGCCGAGAATGGCGCCACCGCCGGCAAGACCGATCTTGCCAAGCGCGCCAAGGCCGCCGGTCTCGATGCTATCCACGACACCGTGCACGAGATGGCCCGCGACGAGGCTCGCCACGGCAAGGCTTTCGCCGGCCTGCTCAAGCGTTACTTTGGCTAAGCCAACCGCCTGAGACATAACCTCTAGCTCGAAGAAGGCCCGGACCGTATTGGTTCGGGCCTTTTTGTGTCTCGAGGACTCGTTAACGCCCTGAAATAGAGCTATCTTCGGCATCGGTCTCTCGTCAAAAACTAAGTGAGTAGACTTTTCGAAACTTGCCGAGCAGACCATCCGTATTGCTTTATAAAGTCGCAGGTAAATGACTTGTTTCAAAACGGCCTGGTCGCCAAAGTGCCAAAAGCCTACTCACTTAGAACCGCAGCCGTCCACGATCGAGCTGTTTTGCGTCTAACGGGCATCTTTCCGTCGATTACTCCCAATTTTGTCCAGTCAACGAATAGTTCAGACCGGAGTAATGTCTCAGCCCTTTGCTCATCTGAGCTTTTATCACGATATTCAGCATCGAGCATCCTGCATACGGCCTTAACTATCGCGCGGAATCTATCCTCATCGGATATCTGTCTGTGTGTCAGGAGAAGTACATCGTAGCCCATGGCCTGAAGGGCCGTCATGCGGTCAGCGTCACGCAAGCCATCCCCTGCGCGTCCGTGCGAGGCCTTTCCCTGACATTCAATGGCCACCTGTCGCCTGCCGTCCGGCGAAGAAAGAAGTAGGTCGATATATACACGGGACTTTCCCACAATCGCTCGAGCACTTGTGCTTAGCATCACTTCAACATTAAGCTCTATGCCGCAAAAACCTTCGCCTCCCAGGGATCGCGGCAGTGCAAGTAGCAAATACGCCTCGAGCTCAAAAGGCGACGCGGCGCCCAATGGAACGAGTTGCGATACCGCTATAAATCTATTGCCGTAACGCATCCCGCAAACATCTGAACAAAAACGGTCAAGGTCTCCGCCCAAAACCAAAGCGTCTCGACGCCATAAATTTGAGGCGGTGCCATCCTCGGACGGGCAGCGCACCCAACCGAACGTTGTCGAAATCGCGCCCGAATCAATTGCACGCGAAAGCTCCGCCTCAAGTGCCGCCGGCAGGGCACACACCGCAAACAAGCCACACATCTCCGCCAATACCAAAAGAAGCTGAAGATCCGTCAGATGCCGCGACATGATGAATGCCGTCAGTAGAGGAGACGTAATCAAAAATCCATGCTCCGTTTCCAGCACGGATTCCCTGGGGAGCTCGCCAAGGAACAGCCTCTGCCTAATGCTGGCAGGGCAAGTCCGTTTGTTTCTCGTCCGAACCAATGTATGCAACGGAAAGCCGAGCACAACCGCAGCCGTCGGGTTATGGGCGAGGTCATATCGCTGCCGGTCTTCTTCCGGCCGTGGAAGCGGCGGACACAAAGCGCGGACCTGAGGGGGTAAACGCCAATACCTAAAAGCCGATATGTCACAAAGTAGATCTTTCATAGGCACAGGAAAACACGAATTTCAACCCAGTCAGTCACGCATTGGCGCGAACGCACCAAAAATGGCACCGAACGGACTGTCAAGTTTTCAACAGCCCTCCCCAACTGACCAAAAGCTTGCCGAAAGCTGGACGAAGCCCTGTTGAAAACCCTTTTTTCTTATGCAGATACTTTGCGCGGCAAGTGAGTAGACTTTTTTGAACATCCCGAGCAGGCCGGTCATTCTGCTTTTCAAAACCGCAGGTAGAAAGCTTGTTACAGAACTGCCTGGTCGCCAAAGTTCCAAAAGCCTACTCACTTAGGTTGCAGAGTGCCCCCCCATGAGCTGCAATTCCAAGGTATTTAGCACTTTTGGACTCAAATCGTCATACTGAACAAGAATTTGAGTTGAGTTTTCAGGGGCAGATGCGCCATCGGCACACCAATAACAGTCACTGATATCGACAAAAGGGATACTCGAGCGCGTGAGGGCCCGCGCGAAAGAGCTTTCGTCCGCTTCGCACTCCGCAACCACAGTGCAGTAAAGGCCCGCGTCTGCATGATCGATCGAAACCTCCCCTGCCGGAAACGTTTTCCGTACAAGCGCCGCCAGGCCATCGCGTGCCTCGCGAGCGCGAACGCGCACGCGGTTCACATGTCGCTCGTAATCACCCGATTCCAGCAAACGCGCCAAGGCGACCTGATCAACAGAACTTACCGACGAGGCGTAGAAACCAAGTTTGCGTTTAAACCTCTCCATTAGCTCATCGGGCAGCACCATGTACGCCAAACGCAACGCCGATGAAAGGCTCTTCGAAAACGTGTTGGTGTAGATAACCGACTGGGCGGCATCGATCGACGCGAGCGCGGGAATCGGCTTGCCGGCAAGGCGAAACTCACAATCAAAGTCGTCTTCGATGAGATACCGACCTGGCCGCTCGGCGGCCCAGCTCAGCAACGCATAGCGACGTGCAATGCTCGTCACAAGACCGGTCGGATACTGATGAGACGGCATCAGGTGAAGGACATCGGTCCCGGTTTTCTGCAGCGCGCTCAAGTCCACGCCCTCAGCATCCAACGGGACATGCCGCACTTCGCAACCCATGGCCTGATAGATGCGCGTCAAGCGCAAATAGCCTGGATCCTCGACGGCATACACCTTGTCCGCGCCAAGCAACTGAACCAACATGGTATCGAGCAGCTGGGCGCCCGCACCGATAACGATGTTGTCGGGGTCGACATTCATGCCCCTTGTCCCGCGCAGATGGTGAGCAATCGCACGTCGCAGTCGAGCGGTGCCCTGCGCCGGTGCGGGCGAAAAGATTTCACGTTCGTCTTCGGACGTCAGCGTCGCCCGTAGCGCACTTTGCCAAAGCCGCGCCGCCTCCAAAGCGGAAGGAGAAAGTGCGTCGAATCGCTCCGCCTGCCCCATGGCATCATGCGCGCTGGGACCAACAGGGACAGCATCTCGGTCGATATCCCCCGCAGCCAAAGCCAAAACCGGCGCATCCGGAAGCTCGCACGCGTAGTAGCCACGACGCGGCATTGAGCAAATATAGCCCTCGGCAAGCAACTGGCTATATGCATTCTCGATGGTAATGACACTGATACCCAGATGACTCGCAAAGGCGCGCTTAGACGGCAGATGCTCCCCCGCCGCAATACGGCCAGCAACAATATCATCGCGAATTTGCTGGTAAACATACTCATAAAGCGATGCTTCGCCGCGATTTTCCAAATTGTAGTCAAGCATGGGTCTATCACCTGACCTTATCGAATCATTCAATCTGGCATTAGTCTGACCTTGTTATTATCTCGAAAACTGAGTATTTCGCCATACCCAGCTCCCCGATAGGATGTTCCGTCAAGCAATGTACATGCCAACCAAGGGAGCAACCATGGCAGAACAGACCAGCAAGGCCGATCGCGTCAAACTCAATCGCGAGCTCGCGCAGATGCTCAAGGGCGGCGTCATCATGGACGTCACCACGCCCGAGCAAGCACGCATCGCCGAGGAGGCGGGCGCCTGCGCCGTCATGGCGCTCGAGCGCATCCCGGCCGACATCCGCGCCGCAGGCGGCGTCTCGCGCATGAGTGATCCCAAGATGATCAAGGGCATCCAAAAAGCTGTTTCCATCCCCGTTATGGCCAAGTGCCGCATCGGCCACATTGTCGAGGCGCAGATCCTGCAGGCCATCGAAATCGACTACATCGACGAATCCGAGGTCCTCTCCCCCGCCGATGATGTCTATCACATCGACAAGACCCAGTTTGACGTGCCGTTTGTCTGCGGCGCCCGCGATCTGGGCGAGGCGTTGCGCCGTGTTGCTGAGGGCGCCACGATGATTCGCACCAAGGGCGAGCCGGGCACGGGCGACGTCGTTCAGGCCGTGCGTCACATGCGCAAGATCCAAAAGCAGATCCGCGACGTTGTTGCTCTGCGCGACGACGAGCTCTTTGAGGCAGCCAAGCAGCTGCAGGTTCCGGTCGAGCTGGTGCGCGAGGTCCATGCCACGGGCAAGCTCCCCGTCGTAAACTTTGCCGCCGGCGGAGTCGCGACCCCCGCCGACGCCGCGCTGATGATGCAGCTGGGCGCCGAGGGCGTCTTTGTTGGCTCGGGCATCTTTAAGAGCGGCGACCCCGCCAAGCGCGCCGCCGCCATCGTCAAGGCCGTGGCAAACTTCACCGACGCCAAGCTCATCGCCGAGCTTTCGGAGGACCTGGGCGAGGCCATGGTGGGCATCAACGCCGACGAAATCGAGATCATCATGGAGGAGCGCGGGCGCTAGTCCAGCAGAAAGGATCGCACATGAGCGATTATGCAGACCAAACGGTCGCCGTGCTGGCGGTCCAGGGCGCTTTTGCCGAGCACGAGGCAAGACTGTCCGAGCTGGGCGCACGTTATATCGAGCTGAGGCAGGCGGCCGATTTGCAGCAGAACTTTGACCGCCTGGTCCTCCCCGGCGGCGAGTCCACCGTTCAGGGCAAGTTACTTGCCGAGCTTGGTATGCTCGATAAGCTTCGCACCCGCATTGTTGAGGGCATGCCCGTCCTGGGCACCTGCGCCGGCCTGATTCTGCTGGCTCACGATCTTGCCGCCCATGACGATAAGGGCACGCCGCGTTTGGCAACCATGGATGTACTTGTCGAGCGCAATGCCTACGGCAGGC
Organism: uncultured Collinsella sp.; assembly: GCA_900544065.1. GTDB lineage: Bacteria > Actinomycetota > Coriobacteriia > Coriobacteriales > Coriobacteriaceae > Collinsella. Next base: position 18,022 of record UQTR01000035.1, read on the forward strand.
AGCTCGGCAGTTTTCGCACCAAGGGTCAGGTGTCCGGCATCGACGGTGAGGTGCCGCTGACGTTTATCCGCGCGCCCCGCATCGTCGAAGTGCACGGCGACACTGAGGCCTTAGCCGAAGTCGACGGTCGCATCGTCGCCGCCCGCCAAGGCAACCAGCTCGGCGTCACCTTCCACCCCGAGCTCGACGAAGACACCCGCCTCCACGAACTGTTCCTGCAAATGTAGGCAGAATTTAAACGAGCGTGGATTTTCGGACATACAACAAATGAGAGTGGATAATCTCCCACTTTGAGCTTGAATGCAGGCTCAAACCGGGAGATTATCCACTCTCATCCTATGTAGTCGTTGGGGACGTTCTTAAACGACTAGTCAAACAAGAACGTCCCCAACGACCATATTGCGATAGATGACCACGTTTGCCCAGATAAAACCGACCAAAATAAACCTGTCCCTTTTTGGCAGGTTTTGATCAAGGCAACGCCGATGTTTTGGTACCGACAGCGAAAACCCGCCAGAGCGAGCAAGGTGCCTTGAAACGAGGCGGCATTGACCTTCTGGTCAT
>UQTR01000036.1 GCA_900544065.1 uncultured Collinsella sp.
CGGCAAAACCCGGCTCGGTCACGAGCACGGTGCCCAGCGCGATGCGACGCGCGCCGTAGCCCGCCAGCTCGTCGATGCGCGCGAGCGAGCGGACGCCGCCGCCCACGTCCACGGACAGACCGTCGACGCCGCAGATGGCCTCGATCGCTACCGAGTTGGCAGCGCACGCGTCTTCGTCCTCGCCAAAGGCAGCGGACAGGTCGACGACGTGCACCCAGTTCGCGCCCTGCTCGGCAAAGGAGCGGGCAATGGCCACGGGGTCGTCAGAATATACCTTGCAGCGGCTCCGGTCGCCGCGCTCCAGGCGCACGACCTTGCCGCCGATCAAATCGATTGCGGGAAACAGGATCATCGGCCGGCCTCCTCGACGATGCTCACGAAGTTCTTAAGAATGCGCTGACCCAGCGCAGAGGATTTCTCGGGATGGAACTGGCAGCCCCACACGTTGCCGTGGCGCACGATGCACGGGAAGCTCCGCGTATAGTGCGTGCGCGCCAGAACATCGGCGGCATCGGCGTCGTCGGCCACTGCATAGCTGTGGGTGAAGTACATATTGGCGCCCTCGGCAAAACCGGCGAGCAGCGGATCGGCCGCACCGGCGGGCGTCATGTGCACCTGGTCCCAGCCCACGTGCGGCACCTTCAGACGGCTCGACTCCAGGCGCGTGCACGAGCCGTGCATAATGCCCAGGCCATCGACCCAGGGGCCACCGTCCTGCTCGGGGGTGTTGCCGTCGGCAACCGCGCCCTCGTCCGCAGGCACGCCCTCGTTGCCGCGCTCAAAAAACAGCTGAAGGCCCAGACAGATGCCGAGCAGCGGAGTTCCGGCGGCGACGGCATCGAGCACGGCCGCCTCCTCGCCGCTCTCGCGCATAAAGGCAATCGCGTCGTAGAACGCACCCACGCCCGGGATGACCAGGCCGTCGGCGTTGCGGATCTGCTCCGGATCGTCCGACGTGCAGGCGGCGGCACCGGCGCGCGCAAGCCCGCGCACAACGCTCGACAAGTTGCCCTTGTGGTAGTCGACCACCACGATCTTCGGTTCGCCCACGCGACCCTCCCTTATCTCATTCAAAACCTGTCCCTTTTTGGCAGGTTACAGTGAGCCCTTGGTGCTGGGGATGCCCTGCACGCGGGGATCGAGCTCGCAGGCGCGGCGCATCGTGCGGCCCACGGCCTTAAAGGCAGCCTCGATAATGTGATGCGAGTTACCGCCCGCCAGCTCGCGCACGTGCAGCGTGAGTTTGGCGTCGCGCGCGAAGGCGTAGAAGAACTCGACAGCCAGCTCGGTATCAAAGGTGCCCACGCGCTCGGTCGGCACGGGCAGCTCGCAGTAAGCCTGCCCGCGGCCCGAGATATCCACGGCGGCCATCACGAGCGTCTCGTCCATGGCGATCGCCGCGTCGGCAAAGCGCGTAATGCCCACCTTGTCACTCAGCGCTTGGCAAAACGCCTCACCCAGCACAATGCCCGTGTCCTCGACGGTGTGGTGTGCGTCGACCTCCACGTCGCCCACCGCGCGCACCGTCAAATCAAACAGGCCATGACGGCCAAAGGCGTTGAGCATGTGGTCGAAAAACGGCACGCCGGTCGAGATATCGCACGTACCGGTTCCATCCAAATCGAGCTTGACGACAATATCGGTCTCCCCCGTCTTGCGGGTTACCTCGGCATAACGGCCCATCTACATCTCCTCCTTCACCAGCGCGGCAAACGCGGCCAGCACCTCGTCATTTTCCTGCGGGGTGCCCACGGTAATGCGCAGGCAGTCCGCGAGCCCCGGCGCGTAGCTAAAGTCGCGCACCAAAATCGAATACTCATCGCGCAGACGCTCGCGCACGCGCGTGGCATGCGGCGTACGCACGAGCACAAAGTTCGCCGCGCTCGGCCACGCCTCCACGGGCAGACCCTCGGCAGCCATCGCGCGCAGGGCGCACAGCTCGCGCTCGCGCTCGGATGCGACCTGTGCCACCACGGGCGCGTACGCATCGCGGGCACGCACACAGGCAAGCGCCGCCGCCTGGCTCAGCACGTTGACCGAATAAATCTGGCGAATCGCCGCAAACACGTCGATGACCTCGGGTGCGGCGATCACATAGCCCAGACGCGTGCCGGCGGCGCCAAACGCCTTGGACAGTGTATGCAGAATCACCAGGTTGGGATGCTCGGCGATAAGCCCCTGTGCCGTGGTGGCCGCGCCAAACGAATCGTCGGCAAACTCAACGTAGGCCTCGTCGACCATGACCATGCCGGGGCACGCATCGCACAGCGCCGCGACAAAGTCGAGCGGAGCCACGTCGCCCGTGGGGTTATTGGGCGAGGTCACGATTGCCAGGCTGCACTCGGGCGCCGCCGCAAGCACAGCAGCCTGGTCGAGCTCAAAGGTCGCGGGGTCGCGCCAAACGTCGCGCACCTCGGTCTGACAGAGCGACGCAAAGAACGCATACTCGCTAAAGCACGGCGGGCAGTTGAGCAGGGTCCTCCCCGCGCCGCCAAACGCCAGCAGATAGTTATAGAGCAGCTCGTCGCCGCCGTTGCCCACGCAGATGTTCTCGCGCGTCACGCCATGCCGGGCAGCAAGCTCGTCGCGCAGGTCGTTCGACATGGGGTCGGGATAGCGGTTGAGCGGTGTGGCAGCCAAGGCCGCATCAACCGCCTCGCGCACGCCGGCGGGCACGGGATAGGTGTTCTCGTTGGCCGAAAGGTTGATGCGCGTGGGCGTAAAGTTAGGATCGTAGGGCTCAATACCGGCCAAGTAGGGCTGGACGAGCTCCTTCATGCGGGGCGTCAGCTCGGCCATATTAGGCCTCCTCGCCGGTCGCGCCAACGCCATCCGCGCCCGCAGCCGCCAGGTCAACGCCCTCGGCAACCGTCGCCACGGCGTCACCCGGCCAGGCAACCTTAGTCAGGTCGGCCGCGGCCAGCGACGCGGCGCTCACGGCATCCTCGCCCTGCTCCAGCACGCGGCGACGCAGAGCGGCGGAAAGCGCGTGCGCCCACAGGCCCTCGGCCTCGGCCAGGCGCTGCGTAGCGGGAGCGTCGGAGAGCAGGCCCTCGGGTGTATAGCAAATGACACTCGAGCGCTTGACGAACTCTTCGACCGAAAGCGGGTTGGAGAACATAGCCGTGCCGCCGGTCGGCAGCGTGTGGTTGGGTCCGGCAACATAATCGCCGAGCGGCTCGGAGCTCCAAGCGCCCACAAAGATGGCACCGGCGTTGCGGATACCGCCAAGCAGGCCCATCGCATCCTTGCAGTGCAGCTCCAGGTGCTCGGGCGCCACGGTGTTCACCGCCTCGACGGCGGCGGCCATGTCGGCGGCCACCACGATGGTGCCCTCGTTATCGAGCGAGGCACGCGTGATCTCGGCGCGCGGCGACTGCGCCACCAGAATATCGATACCCGCCTCGACCTCGCGCGCAAACTGCTCATCGCAGGTCACCAGATAGCAGGCGGCCAGCGGATCGTGCTCGGCCTGAGCCATCAGGTCGGCCGCGACCACCATGGGCTTGGCCGTGGCATCGGCCAGCACGCAGACCTCGGACGGGCCGGCGACCATGTCGATGCCCACGTCGCCCGACACGATCTGCTTGGCCGCGGCGACAAAGGCGTTGCCCGGGCCGGTGATCTTATCGACACGCGGAATGGTCTCGGTGCCGTACGCCAGCGCAGCGACAGCCTGGGCGCCACCCACCATATAGATCTCGTCCACGCCGCCGAGCTTGGCAGCCGCGAGCGTATACGGGCTGATCAGGCCGTCCTTTTGCGGCGGAGTCACCATGACCACGCGCTTAACGCCGGCCACCTTGGCGGGAATAGCGTTCATGAGCACGGTGGAGGGATACTGCGCACGGCCGCCCGGCACATAGATGCCGGCTGCGGCAAGCGGGGTCACTTTAACGCCGAGCATCGTGCCGTCCGGGCGCGTGGTAAACCAGCTCTGCTCGACCTCACGCTGGTGGAACTCGCGAATCTGGCGCGCGGCCTTCTCCAACGCGGCAACAAAAGCGGGGTCGAGGCCTTCGAGCGCAGCATCGATCTGCTCCTGCGGCAGGCGAAAACTCTGCAGCTCAACACCGTCAAAACGCTGACAGTAATCGCGCACCGCGGCATCGCCGTTGGCGCGCACGTTTGCCACGATATCGCGGGCGGCGTCGACGATGTTTTGCGGCAACACGCCCTTGCGGTTGAGCTGGTTGGTAACGAGGCACTCACCGGGAGCAAGCTTGATGGTCTTCATATCGGTATCCCCTATCGGTCGAGGTTGTGTTCGAAAAACGAAAGGCCGGGCGGCGGCGCCAATCGGCCCGCAGCCCGTACGTTGGGGCGCCCGTGCGTGCTCGCGCTATTGTGCCGAGCCCGCGACGGGCTCAAAATGCTTGTCCTTCACGGCAGCGGCCAGGCGATCTGCCAGATTGCGTACGCGCGGATCCAGGCGCGCGGCACCCGGGTTGACAAAGAAGCGGGCCGTGCAGTCCATAATGCGACCAGTAATAACCAGGTCGTTATCGCGCAGGGTGGCGCCCGTGGCGGTAATGTCCACGATGCGATCGGTCATACCGACGATAGGGCCCAGCTCGATGTTACCGTGCAGCGAGACAATATCGGCATTCACGCCGCGCTCGGCATACCAAGCGCTCGCGATGCGCGGATACTTGGTGGCCACGCGAAGCGATCCGCGACGGGCGTAGTTGCGCTCGGCCTGGCCGGCACGCCACGCGGGCTCCGCCTCGATAAAGGTGCACAGGCCGTAGCCCAGATCGACCAGCTGCAGCAGGTTGAGGTCCGCCTCGATGAGCGAGTCCCAGCCGCAGATGCCGCAGTCGGCACCGCCGCAGCCCACAAAGGCGGGCGCGTCGCTGGGCCGCACGATGACAAACTCAATGTCGCCGACCGTGCCCTCGCCGGCACGCGTGTCGCGACCGCGCACGATCAGGTGACGGCCGGGATCGCGCAGCTCAGAGACGTCCAGACCCGCGGCCTCGAGCACGTCGAGCGTGTCGGCCTTAAGCGAACCCTTGGGCACGGCGATGCGCAGTGGGCCCTCGGCACCACGGCCCACGGCATGGTCGCCATCGGAGGCGGCGTCCTCGACCGAAGTGCGCGCGGCCTCCAGGCGCTCAAGCGAAAAGGCGAAGCCCGCTGCTGGCACCTCGATGCCCTCGCCAAATGCGCCGGTAAAGATGGAGTCGTAGCGTCCGCCCGAACCCACCGGATCGGGCAGACCACCGGCATAGGCCTTAAACACCAGGCCCGTGTAGTAATCGAAAGAATTCATGATGGAGAAGTCGAAGGACAGCACCTGGGCGTCCTCGGGAGCCAGGCCCTCAACCAGAGCACGCAGCTCACGCGTGAGCGGTGCGACGATACCGGCAGCCGCCAACAGCGCATCCACGCGGTCGAGCACCTCGGCACCGCCGTGCAGACGCGGCAGCTCGCAAATGGCGGCCTTGACGGCATCGGACTCGACGCTTGCCGCCACGCGGGCATCGAGGCCCACAAAGTCGTTGGCGTGCACGTAGCACAGCGCCTCGGCAGCCAGCTCGCGATCCTCGCACGCCGCGAGCAGCTCCTTAAACGGGCGTACGCTACCTGCGATAATGCGTGCATCGGGCAGTGCCAGCTTGCGCACGGCCTCCGCTACCAGCGAGACAATCTCAACGTCGCCCGCGGTATCGCCCGCACCGATGAGCTCAAAGCCCAGCTGCGTAAATTGACGCGAGCCGCCGGCATTGCGCTGGCACTCACGAACCACCGGCGCCTCGTAGCGAAGGCGCAGCGGCAAATCGGCCGCGCGCATGCGGGTCGAAACCAAGCGCACGATCGGCAGCGTGTTGTCGGGACGGACCACCAGCAGGCGACCGTCATCATCAAAGAGCTTAAACGGCGTGTCCGCAATGCGTCCGCCTTCCTCAAGCGAACCCTTGTCCTCGAGCAGCGGCGTCTCGACCGGAAGGTAATGATGCTCCCTGAAGCAGCCCTTCACCGTCAGCGCAATCTCCTCGCGCGCCTGAGCCTCCTCGGGCAATATGTCCCGGAATCCCCACGGTGTGGCCGTCATCTGGTGAGCCTCCTCATGCTGTGCTTCGTATAGAACAGAAGACCGGCATAGCTCCGCCGGTCTTCTGGGTACTTTAGCATACTAGAGTATTTGCGGGGAAAATCCTTGTCCGCAGCTCACACCGTATTCATTTGGAAACATAGGGGCAGACGCTCAGCTAAATCTGACGATTATCTAGGCCAACCAGAAACCATATCCCGTTTTTCGTCTAAAAACTGGGATGCAGTTTCCGCTGAGGACCTTTTCCGAACTGCTTCTGCAGCGGCTGTTTTGGCTCCGGGACCGCGTCAATCGCATATCTTTATGGCGCCTTTATCCTACACATGTTGTATAACTACCAAATGTGGAATATAACAAAGAGCAAAACATAGGCTGAGCGTTATGGAGGATTGAGGTTGAAAGAGAAGCTATTTCGATGGGTCGTGAAGCACCGCAAACCCATCATCGCGTTCTATGCGGTGGCAGCACTGGTATGCCTGTTCCTGCGCCAGTTTGTAGGCGTTAACTACGACATTACGAGCTATCTGCCCGACGAAGTGGCGTCGACCGTCGCTCTGAATACCATGGGTGATGAGTTTGAGGGTGACATTCCCAACTGTCGCGTTATGGTGCCCAATGTCTCGATCGCTCAGGCGCTCAAATACAAGGACAAAATCAAAAAGGTCGACGGCGTCGAGGAGGTCCTATGGCTTGACGACGCGGCAGATATCGATCAGCCGCTTGCCACGCAAGACAAAGACACCGTTGAGACCTATTACAAAAAGAACAACGCCCTGTTTACGGTGACGGTTAATTCCGAAAAGGAGATCGAGGCAACCGACGCTATTCGAGATATCGTGGGCGACGAGGGCGCCATTACGGGCTCGGCCATGTCTAACGCGCTCGCCACCACATCGACCGAGCAGCAGATCAGCATTATCACGGTCGCTGTCATAGCGATTATCTTCGTGATTCTGGTCATCACGACTACCAGCTGGGCCGAACCCATCCTGGTGCTGCTGGGCCTGGGCGTCTCGGTGTTTATCAACTGGGGCACCAACCTCATCTTTGGCGAGATTAGCTTTGTCACCAACTCTGCGGGCTCCATTTTGCAGGTTGCCATCGCGCTGGACTTCTCGGTCTTTTTGCTGCACCGCTTTAACGAGGAGCGTGGCCGCCACGGCAGCGTTGCCGAAGACATGGTGCAGTCGTGCTGCCTGTCCTCGGTCGCCGTGTTTTCGAGCGGTTGCACGGTCTGCATCGGCTTTATCGCGCTTGCCGCCATGCAGTTTAAGATCGGCCCCGACCTTGGTCTTGCCCTTGCAAAGGGTATCGCCATCAGCCTGGTATCGGTCTTTACCTTTGTTCCTTCGATGTTCGTTCAGTTCGATGGCTTTGTGCAAAAATCGCAGCACAGGCCCTTTGTCCCGCCGCTGGGTAAGTTCGCCCGTCTGGTGCTCAAGGTCTGTATCCCCGCTGCCGTCGTGATCCTCGCCGTGGTTTACCCTGCGCGTGTGGCATCGACCTCCAGCGATATCACGTACTACTACGGCACTTCGCACATTTTTGGTTCGGATACGCGGCTTGGTCAGGATATGGACAAGGTCAAGGAGGTCTTTGGCAACTCCGATACCTACGTTGTGCTCGTTCCCCGTGGAGAGGTGAGCGAGGAGCAGGCACTCTCCAATGAGCTCAAGGCGCTCCCCGAGGTCAAGTCCATCCAGAGCTATGTTGACGTTGCGAGTCCCTATATCCCCACGGGCATGGCCGAAAAGGACACGCTCGATCTGGTGGAGGGAGAGCACTACAGCCGTTTGGTGCTCACGGTTACCGCGCCCTACGAGGGTCCGAGTACATTTAAGCTGGTCAAGAAGATTCGTTGTATCGCGGACAAACATTATCCGGGTAAGGCAATGCTCGCCGGCGAGGGCGTGAGCACCACCGACCTTAAGGACACCATCACCGTCGATAAGGGCAAGGTCGACCTCATCGCCGTCGTGGCCGTGTTCGCGGTCTTGCTGCTGGCCACCAAGTCGCTGAGCCTGCCGATCATCTTGGTGCTCGTGATTGAGACCTCGATCTGGATCAACTTTGCTGCACCGCTCTACACCGGTATGCACGAGTTCTTCCTCGCCTACTTAATTGTGAGCTCCATCCAGCTGGGCGTTGCCGTCGACTACGGCATCCTGATTGCTGACCGCTATCGTGAGGACCGCGTGACCATGCATAAGCGCGAAGCGCTACTCGAGACCATGGAAGCTTGCACGATTCCTGTTTTGACCTCTGGATCGGTTCTGCTGATCAGTGGCTTCCTGATCCATGCGATCTCGAGCCACGGCGTGCTCAAGCAGATCGGCTGGTTCCTGGGCGTCGGCGTGAGCATCTCCCTAGTCGCCGTACTCTTTGCGCTGCCGGGTTTCCTGTATGTGCTCGATGGCCTCATCGGCAAGACCACGCTCAAAGCTCATTTTTTGCCCAAGGATGCCCAGGATCCGGTTTCGGATACCACCGAGGCATCGGCTGCGGACGGCTCCGCTCAGTAACGTTTTACAAAGCAGTTGGAAGGAATACCGCAATGCATACCCATACCACTGATACCGCTTCGAAAGAGCTCAAAGCCCAACGCGATCTTGTACGTCGTCCCCATAAGCGCATCGCTGCGCTCGCTCTTGCCGCCGGTCTGACCGTGGCCCTTACCGTTCCCGGTGCCGTTGTGTTCGCCGACGGCGTAGGGTCGACGAGCGCTGCCTCGGCTACGAGTGAACAGATGGCGACGGACTCCGATAACAGCACGCCGGGATATAAGAAAAACCAGGTCGTATACGTCAAAACCGATGCCGACGGCAATCGCACGGGTGTTTACGTGGTCAATAGCTTCGAGGCCAATAAGGGCGTCAAGATCGACGATGCCGGCACCTATAACAAAGTGACCAACCTATCGACGACTCAAAAACTAACGGACGACAGCGGGTCGGTTGCCGTTACGGGCCAGGGAGTGCAGGACTTTGTCTACCAGGGCGATCTGGACAAGAACACTCAGATGCCGTGGAACGTCACCGTGGCATACCAGCTCGATGGCCGCGATATCGACGCCAAGGATTTGGCGGGCAAGAGCGGCAAGCTCACCATGAAGCTCAAGGTCGAAAAGAATGACGACTATACCGGTGGCGATTATGCCGATAACTACCTGGTTCAGATTACCGGTCAGCTTAAGGATGCCGAGGCACACGATATTGAGGCTGAGGGCGCCACGGTTGCTGCCAACGGCTCCAACACGCAGCTTACCTACATGGTGATTCCCGGCAGCACCGGAGACTACACCATTACGACCGATGTTGAGGATTTTGAGTTTGATGGCTGGCAGATTGTCGGCGTGCCGCTGAATCTTGCCATCGATGTGGACTCGAGCAGCATGGATACGAGCCAGCTCGTGGAGCTCTCCAACGGTATTGCTACGGCCAATAGCGGTGCTGGCCAGGTTGCCGACGGTGTCAAGACGCTCGCGGCCTCGCTTGCCACGGCCAATACCGGTGCCGGCACGCTGTCCAGTGGCGCCGCTGCGCTCGCGGCGGGTACGAGTCAGCTCAACGCGCAGGTCCCCACGCTGGTCGAAGGCGTGAGCAACCTTAATGCCGGTGCCGAGGGGGTTAATGCCGGTGCCGTGCAGCTTAAGGGCGGTGCGTCCGATCTTTCGGCGGGCCTTTCCAAGCTGCAGGGGAGCGCACAGCAGATCTCGGGCGGCATAAGTGGAATTGCCGCTGGGTCCGATACGTACGTCGACGCGCTGACGCTGGGCAAGCAGGCTCAGGAGGCAAACCTTGCCAAGGCGCAGGCTGCGGCCAAGGCGGCCCAGGACGCCGTGACCGCTACGTCGGGCAACGCCTACAGCGCGCTGTACGGGCCGCAGGGTCTTACGGCGGCGCTCAGCGGCGAGGGGCAGTACCTTGCCGGTGCACAGCAGGCGCTCGGCGGGGCAAAGCAGGCCGCGAGCGCCATGGGCAACGATGCGGCAAAGGCTAACGCCGAGAGCGCAAAGGCTGGCGCCGAGAGCACCGTTGCATCTATTGCCGCTGCCAAGGCGGCGGTCGCCGATGCTCAGGACGCGCTGGATAACGCGGCCGATCTCGACTCCGCCAAGGCTGCGGCAGCCAAGCTAAGCGAGGCTACGGCACAGCTGGATGCCGCCACCGCAAGTGCCGGCAGTGCTGCTACCAGCGCGGGTGCCGCCGCCACGGCGGCATCGAGCGCCGATGCGACGGGTCTTACCGCGCTTCTCGATTCTGCATCCAATGCCGTTGCGGGCGCGCAGGGTCTTAACACGCAGGTGTCGCAGGGCCTTAAGGGTGCCGAGTCCATGTTTGGCACGCTTACCGATCAGGTTACGACTTTGGCCCAGGCGGCCGGCGCCCAGGGCGGCGCCCAGGGTGCCGTCACCGCGCTCGATAGCGCCATTCAGGGCTACACCACTGTCCAGGATGGCCAACAGCTGAGCCTGGCCGGAGCCATCGCCTATATGAACAGCGCGATCAACCCGGCAAACCCCACGGCCGTGAACCCCGGTCTTGTCGCCGGTGTTGGCTCTGCAGCAACGGGCGCGGGTCAGCTGAGCGATGGCGCCGCGGCTCTTGCCGCGGGCACCGACCAGCTTGCTGCGGGCACACAGCAGCTCAACGGTGCCACGCCCGCGCTTGCCAACGGCGCATCACAGCTCAACAACGGTGCGGCGCAGCTCAAGACAGGTGCTGCTAGCCTTGCTAGCGGCATGAATCTTCTCTCCTCGGGTGCAGGTACGCTTGCCAGCGGCGCATCCGAGCTCGGCAACGGCATGCAGGAGCTTACCGACCGAACGAGCAATCTCGATACTCAGGTCATCGACACCGTTAAGGACAAGATCGAGGAAATGCTCAACCCCGGCTTTACGCCGACGGACTTTGTCAACGGCGAGCAGGGCGGACATATAAATCGCGTGCAGTTTATCTATATGACGGGCGCGATCAGCAAGTAGGCAGCCGCGCCCTTGTGGCGATTGGCATCGATAGCAAGTTATGAGGGGAGGGGCCGTCGGGCATTGTCTCGGCAGCCCCTCTTTGCTGTCAGCGGCCACTTCGCGTCTTTGCAGAAGCTGTACCGCAAGATTTGTGTTTGGAAGGAGACGCGCTTTCTGCAAGGGGCGGAGCGCGGAAAGCATGTCCCGGATTTGATGCTCGGAACGGGATGAGCTTTCCGGATCGGACCCCAAGCGGAAAGCGCGTCCCGTTTCGGGGCTTCAGAATGGGACGCATCCGGAAACCGCATCCCACTCTGAGCCGAAATTCCGGGATGAGATTTCCGCCGAGGACACCCTGCGCCGACGGCAACGCAAAAAGAGCGCCCGCGCGAATGCGGACGCCCTTGTGTAGGGTCGAGATATCAACCAGCCAAGATATCGGCCCTGCGGCCAGCTCTTAGTAGTCGAACTGGTGGTAGTAGCGGCGGTACTTGAGGTTGTGCTTGGTGACCAGCTCGTAGTTGCGCGCGAGGCGGTCGGTGGTCAGCACGGACAGGATCCACGGCGACACGATGACGCGGAAGTCGTCGTCCAGGCCCGGGATCGCGTACTCGGCGGTGTCGATGATGACGTAGTCCTCGTCGCCGGTCACGCCGCTGGTGAGGAAGGCGCGGACGCGCTCGTCGAGGGCGCGGCACTCGTCCTCTCCCATGAACAGGAACACCGGGACGCCGGGCTCGAGCAGCTCGAGCGTGCCGTGGAAGAAGTCGTGCGAGGTGATGTGGCGGATGCGCTTCCACTGCATCTCCTCGAGCAGGCACATGGAGTACAGGATGGTCTCGCCCCACAGCGCGCCCGAGCCGATGAACATGGTGTAGTCGGCCAGCGCGTACTTCCTGGCGAGCTCCTCGGCGCGCGGCTCGAAGCGCTTGCGGATGTCGAGCATGTCCTTCCAGACGTCCTTCGTCTGCTCGATGAACAGGTCGAACTTGGGGAAGCAGCCGCGGCGGTTGAGCAGGCGCAGGCCGAAGCAGTCGGCGAGGTAGTAGCCCTTCTCGCAGCCGCCGGCGCCGTGGTCGGAGGCCATCATGACGCAGTTCTCGGCGCCCACGGCCTGCCCGATCTTGCCCTCGGGGTTGGTCATGGCGAAGACGCGCACGCCCATCTCCCTCATCTTGCCGACGGCCTCGAGCACCTCGGGGGTGGTGCCGGACTCGGAGGCGGTCAGCACGACGGACCTGTCGGTCATGCGCTTGTGGCCCATGACGTTCCACTCGGCGGCGTGGATCAGGTAGACCTCGAGGTCGCGGTCGCCGAACTTGTTCATGAGGTACTCGAGCTGCATGAACTCGTCCCAGGTGCCGCCGACGCCCATCAGGAAGACGGCGTCGTAGCCCTCCTCGTGCACGCGGTCGGCCAGGGCGGTCATCCGCTTGCCGGCCTCGTAGACGTTCCTGCCGTCCTCGAGGTAGCCCTCCTGGTCGAAGTGCATGATCTCGATCTTCTCGGTCTCCTTCATTCCCGCTCCTTTCACGAGCAGTTTGAATTGTCGCACGGAATGAACGGGCTTGCCGCCCCGTCGCACCGCTTAACCTTGTGGACATCTTGGCCCCAAGCTCAACAATTCAAAGGTTCTTAATACCAGTAAACGATTACAGGTTAGCCGTTTTTAATACCGATTTTTTGATTTCATCCTCCCATCTCGGTAGACGGTCAGTTTTTGCCGCTCATCGGTCATGCGACACATATCCGTAAAAAAATGAGCACCCCGCCGTACACGAGGATGCTCTAGACGCTAATAGTTGTAGGTATATCCGCCGGCATCGCCGCGGTTAAAAGACTTGGCATGCTCAATCGCCTGCCCACTCGAGTCATAGGTCAGGCATTCCAGTACGAGTGCCAGATCGCCCGGTTCAAGATTGAGCAAACTCGCATCGCGTGCGCCCAGCGCTTCAATATCGAGTTTCTCAATCGACTTGTCCGGCTTGCGCCCCAACATGTCATAGGTCTCGAACAGGCTGAAGACCGAAATGTCCACGTCTTCGATGCCCGGAAACAGCAGACACGGAATCAGCGTCATCTCGATCGATACGGGCTCACCATCAATGCAGTTGAGACGGCGCACCGAGTAAAGCAGATCGTCCTCGGCGATGTCAAACAGGTCGGCGTAATACGGGCCGGCGTAGCGTTTGGAGCGCGCCAGGATGCGCACCGACGGCGTCGCACCCGACGCCAGAACCGACTGACGGAAGCCGCCCTTGCGTTCGTGCTCGTCAAACCACTTGTGTCCCACAAAGGCGCCCTTGCCCTGTACCCGACGAATCTGGCCACTTTTGACCAGCTCGTCCATGGCACTTCGGATTGTCAGGCGCGTCGTGCCAAACTCCTCGGCCAGCTCGTTTTCGGACGGAATCATCGAGCCCGTCGGGTAGTCGCCGCGCTCGATTCGCTCAGCAATGCAGCGGCGAATTTGCTTGTAAACCGGCAAGTCTTCTACTGCATCAGCCATTCGACACCTACCTTCGTCGCAACGCCGTCTGCCTCGCCGTTATCGGCAAAACGATACTTGATCGGCAGAATCACGGACTTGCAATACTCGACAAAGCCATCGGTCTCGTCGCGCTCGTGCGAAGCCTTGTAAAACACCGGCGTGCCCTCCTGAGCATTCAGCAACTTGGCCTCGTCGGCGTTCAGACGGCTGATGGAAATATGCTCCTTGCCGTGCGTCACATGGACATTCCCCTCCTTGAGCAAAACGTCGTAGAGGCTTTCCTGCTCAAAATCGTGATCGGGAAGCGAGGGGCACAAAGACAGATTGACGTAAGCCGTCTCGATCGATGCCGGGGAACCGTTGACCACACGCACGCGCCGAATGCAGAAGAGCGGCATGCCCAGGTCGATCTGGGCTTTTTGGGCAAGATCGATATCGGCATACACGACCTTGGACCAAACCAGGCGCGCGGTCGACTTTGAGCCAACCCTCTCCACCGCCTGCGTATAGTTCCATGTTTCCTGAAAGATGTTCAGCGGTTTGGGAGGACACACATAGGTGCCCGAACCGCGGCGGCTTTCCAAAGTTCCGCACGAAATAAGGCGCGTGATCGCAGCACGCAACGCCGTGCGCGACACGCCCAGCTCTTCACAGAGCACACGCTCGGCGGGCAGCCGGTCGCCACTCTGCAGGTCATAATGTTTGATATACCAAAGAATACCCTCAAAGGCGCGATCTTTGGGCGGAATCGCATATGGTTCACTCGACATGGGCAAGACTCCTCAACCGCTTGATGCTGCAGGAATCATTGCTCCGGACGCCTCATGGCGTCGAAGGCTTCTTTGATCTGCTCCGCAACGTTCCGATACGACCGATATAGGCCGGAGTCTCGCTTGACTTCGCCCGCGGTCACCGGAATCTCAAGCTTCGAAATCTCATCCTTGCCGGTTTGCACGGCAACGATGACACCCATACCAAGGCACATATTACGCTTGGCAGCGTTGTTTTTGGTAGCCTGAGCTGGATTAATCAAAATCTGCTGAGCCAGTTCGCGTTTGCTGAGCTCCGGCACATCCTCGGGATTTCCGGTCTCGGCAATCTCGCACTGCAGCACATCCGCATAGTCAAAAATCTTCGGCTCGCCGCCGCGCTGATGCACGGCCCACTTGCGGCGCGTGGCATCCTGGTAGATAGCCGGCAAAAATGTAAACCGCGGCGGGTCCAAAATCGTATCCGTGATGGTAAACACATCGGAATCAAAGGCATCCTGCGGGTTTTTCTTCTTGAACAGCCCCATATCAGCCTCCCGTACTAGCATTAAACAACTCATGCTGAATATAGCACCAATTTCAAGCCACTGCTTTATCGCATCGGTGCGTGGCGTCTATGGCTCGCCCAGCGGAAGAGTTCACGGACGAGGGCCGGGGTGCCTGCCTTGTTTTGAGAAGTGGGCTCCGCGAACTTCTCAAAACAAGGCAGGCACCCCGGCCCCGCCGGCAAATAGCAGACACTCCGCATGCAATCTATGCAAACAAACAAGTACGTTTAGCTACATTCGGTAAGTTCGAGCACGCTGCCCTTAACGATAAGTGCCGGCTCCAGGACGACCTCTTCGGCACGCCTGCCGCCCCTACCGGCAAGACGCTTGGACATGCAGCCAAAAGCATGCTCCGCAAGGACACCAGGATCCTGCTCAATCGCGGTCAGCGCCGGCTCAAAAAGAACGTCGGCCGCCGAGTTGTCATAGCTCACCACCGAGATATCGCCCGGGATGCTCTTCCCCATCTCGTGCAAGCGCTTGAGCAGACCGAGGGCGATGTTATCCGAACTTGCGAACACAGCGGTGGCATCAGTTGCGAGCACCGCCTCCGAGGCCTCATAGGCACTCGGAATGTAGTACTCGCTCTCAAACTCCAAACGTGCGTCGATAGGCAGGCCAACCTCGCGCAGCGCGCGCTCATAGCCGGCAAGTCGCTTACGCCCCGTATTGGAACGGCGCGCGTTAACCAAGCAGGCAATGCGACGGTGGCCCTGCTCGATCAGATAGCGAGTGGCCATGTAGCCACCCATCTCGTGGTCGAACATCACCTTGTCGCACTCGAGCCCCTCAATGGCACGATCGACCATCACGGCAGGGATAGGCAGATGGCTGACTTCTTCGCGCAGGGCGCGGTCGTCGGAGAACTCGTCGCCTACGACCAGGAAGACGCCATCAACGCCGCGCGTCACCAGCTGGCGCAGCAGCTCCAGATCGTCATCGGCGCTTCCGCCCGAGCTGGTAATGAAGAGCGCATAGCCGTCCTCGCGGCAGCGCTTTTCCAGGCTACCGGCGAGCGAGGCAAAAAAGCGGCTCTCGATGTTAGGGACGATAAGGCCCAGGGTGCGCGACTCGCGCATGACCAGGCTGCGCGCGATCTGGTTGGGAACATAGTGGTTGCGCGCCGCGACCTCTTTGATGAGCTTGCGGTTTTCTTCCGAGATGCGACAGGGCCGATTATTGAGCACAAGCGAGACCGACGAGGGGGAAAGCCCCACCTCCTGGGCGATCTGCTTGAGGGTGACTTTGTTGGCCATCTCGCTCCTTCCGGGTTTACGCGCAATCTCTTGAAAGTATAGCGACTACCCCTCTACCTCGGTGATAAACACTTTACCAATCCGGTAGACGGCTGTTTTATCGCCGCCAGCGCACCAAATCCGTCCGGGTGGGGTATATTGCAATCGATTGATGACAACGACCACCAAAAGGCGGATATTCGTATGCACGAGAACGACTTTTTTAACGAGGACCTGCTGTGCGCGCTTGCTGGCGTTGCCGGCGAGGACAACGTACTGATGAGCGAGCCCATGCGCGAGCACACCACGTTTAAGATCGGCGGCCCGGCCGACGTCTTTGTCACGCCCGATACCGAGCAGGGCCTCGTCGCCACGCTCGATACCTGCTATCGCTGCGATCTGCCCCTCACCATCGTGGGCAACGGCTCCGACCTACTCGTCGGCGACAAGGGTATCCGCGGCGTCGTCGTGGCGTTGGGCGAAGGCCTCTCCGACATTACGATCGACGGCACGCACGTCACGGCGGCAGCCGGCGCGCTGCTTTCCGATGTCGCAGCCGCGGCAGCCGAGGCCTGCCTCACCGGCATGGAGCCCATCTCGGGCATCCCCGGATCGGTCGGCGGCGCCTGCTACATGAACGCCGGTGCCTACGGTGCCTGCATGGCCGATGTGCTGGAGTCCGTGCGCGTCTACAAACCCGCTCGCCAGCTCGACGACGGCACCTGCGGCAGCGGCAATATCATCGAGTTCGATGTCGACGAGCTCAACCTGGGTTATCGAAAGAGCCGCATCGCCGATGACGGCTTTATCGTGCTTTCGGCCACCTTCAATCTCGCCCCGGGCAACGCCGCGATGATCAAGGCCGACATGGACGACTACCGCCAGCGCCGCGAGGACAAGCAGCCGCTCGACATGCCGAGTGCCGGCTCCACCTTCAAGCGCCCCGAGGGCTACTTTGCCGGCAAGCTCATCATGGATGCCGGACTGCGCGGCCATGCTGTCGGCGGCGCGCAGGTGAGCGAAAAGCACTGCGGCTTTATCGTCAACGCCGACCACGCCACCGCCGCCGATGTCGACGAACTCATCCGCCACATCCAAACAACCGTCAAAGACCAATTCAACGTAGACCTCGAACCCGAAGTCCACCGAGTCGGCGAATTCCTCTAACAAAGAAGGCCCCGAAAGGGGCCTTCACTTTCTTTAATTCAGACAACCAGTCCGGTGTGTCGCGCCCCGAACCCAAGAGGGCCGGGACTGTCCGAGAGGCATAAGGTTGATCGCGAGTTCCGCACGAGCCGGAGAGCACTTAATGTGCTCTCCGTGCGAGCAGG
>UQTR01000037.1 GCA_900544065.1 uncultured Collinsella sp.
CGTCGGCAGCGTCAGATGTGTATAAGAGACAGGGCCAGCCTTCACGGTAACCTCGGTAACGGCAGAGGCGTCGTAGTTGGCCTTAGCCTGGTAGCGTACCTCGTACACGCCGGCGGCGAGGTCCTTGAGCTCGGTCACGTCCTTGCCCACGGCCTGGTACTCGGCAGCACCTTGGGCACGCCACTCCATGGTGGCGTCGACGCTCGTGATCTTGCCGTCGGACTTGCCGCTCACGGTCTCGGCCTCGGTCTGAACCACCGGCGCGTCCTGCGGGGCGTTCTTGATGGAGAACTCGCAGGTCAAGCCATCGGCAGGCAGTACGTAGTTGCCCGCAGCCTTGCCCGTCAGCTCGGCGAGGGTCGCCTTATAAGAGGTGCCGACCTCGGTCTGGGAACCGTCAACGAATGCGCCAAGGTCATCCTTGCCGATAACATTGCCGAGCGTGGCCACGGGACAGTGCTCCTTGCCGTCGTAGACGAACTCGGTGGTGCCCCACGTCACGGTGAGCAGGCGCTGGTTAATGGTGAACGTGCCGTCGACGAACGTAATGATGTAGTTGGGGTTGGCGCCCTCGGGCTGCGTCAGCCGCAGCGCATAGCCGCCCTCGCGCACGTCGTCGCAGTCTTCGCGCGCGATCTCGAGCTCAAGTGTCTCGTCCTTTACGAGCTCGCCAGCGGTGACCGACCACTCAAAGACGGGGTCTTTCTCGCCGTAGGTCTTGGAGGCGTTCTGAGCGGTGACCGTGATCGCACGCGGCTTGACCTCGAGCGTCACCTGACCCTCGACCGTCGCACCGCCAATCATCACCCTATAGGCAACGTCCAGCTTGCTAACGTTCTTGATCTCGGGAGCAGTGGCAGACCAGGTCTTGCCGCCGTCGGCGCTGTACTCGGCCGTCGCGCCCTCGGGCAGCGCCGAAGCATTGACCGTGTGGTACGCGCCGTCGTACTCGCCGGAGTAACCGAAGATAGCGGCAGCCGGAATCTCCTCGGAATCAAGTTCGTACCCGCAGACGACACACTGACGGTGGCCGAAGCCCTTCTCGGTCGCCGTGGGAGGCGTGTCGACAACCCACGTAAAGGTGTGCGCGGCCTCGGCGATCTTGCCGCCGCAGGTACACTCATGCCAGTGCGTGTTGTCATCGGAGAGCCACCTATCGCTCACGGCCTCGTGCTTGCGCACGCCTTCGACCGTCACCCTCACATCGCCCTCGACGTCCTGGACGGTGAACTCGCCGCGGTCGTTGAGCGCCACGACGGAACCGTTGACCTTAACGACGTAGGCGGAGGGGTCGGCAAAGTAGCCGTCCTCGATGCTGATAGCGAGGGTAGCGGAGCCATGCCAGTCGAGCTCGGTCGCGTCAGCCGTGAGCTTGTAGCCGACCTGTTCGGCGGGCAGCGTCACAGCAAGCTTGCGGCCCGTGGCAACCGTGACCTTGGTCGCGGCGGAGGCCTCGTGGTTGTCATCGGCGCGGTAACGCACCTCGTACGTGCCCGCGGCAAGGCCGCTGAGCTCGGTCACGCCTTCGGGCACAGCCTGATACTCGCCCGAGTCCTTGGCACGCCATTCCATAGTGGCGTCGACGGCCGTGATCTTGCCGTCAGCCTTGGCGCTGACGGTCTCGGCCACACCCTGGACCACCGGTGCGCCCTTGGGCGCCTTCTTGATAGAGAACTCGCACGTCAGACCCGTTGCCGGCAGCTTGTAGTTGCCCTTGTCGGCGCCCGTCAGCTCGGTGATCTTCGCCGTGTAGGTGCCCGCCTTGACCGCAGCGCCGTCGACATACGCGCCGAGCTTATCGTCACCGACGACGTTGCCGAGCTCCGCCTGGGGGCAGTGCTCCTCGCCGTCGTAGGTGAACTCGGTGGTGGCGTCCCATTTCACGGTGAGCTCGCGCCTGTTGATGGTGAACGTGCCGGGCTTGAACGTAATCTCGTAGTTGGGGTTGGCGCCCTCGGCCTGCGACGCCGTCACGGCGTAGCCGCCCTTGCGCACGGCCTCGCCGGCCTCGCGTGAAACGGTGATGTCCTGGAGGCTCTCACCCTCGACGAGCTTGCCCTCGGTGACCTTCCAGCCCAGAGCAGGGTCATCGTCGCCGTAGGTCTTAGAGGCATCGGACGCCGTCACGGTAACCTTGCGCGGCGTCACCACAAGCTCTGCCTCGCCCTCGACAGCAGCGCCGTCGACGGTCGCGCTGTACTTGAACGGCAGGGTGCCGACGTTCTTGATCTCGGGGACCGTGGCAGACCAATTGACGCCACCGTCGATGCTGTACTGGACCGCCGTGCCCTCGGGCAGGGCCGAGACATCGGCAGTGTGGACCTTACCGTCATAATCGCCGGAGTAGCCGGCAACAGAAGCTGCCGGGATTACAACCTTCTCGGAGGAGTTGTAGTCACAGACAGTGCAGTGTAAATGCTTGGATCCAGGCTTCTCGACCGTAGGCTTCTCATCGATTATCCACTCGAAGGTATGCTCGGCAACGTCAATCCGCTCGCCGCACGTGCAAACATGCCAGTGAGAAGAACCGTCGCTCTTCCAACCGGTGCCATCGGGCTCATGCTTGGCGATGCCCTCGACGGTAATCACGGTGTCTTTCTCTACCTTAGACAGTTGGTAAACACCCTGCTCGTTGGGCTTGATGATCTCGCCGTTTGCCCTAACAGCAAGATCCTTGGTCGCGTAATAGCCATCCGCGACCGCAAGCTTAAGCGTCGCAGAACCGTGCCAGTCGAGCTCGGTCGCGTCAGCCGTGATCGTATAGCCCGCCTGCTCGGCCGGCAGCGTCACCTTGAGCTTAGGCCCAGCGGCGATCGTAACGGTAACGGTCTCGGAGGCTTCATAATTCGTCGTCTTCCCGTAGCACAGGCGATAGGAACCGGGCGCTAGATTCTCAAGCTTGTCGCCATCGACCAGATCACTTGCCTTGATGAACATCATCTGCTTGCCAGGCTTGCCCAGCATCATCGATGTATCAACGCCCTCAATCTTACCGTCGTGTTTACCACTCACGGTCTCCGCCGTTGCCTTTACATTGGGAGCGCTGTCCCGTTTGGCCTTGGCGATAGCGTACGTGCATTCAATGCGCGAAGAGGGCTTCCGATAATTAGCAAGAACTGCGTTCTCACCAATAAGATTGCTCACATACGCCGTATACGTGCCGGCATTTACCTTTGCGGCATCCACGAGCTTGAGAGACACGTCGTCACCGTTAACCAGATTGGTTATCTCTGCCGTGGGACCCTGTTCTTGGCCGTTGTAAACGTATTGACCAACATTCCACGTCACCTCGATAGTGCGGCGTGTAATGGTAAACTCACCTGCCTCAAACGTAATGTCGTAATTAGCGTTGGCGCCCTCTTCCTGAGAAGCCGTCACCTTGTACGTCTTATAGCCGGTCAGAACGTTCTCACCCTCATCACGCTTGTACGTGATACCGGAAAGCGCATCGCCCTCCATAAGGGAGCCAGCCGTCACTTTATAGGTAAAGTCGGGATCCGGATCACCATACGTTTTAGAAGCAGTAGCGGGCGCCACCGTAATCGGGCACGGCGTCACCTCGAGCGTCACCTGCCCCTCGATGTCGGATGCACCAGGGGTTGTCACCTTATAGTCGACCGTGGTCTTGCCGACGTTTTTGATTGTAGGAGCATCCGTTTTCCACGTGGCGCCACCGTCGACGCTGAACTGAGCCGTCGCGCCTTCCTTAAGGTCAACGCTCACGGCATGCTCACCGCCGTCATACACGCCGACATAACCGCCGATGCACGCCGGTGGAATCTCTTCCTCGCGCAGGACATAGCCGCACGTGGAGCATTGATACCGCTTTAGACCGGGCTTCTCGCTGGTTGGAGCCGTGACTTCCTCCCAGCAGAACTCATGCTTGCCTTTGTTAATATTCTCTTTGCAACGACACACCTGCCAGTGGGTGCCATCTGAGCCCTCGGTCTTATACCAAGTACCGTCCTTCGACGCGCAAGGACCCTCCGCGATTGTGAAGACGTTGGCCTTCGAAGGATAGTGGTTGTTGTCCTCCTTAAAGCGCACCTCGTACATCTCGGCGGACAAATTGTCGATTGAAGTTTCACCGACAGGGACGGATTTCCAGCTTTTGGCCCCGAATTTTTTCCACTCATAGGTCTCATTCAGGTTGGAAAGCGACCCGTCATTGAGGAAATGCGCACTTTCGTCCTTGACCTTGACACCCGTGCCAGCGCTAGCGATATAAAGCCACGGGACAGGCTGGTCGGCAGGCTCGATCTCAATCTTAACCGATCCGCTCTTTGTCACATAGCCATTCGCGGTGATGCGGTAATTGACCGTTACGGCACAAACGTCTCCGTCATCGTACTGGACATCTGTAAAGCTCGGTGGCTCCGTTGTCCATTTGTCGCTCCCATCAACGTTGTACTCAATCTTCATGTCAGCAGGAGCATTTTCCACCGAGATGTTGACGCCATGCGGCTGCCCGTCATAGCGGCCTTCGAATCCCTTGGCCGTCACGTTCTCGAACTGCGTGCCTGTGATGGTCCAGCGTGCAAATGCCGAGCCCGTGTAGTTACCTTTGCCTTTGATATAGACCAAGTAGTACGGGTAATAGGAATTGGAACTGGGAGGATCGATCGCGCTCACCGTGCTATACGACGGATCATTATCAATCTCGTAGTCGTCGCCCTTGACAAAGTACGACCAGCTTTGAGTGTCGTAGTTGTAGACCTTAACAGAGAAGCTCGGCGTAATCGTCTTACCCGTCCACGGGTACGCACGAACTGTCTCACCATTGATCTTGGTGTCTTCTCCGCCATTATTGAATTCAAACGTGAGCCCGCTGACCTTGCTCAGCTCTAGCGGCCTAATCTGGAACTCGCGAGTGAGCGTCAGGTCGCCCTCTTGACCCTCGACCTTAACCGTAGACTCGATACGGTAAATCCCTGCATCGGTAGGGACATACTCCAGCGGCTTGCCGGCGCTGTCGCCCCAGTTCGAAAGCTTGTAATACTGAGACCCGGAGATACGTACGCCTCCCGTCGAGACGATATCGTCTCGAGCGTAGCCGCCCTTATTCGACATCGTCAGCGTTGGAGTGACCTCGCTGCCGCTGTATGTAACGCCCAGCTTTCCCTCATCCGGCGTTGCCCCATCGATACCCAGCTCGACGGCATAACCATTTTTGTAGTTGCAATCGCTCGGGCGCATCTTGCCGGAGCAGGTGACCTTCAGCTGATATGAGCTGTTGGCAGCCTTTTCCACCGACCACACATGTTCGTGCGGCAGACGCGAAGCGTACACATATCCGTCGTCCGTCTTTCCGATGCCAACGCTCGGATCGTCCGTAGTAACACGAGCGCGCAGGTCGGCCTCATCGATATCGCAAGTGCCAAGTTTCCACTGAGTACCCTTATGGGTGCCCAGCTGATCGTCCTTGAGCGACAGCTGGACCTTACCCGTGAAGGTGTCGGCAATGTTCAATTTGCTGAGGTAATTAATCCCCGGAGCATCGAGCGCAAGGCCTCGGGCGCCCTTATCGCCATTAGTAGTAATGGCCGTATTACCGGCGAGCGTCACCGTTCCGTGAGCATACACGGTGTTTCGACGCGTGTTCGCATCGGAATAGTAGTACGTGCCCTCTGCATAAGTGTCACTCACCTGCGTATTGTTGAGCGTACATGTCGAATTTTTAGCCACCGCAATTGCACTCGTCATGACCATATCTTGCGTATAGTTCGCCGCTTCTTGCGTCGATGTGACGGTGCAACCGTTCAGCGTAATGTCCGCATTATTGACAACAATGTTGCCAGCATGGGTATGCTCATTTTTATCCTGCACATTAAGTTCTTTGCACCAGATCGATTCTTGTTGATTGTTCTTGAAGGTGCAGTTGTTGAGCACAACCTTGGGCCTGCACCCACGGCCTACGACACTTAGCGCACCAGCACAGTCATCTTCATTATCCGTAAATTCACAGTTGCTAAACGTGACGTCCAAACTCTTTGCACCGTTCGCCGAGCTGAGGATTGTAACCGGCGCCGGAGAGGCCTCATATCCTGTTGCGATGTTGCTGTACTCGTGACTGCCACCATAATTCGCACCGTTCGCTGTACAGTCCCATTTGCTAACCTTGACATTGTCGAAGGTTGCCGTTTCGCCATCGACCATCGTGCCGTACAGCGCAATTGCCCTCTTAGACACCCCTGAGGTTACCGTCTTAAACTCGATGCCGGAAACCTTAAGGTTCAGGCTGTTGGGGACCCTGTTTTTATCGGCACCATCGCCGTGACCGTCTCTTCTGCCGGCATTGTCGGACAAAAAGCTCTTGCCGTTGCAATAGACGGGAGTCCTGCCATTCCCGTTGGTTCCAATGAACTCGATATAGCCGCCGTCAAGCACAAAGAGCTCATCGTAGCCACTGCCTCTGTTATCCTTAATGGAACCAGGCCAGTGACCAACACTTGCATTCTCGGTGAGATATATGCGCGTCGGATCTTGCTCGGTACCGCCCTTTACGACGTAATGGTTGATCTTGATCTCTCCACCAACAACGTAATCCTCACCCGCCTCGAGCGTCACTGTGTCGGCAACGTAGGGGTTGGTGCTCACTGTTTGGGCTATCTTCACATTCGAAGGAATATCCGTCGTAGTCGCCGCCTCGGCCACCGCCGGCGTCGCCACGAGCGCGCATGCCACGGCGGCGATACCCAGCAGGCGCGTCAGCACGGCGCGCATCCCCATCTTCTTCTCCCTCATCGTGCAGCTCCCTTTATCCCTATGCTTCGCGATGCCTAGCATCGCTTGGCGCTGGTGGCTGGCGTGTTCCCCGGCCAACCACCAGCATGTATTGACATGTTTATCCACGGATTATTTTGCTGCCGCACTTTCTAACGCCCTGCCGCTTGGCGCGAGTTGCACGCCGTGGGGCGCAAACGGTGCGCACCCCCGCGAGCGGTACGCATCCAATGTGGCAAAATCGAATTACTAAGGGGGCCGAATGCTCAAGATTATTGCCTGCGACGACGACGTCGCTTTTCTAGATAGACTGCACCGGATGATCGATCGTTGGTCGACCGAAACGGGCACGGCAGTCGATGTTGCGCTCGTCACGCGCGGCGAGGACCTGCTGGCCCGCCATGCCACATCGCGCGCCGACATCATTCTGCTCGACATGATCATGCCGCTCGTCAACGGCATGGACACCGCACGCGAGCTGCGCCAGACCGATACCGCCGTGCGTCTGGTGTTTCTCACCTCATCGCCCGAGTTCGCTCTGGAGTCCTACGAGGTCCGCGCCTTCGACTACCTGCTCAAGCCCGTGGCCTACGAGCGCCTGGCGCAACTGCTCGACGAGCTTTCGAGCATGCGTCCGGCAGCGACCGACGAACTCGTCATCAAAACATCCTTTGGCTACCACGCCCTGCGCCTGTCCGATATCGAATATGCCGAGGCGCGCAACAAGCACGTGGTCTTCCACCTGCGCGACGGACGCGATATCGAGGCACTCGAGTCGTTCCGCAGCGTCGAGGACCGTTTGGCGCAAAATGCCACCTTCTTTAAATGCCACCGTAGCTACCAGGTCAACTTGCGCAACATCGACCACTTCGATCGCACGGACATCGTCATGCGCTCCGGCGCGTGCATTCCGCTGTCGCGCAGCAGCAAGCAGGGGTTCCAAGACGCCTACTTTGCGGTGCGCTTTGAGGGCGGGAGGCGCTGATGATCTCCTCGGTCGAAATGGTCCTTTGGGCAATCCACCACGCCACAACGCTACTCTTTGGCGTCTTTGCTTCGGCGGCGCTGTGCGGTATCGAAATCAATCGACGCCATGCACTCGAGTTGGTGGGGGTCGGAGCCGCAACCGGCGCTGCCTTTTCGATCGCCAATGTCGTTGGCGGAGAGCTTTTTGCCCGTCAGGTCTATCCGCTCGTTGTGCACCTGCCGCTTATCGTCTACCTGTGCGCGCGCTACCGCCTGAGCCCACTGCTTGCCGCGCTCGGCATTACGAGTGCCTATCTGAGCTGCCAGTTCAGCAATTGGATGGGTATCGCCGCATTTGCCGCAACCGATTCGCAGATTGCGTACTATCTGGCACGCATCGCTACCACGCTCGGCGTCTTTGCCGTCCTGCTGCATTGGGCCGGCGACATTGGACCCCGTCTGGCGATTAAAAGCACCACCGAGCTGGGCATCCTTTTAATCCTGCCGCTCGTCTATTACGTCTTTGACTACGCCACCAACGTCTATACCACGCTGTTCCACTCGGGCTCGGTGGTGACGGTTGAGTTTTTGGCATTTGCGCTCTGCGCCTTTTATCTTATGTTTCTTGCCGTTTACCTGCGCGAATACGAAGAAAAGGAAACCGCCGAGCGAGAGCGTTGGATGCTCGAAACCCGCGACAGCGCCGCCATTAAAGAGCTCGAGGCCTGGCGTCAATCTGGGCGCGAGCTGTCGATTCTTCGCCACGACATGCGCCACTTCCTACGCGGCCTGGCCGCTTTAATTGAGGAGGGGCACACCGACGAGGCGCTCAAACGCATCGACGAACTCTGCGAAGCCGGCGACCGCACCGCCGTACGCCGCTTCTGCGCCAACGAGACGGTAAACATTGCGCTTTCGTCATTTAACTCGGAAATCAATAGAAACAGCATTACCGCCAACCTGCGCGCCGCCGTGCCCCAGAGCGTGCATGTGGCCGATGTCGACCTGTTCAGCGTGCTTTCGAATGCCCTGGAAAACGCCATTGCCGCGGCGAGCACCGCCCCCGAGGGCAAGCGCTTTGTCGATCTTGATCTGCGGTTTGAAGACGGGCAGCTGCTGCTTTCGGTTTCCAACACATTTGGACGGCCGCCGCATATGGTCGACGGCATGCCCGTAGCCGGGCACACCGGACACGGCTTTGGAACCAAGAGCATTAAGCTTGCCGTCGAACGCATGAACGGCAACTGCCAGTTCCGCATCAACGGCGACCGGTTTGAGCTTCGCGCCGTGATGTAGGGACGCGGTAAGCCGGTGCCGCGCTCGACCCGTCAGGGCCGCCTTACCGGCTCCGGTCCGCTACAGCGGAGCGGCCGCCGGGGTCAGCTGCTTGATGTAGGCCCACATGCGCTGCTTAGCGGCCTTGTCGGTGAGTGCCGCCTCAAAACCGTCGAGCGCGAGCACGCGGCGACCCTGCACATGGGCGACCAAGCCGGGCTTGAGCATGGCGGTGTCGAAGTCATCGATCGCCACGAGCATATCGGCGTAGGTCTCGCGCATGGCGTCAGCCGCGTTGTTGTCGAGCAGTAGCACCGCCTCGGGGTCCAAAGCCTCAAGCGCCTCACGGAACAGCTCGCACGGCAGAGTCTCGCCCACCGCGACCGCTCCGTCACCCACGCCGGCGACGCTTGCCAGCACGCAAAAATCCTCGGGCGCGTAGCCGATGGCCCCAAGCGCCTTGCGCAACGCCGCGCCATCCGGGCCGGCGGCAAGCTCGCCACCCGAACGCTCGGCCTCGTCCAAATCGCCTTTGACCAGCACGATCGGCGAGCACGCGTTGCCCGCGATACGCACGCCACGGACCGCAAGCGATGTGAGCTCCTGCTCGGCCGCCTGGGCGATGGCTTCTTTTTTCTGGCTTTGTGACGTGGACATGCGCTCTCCAATCGTTTGCGTGCCCACCATTATATAAAAGAGCCGCCTGCGAGTGGTTGCTTTGCGGGCGGCTGGGTATAAGCACGGTCGTACTGAGTTTTACGCGGCCAAGCCGCGTCACATTATGGAGGTCACCATGGCTGACATTAAGCAGATTACCCCCGAGAACTTCGATTCCGTCGTTAACGACAGCCTGCCCGTGCTGGTCGATTTTTGGGCACCGTGGTGCGGTCCCTGCCGCTCCCTCTCGCCCATCGTTGACGAGGTTGCCGATGAGCTGGCCGGCAAGCTGGCTGTGGCCAAGTGCAACGTCGACGACAACCAGGACCTGGCCATGAAGTTTGGCGTCATGAGCATCCCCACGCTGATTGTGTTTAAGAACGGCGAGGAGATTGACCGCTCGGTTGGCGCTCTGCCCAAGGCGAGGCTGCAGGCGCTGCTGGAGAAGCATCTGTAATACGCTTGTTACTTACCCGCCGTCCATGAGCGCTTTTGCACCGCTCGCCGGACTTCTGGATGCACCGAGTGCAACCACGGATAGTATGGTAGTCACAAACAGCCCCCAGTGAACGGGTGCGGGTCGCACAGACTCGTGCCCGTTTTCTTATGCAGCTGCGCGCAGAGCGGGCGTAGTAAAATCTGAACCACTGAACTGCCCCATACAAAAGGAGATCTTCCATGCATGACGTTGGAATGAACATGAGCCAGCTTGCCATGAGCGTCAAGCAGGTCGACGACACCATCGAGCTCGCTCACGAGTGGAGCCATCAGCTGCTGCATGCGACCGAGAACTTTGACATGGAGCGTATTGGCGCCAAGCTCGAGGCCGCCATGGCTGCGCTGCACGAGGCACACGATGCGCTCGAGGGCTACGAGGAGGCCATCGAGGCCGACCACAACTCCGTCGGCTCTGTGAAGCTGGTGTAACGTGGCCGAGCACGAGCACGCGCATGATCACGGCGCGGGTGCCGAGGCGAGCTGTCGCTGCAGTGGCTCCAGCTCCGAGCTGGTCCGCTTTTCGGTCACCGCGCCCGACGACCTGCTGCGCCGCTTTGACGAGCAGATCGCGCGCCGCGGTGACGTGGCCAACCGCTCCGAGGCCGTGCGCGACCTGATTCGCGCCTCGATCGCCAAGGAGCAGATGCGCACGCCCGACGAGCACGTTATCGGGTCGCTCACCATGATCTACGACCACCACACCGGCGATCTGACACGCCGCCTGGACGAGGTGCAGCACGACTACACCGACGAGATCGTCTCGACCTTGCACGTGCATCTGGACCACCACAACTGTCTGGAGATTCTGGCGCTCAAGGGTCGCGGCGAGCGCGTCTACGAGCTGGCCGACCGCCTGCTGGGCCTGCGCGGCGTTAAGCACGGCGAGCTCACGTGTGCCGCCACCGGACAAAGCCTAGGACTGTAGCGGGGTTTCCCGCAGCGCACCTGCCAAAAAGGGACAGGTTTATTTTGGCAGGTTTAGATGTTTTACCTACCAAAATAAACCTGTCCCTTTTTGGTCGGTTTTGATGAGGGAGAGCCGCATGCGGCATGTGCATATTCATGTGACGGGCATCGTACAGGGCGTTGGCATGCGGCCGTTTGTGTATCGCGAGGCCATGGCGCATGGCATTTGCGGATGGGTGCTCAACGCGGGCGACGGCGTGCATATCGAAGCGCATGCTCTGGCCGGTGCGCTCGATGCTTTTGTTGCCGCGCTTTCCGAGCATGCGCCTGCGGCAGCCCGCGTAGAGCATGTCGAGGTTGTGGACCTGGCAGCCAACGGTTGGGATGCCGCCAATGAAGAGGGTTTTCGCATCGTAGCATCGCAGGACCAGACCGCGCACACGACGCTCGTCTCGCCCGATATCGCCATCTGCGACGATTGCCTGCGCGAGCTGTTTGATCCCGCCGACCGACGCTATCACTACCCCTTTATCAACTGCACTAACTGCGGCCCACGCTTTACCATCATCCGATCGCTGCCTTATGACCGAGCGGCAACCTCGATGGACCGTTTTCCCATGTGC
Organism: uncultured Collinsella sp.; assembly: GCA_900544065.1. Lineage (GTDB taxonomy): Bacteria > Actinomycetota > Coriobacteriia > Coriobacteriales > Coriobacteriaceae > Collinsella. The sequence continues at coordinate 11,649 of UQTR01000037.1, forward strand.
CCCGAGTGTGCCGCGGAGTATGCCAATCCGCTCGACCGTCGCTTTCACGCGCAGCCCGATGCCTGCTTTGATTGCGGGCCGCATATCATGTGGCGCGAAGCGAGCGTGGGCGATGAGCCGGGCGAAGCCGCCGCGCCGCTGGCCGTCGGCACCACGCGCGAGACCAGCGACGCCATTATCGACCGCTGTGTTGAGCTGCTGGCCAACGGCGGTATCGTCGCTATCAAGGGACTGGGCGGATTTCACTTGGCATGCGACGCCTCCAACGAGCAGGCGGTAGCCGAGCTTCGCCGCCGCAAACGCCGCAGCAACAAGCCGCTTGCCGTTATGGTGCGCGACCTTGCCGACGTTGAACGCCTGTGCCATGTCAGCGACGTTGAGCGCGGCTTGCTGGCCGGCAGTATTCGCCCCATCGTGCTGCTGCGCCGACGTGCCGTTTGCGAGAGCGGCGGTTCCCCCGACACCCTCGCGCTCGCACCGTCCGTCGCGCACGACCTTCCCGAGCTCGGTGTTATGCTCCCCTACACCCCGCTTCAGCATCTGTTGCTTGCCGCGGCAGAAGCCTGCGGTATGCACGCGCTCGTCATGACCAGCGGAAACCTGAGCGAAGAGCCCATCGAGACCGACGACGACCTTGCCTGGGAACACCTCGTCGCCGCCGGCATCGCCGATGCGTTGCTCGGCAACGACCGCGCGATCCTCTCGCGCTACGACGACTCTGTAGTGCGCGTGGTCGACGGCGCCGTTATGCCCGTGCGCCGCGCTCGCGGATATGCACCCCAGCCGCTGCCGTTGCCGGCGCTCGACGGCGCTCCGTCCTGCGTGCTCGCCTGTGGGCCACAACAAAAGGCCACGATTGCGCTCACGCGTGAAGGGGCGAACGGCGAGGCAACCTGTTTTGTGTCGCAGCATATCGGCGATGTTGAAAACGGCGGGACCTTCGATGCCTGGAACGCCGCGCGCACGCGCTTGGAAGATCTCTTTGACTTGGCGCCCGCCGCCTTAGCCTGCGATGTACATCCCAACTATCTATCGAGCCAGTGGGCGCGCGAGCAGGCGCGAAAATGCAATCTGCCGCTCGTCGAGGTGCAGCACCATCATGCGCATATCGCGAGCGTAATGGCCGAGGCTATCGCCGCGGGCCAGCTTACAACCGACGAGCGCGTCCTTGGCATCGCCTTTGACGGCACCGGCGCCGGTACCGATGGGACCATTTGGGGCGGCGAGTTTCTTGTTGCCAGCCTTGGCGGCTTTGAGCGCGCCGCGCATTTGCGCACCTGGGCGCTCCCCGGCGGGGCGGCCTCCGTGCGCGACGCCCGCCGCAACGCCTTTGCCCTGCTCAGTGAGCTCGGCCTGCTCGAGCACCCAGGCGCCGCTCGGCTTTTGGACAGCCTCGACGAGCAAACGCGCAGCGTGACAGCCACCATGATTGAGCGCGGCATCAACAGCCCGCGTACTAGCAGCATGGGGCGTCTCTTTGATGCCGCGGCAGCAATTCTTGGCATCTGCGACAAGGCAACCTACGAGGGCGAACCCGCCATAGAATTCGAAGCCGCCGCCTGGCGCGCGCTCGGCGGTAAGCCCGTTCGTCTCGACGGCAATCATACAGGCGTATTCACGTCTGCCGACGACTCCCCCACCTTGGACCCCCAACCGCTCATCGAAGCTCTTCTGAATGGAATCGAGGCAGGCGCGCCGGCCGACAGGCTCGCCCTCGGGTTTCACATCGCCATTACGCACGCTACGACCCACGTCGCGTGCGAGATCTGTGAGCGCGAAGGCCTCGATACCGTCGCGCTTTCGGGCGGCGTGTTCATGAACCGACTCCTGCTTCAGTTCCTCACCCGCGAGCTCAAAAGCACAGGCCTTACTGTCCTTGTCCCCCACACCGCACCCGTCAATGACGGCTGCATCGCCTACGGTCAGGCGGCGGTCGCAAGCGCTCGTCTTGCGCAGACAACATCGCGATAGGCTGTTTTGCCAGCCTGCGCGCCGCCGTCTCACAGGTGTAACGCGTTTGCTCGTGACTCCCGCGAGCGCTACCATCAACTGATGGGTAATTAGGCGCCTATCCAGCGCAAAACGTATAAAAGGGGAACATTATGTGCCTTGCCGTTCCCGGTAAAGTGGTCAAACGCGACGACGACCTTAAGGCGACCGTCGACATGATGGGCATCGAGCGCCCCGTTTCGCTGCGCCTCGTGCCGACGGCACAGGTAGGCGACTATATTCTCGTGCACGCCGGCTTTGGCATTCAGATTGTCGACGAGCAGGAAGCCCAAGAGACACTCGAGCTCGTCAATACCATGACCGAGCTGGCCGAAGAGGACCAGCTCGCCACCAACCCGGCGGAGGCATACTAGTGGCGGCGGCGCAGCCGGTTCGCTCCGGTATCGACTTTTCGGCATTTCGCGACCCCAGGCTGGCTCGCGAGCTCATCGATCGCATTCATGAGCTTGTCGGCAACCGCAGCATCAACCTTATGGAAGTCTGCGGCACGCATACCGTGAGCATCGGGCGCTATGGCTTTCGCTCCATTATGCCTGCCGGGCTCAAACTGCTGAGCGGTCCGGGTTGCCCCGTCTGCGTTACCGCCAACCGCGATATCGACCATGCAATCGCGCTCGCCAAGATGGACGGCGCCATCATCACCACCTTTGGCGACATGATGCGCGTGCCCGGATCGTCCACCTCGCTCGCTGCGCAAAAGGCGGCAGGACGCGACATCCGCATCGTCTACTCCCCGCTCGATGCACTCGATATCGCCGAACACAACCCCGATCGCCCGGTCATCTTTATGGGCGTCGGCTTTGAGACCACGACGCCCACCATCGCCGCCGCCATTTTGGAGGCCGATGCACGCGGACTCCAGAACTTCTCGGTCTATTGCGCCCACAAGACCACGCCGCCGGCGCTGCGCGCGATCTCCAACGACCCCGAGACGACCATCGACGGCTTTATCCTGCCGGGCCACGTCGCCACCATCACGGGCCTGGCGCCCTTTAGCTTTTTGGTCGACGAGTTCAATACCCCGGGTGTGGTCACGGGATTTCAACCGGTCGATATCCTGCAGGGCATCTGCATGCTGGTCCAGATGGTTGTCGAGAACAGGCCGGCGATCGACAACGCCTACCGCCGTGGCGTCAACGCAGACGGCAACCCCGTGGCGCGCCAGCTGGTCGAGCAGGTGTTTGAGCCATGCGACACCACGTGGCGCGGGCTGGGGCCGATTGCCAACTCGGGCCTTTCCATCCGCCCCGAGTTCTCGCGCTTTGATGCCCGCACTCGCTTTGACGTGCCCGTTGAGACGACGGTCGAGCCGCGTGGGTGCCGCTGCGGCGACGTGCTGCGCGGGGCCATTACGCCGAGCGACTGCCCTCTGTTCGGCCAAGCTTGTACACCCGAGCATCCCGTCGGCCCCTGCATGGTGAGTTCCGAGGGCAGCTGTGCAGCATATTTCCGCTACCGAGGCTAATGGGTTCCGCCGCTCTAACGAACGGCGGGCCGGTCGACGCTGTACCTCACCCATATAATTCCGTCCTCGATTGGAGTTTTCGATATGTCCCGTACTGCCACCGATAGCACTGTCCTGTTGGGCCACGGCTCTGGCGGTCAGATGATGAAGCGCATCATCGATGAGGTCTTTCTGGATGCCTTTGGGTCGCCCGAGCTGCTCGAAGGCAACGACGCCGGCGTGGCCGCGCTGCCCGCGAGCGGGCGCATCGCCATGTCGACCGACAGCTTTGTAGTCTCGCCGCAGTTCTTCCCCGGTGGCAATATCGGCCGCCTCGCCGTGTGCGGAACCGTCAACGACGTCGCGACCTCGGGCGCCAACGTGCGCTACCTATCGTGTGGCTTTATCCTCGAAGAGGGCTATCCCATGGATAAGCTCCGCCAGATTGTGCAGACGATGGCCGAAACGGCGCGTGAGGCGGGCGTGTCCATAATCACGGGCGACACCAAGGTGGTCGAGCGCGGCGGGGCCGACGGCGTCTATATCAATACCGCCGGCGTGGGCGAGGTTCCCACGGGCATGGCGCTCAGCGGCGCCAACTGCCAGCCCGGCGACGTCATCCTGGTGTCGGGCACACTGGGCGACCACGGCATCGCCATCATGAGCCAGCGCGAGGGCTTGGCGTTTTCGAGCACGATTGAAAGCGACGCCGCGCCGCTCAACCACCTGATTGCCGACGTTTTGGCCGCAGCGCCCGACACGCGTTGCTTTCGCGACCCCACGCGCGGTGGTCTGGCGTCCACACTCAACGAGTTTGCCCAGGCCAGCGGTGTTGCCATGGAGGTCGACGAGGATGCCGTGCCCGTGCGTCCCGACGTGCAGGCCGCCTGCGAGATGCTCGGCTACGATGTGCTGCAGGTGGCAAACGAGGGCAAGATGGTTGCCGTCGTGCCGGCCGAGCAGGCCGATGCCGCGCTGAGCGCCATGCGCGCCGCCCGCTACGGCGAGAATGCCGCCGTCATCGGTCGCGTGCTGCCGCTTGCCGAAGACGCCCGCCCCGCCGTGCGCGTGCGCACCGGCTGGGGCTCGACTCGTATCCTCGACATGCTCGTGGGAGAGCAGCTGCCGAGAATTTGCTAGGGCGGAACCGCACGGTCGGCGCGATGCGGCTTGATATCCCTGGAGATATTCAGATTCCAAGCTCGCCCAACGCGGAAGCCCAGTATTATGAGGTGCGTTTTTAAAGCCAATGACGGGAGCTTTCATGGCAGCAGCTTTTTCCCATGTGATCTTTGATCTGGACGGCACCATCCTCAACACGCTCGAGGACCTGGCGGCCGCCGGCAACCATACCTGCGAGACGCACGGCTGGCCCACGTTTGCCGTAGACGAGTACCGCTACAAGGTGGGAAACGGCATGCTCAAGCTGGTTGAACGCTTTATGCCCGCCGAGTACGCGGGAGACAGCCGTATGTTTGAGCAGACGCTTGCCGAGTTTAGGGCTTACTACGGCGAGCACAAGGAGGACCACACTGCCCCCTATGCCGGCACGATCGAGATGCTCGACCGCCTGCGCGCCGCGGGTGTGCAGCTTGCCGTGCTCACTAACAAGGACCACGTCTCGGCGGCTCCGCTTATCGAGAAGTATTTTGGTTCCGAGCGCTTTGCGCTGGTACAGGGCCGTGTCGATGCGTTTCCGCCTAAGCCCGAAGCACCCGTCACGCTGCATGTGATGGAGGAGCTGGGCGCCGATCCGGCAACCACGCTCTATGTGGGCGATTCCAATGTCGATATCCTGACCGGTCACAACGCCGGCCTTAAGAGCGCGGGCGTCAGCTGGGGCTTCCGCGGCCGCGCAGAGCTGGAAGCCGCCGGCGCCGACTACGTGGTGGACACCCAAGCAGAGCTCGCGGCGCTGGTGCTGGGCGAGTAACCGCTCATCCCTTCCACGGGTAGCCAATGTGGGACGGGACTCTTTTAGCCGCCCCCTGCACCAAAGGAGTGTCCCCAACTACCGGCAGAAAAGGAACCTCCCCAAGTGCCGCCCCAATGACCACCATGGCAACGCCGCAGGCAGAGGACGGACAGCGAAAACGCCCCTAAGCGAGCAAGGTGACGTGAAATGAAAGGGCGCTGACCTTCTGGTCGCGCC
>UQTR01000038.1 GCA_900544065.1 uncultured Collinsella sp.
AAGATGCACTAGGCCTGGACGAAGTCCGGGCCCGCGCCTTTAGACGCGAGCCCGGAGCCCGTGGGTTATACCCTAAGAGCAAACCACCCTTTTTAAGGGTGGTTCTGATTAGCCGGTGGGTGTTCTTATGAATGACTAGTCATATAAGAACGTCCAAGTGCCGGATTTTGTCATTTAGTGTCGTCCTCAGCGACTATTCTGGGGGGTCGTGGTCAAAAAAGGGCAAATATGAGTACTGTTGCCATTATGGTCGCATTTATTTTGCTATAAATAATAGCTCCTGATGAGATTTGTTCTCATTAGGAGCTACTTTTATTGAACATATGAGGAGAAATGACGTCGCCTGCGGACGCGTGGGACGTTGAATAGTTCCTGAAATGATCAAAATCGCTGCTACTAAACAGGTAGCAGTACTCATATTTGCCCTTTTTTGACCACAGCCCCCTCGGAAACTCTTTCCAGAGGCGTCAAACAGCCATAATCCAAAGGTCGCCTCAAACAATTAGCCGGCTAAGAGCGTACATGTTTGGGTCGTATGAGTTGGGAGCGAGTCGATCGCAACGCGCGTGCTAGAGCAGATTCTCCTGCGCCCATGCGATGATGTCGCTCGACTCGTAAAGCGGCTTGCCGTCGATGAACAGGCAGGGAACTTGGCGCTTTCCGCCGACGGCGATGAGTGCCTGTTCGGCTTCGGCATCGGTCGAGATATTCCGCTCGGGGATGGTCACGCCGTTATCCGCCAGGAAGCGCTTCACCTTAATGCAATACGGACATCCGGTCATAACGTACAGCACGAGTTCGTGATTTGTAGCCATAGGTCTCCAATCGGTTGGTGTTTTGATTGAGATACCCAAAGCCGCTGCAATCTAAGCGCGAGCCAACGACGACTCGATAGCCTGGACCAGAAACGCCGTGGCACCGGTACCGCAAGGCTTGTCGTAGTAGTCTACGAAGCGCTGGTCGGCGAGGTAGCCGTGGGCGAGCCCCAGATATGCCTCGTCTTGGGGCTCGCTGCCCCAGTTGAGAGCAATCCAGCGGCGATGCATCGCGACGAGCTTGCGAGCCTTGCTGCCTTCCGGTTCGCCATCGCCCATAGCAATCGAGAGCTGGCCCAAAATGGCACGTTCAAGCTCCTTCATGTCATTCCATGTCTGAGGGTCCATGTCCAGCAAGGCCTCGTTTGCTGCATCGACGGCTTCATCACCATAACGCGTCCGGGCCTCGGCGCCGTAGCGCTCCTCGTTTTCCCGCACGGTGCGCCAGCGCTCCAGTTGCGGCAGGACGGCGCCCATGAGCGAGACGGCTTCGTCGAGCGACATGCCAGTGTTTTGCGCCAGGCGCGGGGCACAATCCTCGATCATTGCCTCCATGGTGGTCTCGTAGGTGTATTTGCCGTGGTCATAGCACCATTTGCAGTAATGGTCGGTCGTGGCGCCTGTGGCATCGGTACCGCAGTCATCGGGCGTGAGCAGCATGCCGCAGCTCTCGCAGTAGTGCTCGGGCATTTCGAGCAGGTGAGACAGCGGCTCTCCGGTCACGGCGGCAATGAGCTTCATCATGTCGATACCCGGCGTGACCTCGCCGCGCTCCCAGCGGCTGACGGCCTGGCGCGTTACGTAGAGCTTGGCGGCGAGTTGCTCTTGGGTGAGATCGTTGGCGCGACGGACGGCAATGAGTTTTTCTGCAAAGGCCATGACGGCTCCTCTCTGCTGGTTGATGGCTTAAGCATACGCGGCGGCTAGCACCCTTCCAAGCAACCGTTGGTTGCATAATCGGCGGCCGCAGTAGGGAATTGCGCACAGCGCCTCGCGCACCCATGCCGTACAATGACCGGCATGGAACCTATCGCACACATACATACCGACCTGCCGCAGAAGTTCGGCATTCCGCGCAACAGTTTTTTGGCGCCTCATCTTGAGGGGCGCATTATCTTTGAGCCGGAGTTTGCCTTTAACGCCGCGGTTGCAGGGCTCGAGTCCTTCTCGCACTTATGGCTGCTCTGGCGCTTCGAAAACGGAACGCCGGGCGGCACGGCGGGGGATATTGCTACCGATGCCAAAACACAGGACAAAACTGGCACCAATGCCAAGTGGTCAAAGACCGTACGTCCGCCACGTCTGGGCGGTGCCGAGCGCGTGGGCGTGTTTGCCACGCGTAGCCCGTTTCGCCCCAATCCCATCGGCCTCACCTGCGTAAAGCTCGACCGCGTTGAGTTTACCGACGGCGGCCCCATCATCCACGTGCTGGGGGCTGATCTGCGCGACGGTACGCCCATCTACGACATCAAGCCCTATATTCCGTTTGCGGACTGCCATCCGGACGCAACGGGCGGCTGGATCGAGGACAACCCGTGGCAAGAGCTCGACGTTGAGTTTCCACAAGCGCTGCAAGACAAGGTCCCGTCCACAAAGTTGCCCGGCTTAATCGAGGTCCTTCGCCAGGATCCACGCCGTGCCGGCAGCAAACACGAGCCCGATCGTGTCTACCACTTGGCATACGCCGGGCTCGATATATCGTTTACGGTCGATGGGCCGCAGCTTACCGTGACGGATGTCGATGACGCGCAAGGCTAGCCTCCGCGGCGTTTACACTCAGGTCAAACTTAGCATTAAAACTCATGCCAAAGCCGTCCGTCCTGGTGGACAATAACGCCTACCGAACCAATTCGCTTTGCACGGGAGCTCAGCATGAAATACGACTTCACCTCAATCATCGACCGCCACGGTATGGACGCCATTGCCGTTGACTCCTGGGGTGAGATCCCCGGCATGGCGCCAAACGTACCCGACGAGGGCTTCGACCGTATCCCGATGTGGGTGGCGGATATGAACTTTGCCACGGTGCCTACGGTCCAGGAGCACATCATTCAGCGTGCCCAGCACCCTATGTTTGGCTACTTTGATCCGCGTGCCGAGTACTTCGATCGAATCATCGAATGGCAGAGCCGTCGCAACGGCGTTGAAGGCCTGGCGCCTGAGCACATCGGCTACGAAAACGGCGTACTGGGTGGCGTCGTATCGACGCTGCGCGCTTATGTCCAGCCGGGCGACGCGGTGCTGGTCCATAGCCCCACGTACATCGGCTTTACCAAGTCCATCGAGGCCGCGGGCTACCGTATTGTCCATAGCCCGCTGAAGCTCGACGATCAAGGCGTATGGCGCATGGACTTTGAGGACATGGAGCGCAAGCTCGCGCAAAACCACATCCATGCTGCCGTTTTCTGCTCGCCGCACAATCCCTGCGGCCGCGTGTGGGAGCGCGACGAGATCGAGCACGCCATGGACATCTACCGCCAGCACGATTGCGTGGTGGTCTCGGACGAGATTTGGTCCGACATCATCCGTCCCGGACATAAGCATATCCCAACGCAGTCGGTGAGCGAGGACGCCCGCATGCGCACGGTCGCCCTTTATGCGCCCAGCAAGACCTTCAACCTGGCGGGCCTGGTTGGCAGCTACCACATCATCTACAACGAGACACTGCGCGACCGCGTGTGCGCCGTGTCCAACAAGACTCACTACAACGAGATGAACGTCCTCTCCATGCACGCGCTCATCGGGGCCTACCAGCCGCAGGGCTACGAGTGGGTGGACGAGCTCAACGAGGTCATCAAGAGCAACGTCGACTACTTCTGCGATTACGTTGACGAGCATTTCGAAGGCGTGACCTATTCGCGTCCGCAGGGCACGTACATGGTGTTCCTGGACTGCACGGAATGGTGCCGCGAGCATGACCGCGATATTCAATGGCTGCTCGACGAGGGCGCCCGCGTAGGCGTAGGCTATCAGGACGGCCGTCCGTTCCACGGCCCCTGCCACATTCGCGTGAACCTGGCGCTGCCGCTTTCGCGCGTAAAGGAGGCGTGCGATCGCCTGAGTCGCTACGTTTTTAATGCATAGCAAACGTTCTCTGTGTATAGGGGCCTTTTGGTCAGATTGGCCAGAAGGCCCCACATGGTAAGGCGTCCGTAATCATTGGGCGCCTCGCGTATGCCGCCTGCTATTATTAGCCCATTGCCGTCAACAAACAGGACCGTCAGGAGCTTGATGAAAGGACCCCGCCGCCCGGCTGTCATAACGTTATTCCTTGCGCTCGCGATAGTGGGTGTATTTGGCGTGGCGATAGCGGGCTGCTCCGGATCGAGTGGCGGCGCCTCGGCCTCTTCGGCAAAAAGCACTGCCTCGCAGACGAAAGGCGATGACGAGAACCTCAAGACTCTCAACGTCGGTAGCGACCTTTATCCGCCGTTTGTCTATGCCGACGAGTACGGCGAGACGGTCGGCCTGGATGTCGAGATTCTGACCGAAGCCCTGGCCCGCATTGGCTACAAGCCAAAATACCAGCTCATTGACTGGGAAAAGAAGAAAGACATGCTGGAGAGCGGCGAGCTCGATTGTGTCATGGGCAGCTTTAGCATGACGGGCCGCGAGGACGAGTATCGCTGGGCGGGTCCGTATCTGGCGAGTCGACAGGTGGTCGCGGTCGATCCCGAGAGCGACATCTACACGCTTGCCGATCTTGAGGGCAAGGTCGTGGCGGTGCAGTCCACTACCAAGCCCGAGGCAATCCTGCTCAATCGGCTGAACGAAAACGTCCCGCAGATCAAGGAGCTGTACAGCTTCTCGGACCGCTCCTATCTGAATCCGGCACTCGTCGAGGGCCTGGTCGATGCTATTGCCGCGCACGAGTCGTCGCTGCTCACCTACGAGAAAGACTATGGCGTGACATATCGCATCCTAAACGAACCGCTGCTTGAGGTTGGCCTGGGCACTGCCTTTGACATCAACGATGCGCGCGGGATCGACGTCAAGCTCACGCGCGCTTACCAAGAGATGCTTGCCGACGGTACCATGGAGCGCCTGGTGTCCAAGTACTTTGATGACCCTTCGCCATTCTTGAACGTGGAGGGGCTGTCGTGATTGATATGCCTGATCACGCTGCAGAGGAGCAGGGTAATCGTGCGGTATGGATGTGGCCGCTTATCGCTCTGCTGGGGATAACGCTCTCGGTCGTTGCCGGCATGGCAAGTTATGGCTACACGACCGCTCAGGCCGAGAATCGCTTTGCGGACGTCGTCGACTACGTGGCGACGCAGAGCCTTTCCTATGATGCGTTCAACAGCGCCTATGCGACAAAAAACCTGATCCGCGTTATGGAGATCGCAGGCGAGGCGGCGCGCGATATGGAGCGCGACGGCTCGGCTGATGGTGCCACGCTGGAGCAATATACTGACCAGTTCAACGTAGGCGCGCTGATTGTGATGGACGCGTCGGGCAACCTGGTGGCAGAGTCTTCGACGGGTGATGTGAACTACGAGTCACTCGCAACGTATCTCAAAGAAGCGCCCGTGCTGGAAGTGGCGAGCTATCCGCTCAAGTCCTATACCGCCCGCATCACACTTGCGGACGATTCGGTCGCGGACATTGGTTGCGTTGCCCGTCAGGACGGTGACGGTATCGTTGTCGCGGTGAGGCACCAGAGCGCCAAGGCGGTTGCGAGCAACACGCTCAAGCTGCAGAGCTTGCTCGATGGCTACGAGACCATCGACAGCGGCGATATCGTGATCGAAAACGATGGCAAGGTCGTTGCGACCAATGCCGTTGAGCCCACCATATTGGGCGTGTTTGAGCTGCCCGCGACGGATGCCCTCATTGTCGATGGCATTAAGGAGCACTGCCTGGCCGGCAAGGTCCGGCTGGTCAATGTCGACGGCGACTGGTATCTGGGCACATATGGTAAAGCGCGAAAGTTCTACGTGTATACCTATGCCCCGGCACAGCGCTACTTTGAGACCGTCGCCGCTGTCGTTGCCTGCGTTTTGGTGCTCTACGGCGGTGCCATAACCGCTGTTGTGCTGGTTCGCCGCCGTGCGGACCGCCGGCGCTTGACGGATCTGCTGCAGCAGGAGCGCGACTATGGCGGCAAGCTTGCCGAAGCTGCGCGTGAGGCCTCGTCTGCCAACTCCGCAAAGACGGAATTCTTGCGTCGCATGAGCCACGACCTGCGCACGCCCATCAACGGCATCCGCGGCATGGTCGAAGTGGGCGACGCTAATGCCGATGATTTGCAAAAGCAGACCGAGTGCCGCTCAAAGATCTGGACGGCATCGGGGCTGCTGCTCGACCTTGCCAACGAGGCGCTCGACATGAGTCGCCTGGAGAGCGGTCAGGTCGACCTGGAGCTCGTGCCCACAAACTTGGTGACCCTCAACCGCGAGGTGCGCGATATTCTGGAGCGTCAGGCCGAGGAGCGTTTGGTAACCATCATCTGCGACCAGCAGGCCCTGGACCATCCCTATGCCCGAGTAAGTGTGACGCATCTTAAGCGCTTGCTGGTCAATATCGCCGGCAATGCCGTTAAGTACAATCGACGAGGCGGTTACGTTCGTCTGGTGTGCCGCGAGGTGGAGCCGGTGGACGGCGTCCCCGTCTATGAGTATACGATTGCCGATAACGGCATCGGCATGAGCGAGGAGTTCCAGCAGCACCTCTATGAGCCGTTTAGCCGTGAGGAACAGCAGGTGGAAGGTGCTTCGTCGGGAACCGGCCTGGGTGCTTCTATTGCCAAGCAACTGGTCGAGCTTATGGGCGGAACCATGAGCTTTACGAGCACCTTAGGGCAGGGGACGACCTTCACCATTCGCCTGCCGTTTGAGAAGTGCAGGCGCTCCGAGATTCCCCAGGCCGTTCGCGTGGATGCGGGCGACGGCGATGCGCTCCAGGGCTTGCACGTTTTGCTGGTCGAGGATAACGACCTGAATGCCGAGATCGCGCAGTTTACGCTCGATCGTGCCGGTGCCATCGTGACGCATGCCAAGGATGGCGAGTCTGCCGTCGAGACGTTTGCCACCAGCGCGCCGTATGAGTACGACGTGGTGCTCATGGACATCATGATGCCTGGTATCGATGGCCTCGAGGCCACACGCCAGATCAGAGCGCTCAATCGCGAGGATGCGACGACCACGCCGATCATCGCCGTGAGCGCCAATGCTTTCGCGGACGACCGCAGGCTCTCGCGTGAGGCGGGCATGAACGCGCATCTGAGCAAGCCCGTGAGCTCGCAAGAGCTCGTTGAGGCCTTAGCTCACATCGCTGCCGACGCATTTTAAAGATACGGTCCGGCCCCATGAAAGTTGGAACCGGATCGTATTGCTTTTTGCGGGATCTGCTGCGGGCCTTACTTCTCGTGAATCTGCTTGCCGCAGAGATGCTCAATCGTAATCTCGTACAGTTGAACGCCCTTGATGTCCTTGGCGATTTCTTCCTCGACCTCTTCGGCGGAGGGGTAGTACTTGAGCGCGAGCTCGTGGACCTTGTCCTCGATAAATGTAGGGGTGTCATTCGCCAGACGGCAACGGCCAAAGACAACGGTGCTCTGCACGTAGGGAGCCCAGTCGTCGTCCTTGTACCAGTCGTTGCCGTAGACGGTAAAGCAGACCTTGTCGTCACGCTTGAGAGCGTCGACCTTGTGGCCGACCTTGCTGCCGTGGAAGTAAATCTTGTCGTGCTCGGCGTCAAAGAAGTAGTTGACGGGAATGGCGTACGGGTAGCCATCGTCGCCGTTGACGGCAAAGACGCCGCGCTTGCAGGTGGCGAGCAGCTCACGCGCCGCCTCGTCGGTAATGGCACGTTTCTTTCGACGTAGAGGCCTAAACATCGCGGGATTCCTTTCCAATCGGGCATGGTTCTTGGGGAGAAACTATAGCGAACCGGCGCCGTGCTGTTTGATGCGGACGAGCATGTTTTTGAGCTTTTCAAAATCGAGCGGTTTGGACAGATGGGCGTTCATGCCGGCATCATGTGCCGTTTTGGCATCTTCCGCAAAGGCATTGGCGGTCAGTGCGATGATGGGGATAGTGGCCGCATCGGCCTTTTCGCTCAGTCGAATCGTGCGAGTTGCTTCGTAACCATCCATACCCGGCATCATGATGTCCATCAGGATGGCATCGAAACTGCCGGCGGGACGACCGACGTATAGATTGACTGCTTCGCTGCCGTCGCTGGCGCGAGTCACGATGACTCCTTCGCTCTCGAGCAGGGTCTGGGCGATCTCGGCATTGAGGTCGTTATCTTCGGCCAAAAGGACGTTCATATCGACAAGCGAACAGCTTCCTGTCTGTTTGTCCAGGTGCTCTCGTGCTTGAGGGTTCTTATCGACGTCGAGTGGAATTTGGACGTTGAACGTGCTGCCCACGCCGAGTTCGCTTGAGATCTCGATGGTGCCGCCCATCATGTCGATGAGCGATTTGACGATGGGCATGCCCATGCCGGTTCCCTGGAACTTGCTGCGGGCGTCGTTGCTCTCTTGGGCAAACGGCTCGTAAATATGCTTCAAAAACTCGGGCGTCATGCCAATACCGGTGTCTTCGATGGTGAAGCAAAAGAGCGCGCGTGTGTCGTTGAGCGGTTTGACGGTGGAAAAGAAGGTGACGGTGCCGCCATGCTTGTTGTATTTGATGCTGTTGTCGAGCAAGTTGATGATGATTCGGCGGATATGGGTGGGGCTGCCGATCATGCTCTGGTCGACGGCATAGGGCTCGCTGGTGTTGAGTAGCGTAATGCCGCGGTCCGATGCGCGGAGTCTGCACAGTACCAACGCATCGTCGCAGAGCTCTTTGAGGTTGAACGACTCGTGCTCGAGCGTCACCCTGCACTCTTCGATCCGGCCCATCTCGAGGATATCGTTGATCAGCGAGAGCAGGTGGTTGGCGGCGACGCGCGCCTTGGCGCGGCTCTCACGGGCGGCCTGCATATCGCCCTCTTTGAGTTCTTCAATTTCGATAAGGCCCAAGATGCCGTTGAGCGGCGTGCGGATGTCGTGGCTCATGCGCGTGAGGAATGCACTTTTGGCCGCGTTGGCGGCTACGGCCTTTTCCCGTTCGGTTCGAGCGCGTTTGAGCGACCAAATGAGCAGGATGATGCTGACCGACAGTATTCCGATAAGGGTGGCGGCGATGGCGGTGCGGTTGCGGAAGAGAAATCGGAGCGTGTCGGATTCCTGGGCTGTGTACGATGCGGAGGAGTAATTGCTTGCGGCAAGTGAATCGCCGGCATTGATAATGCCTTTGTTGATGATTCCGAGAAGCTCGGGCTCGCCGCGCGAAATCCAGCATGAGAGTTCGGCGGTGTTTGGGAGCTCCGTTTTGCCATAATCCTCGATATCGTGTTTGTCGCGAATCGTTTCCATGCGCGAGCTGGGCACAATAATGCTGCTGACCTTGCCTAAGGCGAGGGCGTTGAACATTTCATCGCCGGATTCGCATTCGGTTATGGTCGCTGTTGGATATAGGCTTTCCAATACGCGATGGTTGACGATCGACGAATTGGCGCAGGCAATGCTCTGGAGATCCTTGCTCAAGTCACTGCCGGCGTGGATAACGGTGAGGGACATCGAGCCAAGCGAGGTCGACTGAACAAAACCCATCTGCTCGGCAAGCCAGTAATCTCGGTATATCGGAAGGGCGACGTCGACCGTTCCTTTTGTGAGCGCTTTTTGCAGCTTTTCGTTGCTCTCAAAGGCAACGGTCTTGACCGTAATGCCAAACTTATCGTGCAGCGTCGTTACGAGCGAGGCAAGTGAGCCTTCCATCTCGCCATTCTCCCCCTCATTGCAGTAGGGGAGCTTGCCCGTAAGGTAGCCAAGGGTCACGGTGTTGTTGTTTTCCTTGAGCCAGGTGCGCTCATCACCGGTAAGAGAGGATGAGCCGCTGTTTTGGGCAGAGTAGTTGGACTTGACCTCATCGTTAAAGCGCGGGTTGACGCGGTTGATCGCCGCCATGGCGGAGTTGATGTCGTCCATGAGGTCGGGGCGGCTTTTGGGGACGGCGAAGTAGTAGTCGCTCGAGCCCACGTGGAACATGGGGGAGGCGCTGGTCGAGGAGATCGTGTCGTTCATGATGATGGCGTCGACCTCGTCGTTTGCCAGCGCCGCAAAGAGGTCGCCACCACCGGGCATTTCTTTATAGGTGCAGGTGATGCCCTCGTCGGCAAGCCACTGCTGGCCGACGGTGGTTTGCATGACGCCGGGGTTGTAACCGATGGTAAGGCCCTGGAGTGCCTGAGGATCGCCCTTGGAAAGATCGTCGCGATCGGGCTTGGCGTAGATGTAGTAGCGCTCGGTTCCTTCGGGGTTGGAGGAGAAGAGCAGCTTTTGCGCGCGCTCCTCGGAGTACGAGATGTTGGGCATGAGGTCGATTTCGCCCGTCTCGAGCATATCCATGAGCTCGGTGAAGGTGCCGGAGACATATTCGTATTGCCAGCCGGGGGTGTAGTACGAGAGGGTCTGGAGATACTCGTAGCCCCAGCCCGAGAGGCGCTCGCCCGGGTTGCCGTCTTGGAACCCCTCGTTGTTGACAAGCCAACCGACGCGCACCGTTTTGATCTGCTGATCGGATTGAGCGGCAAGGGCCGGTGCGGGCATGACGGCACCCAGCACGGTAAGCGCGGTGAGCATGATGGCGAGGGCGCGATATATAGCTAACCGAAGGACGGCGAAAGGCTTCACAGGCAATCCTAACGAATCGAGACAGCACCACGTAAGGATACCAGCTCAGGTGCTACATTTGACCCGCATGCCGTTACGCCCGACAGATGGGGACGTTCCTTTCCTGCTGGCAGTTGGGGACAGTCCCTTTCTGCCGGCACAAAAGGAACGTCCCTAACTGCCGGATGTGGGACAATACCGAGCGAATGTGATTGATTGCCTGCGGAAGGGGTCGCGATGAAAAAGCTGAGGACACTTGCCGATGTGTTGCGTCAGGCCGGCTTCGTGCGCATCACGGGCCTGTTCCTTCTCTTCTACCTGCTCTGCTCAACGGCTGTCTGGCTGTCCGAGCCTACGACCCTCACCTTTGGCGACGGGCTCTGGTTTAGCTTTGAAACCGTGTCGACCATCGGCTTTGGCGATATTCCGGCTGAGACGCCGGTCGCCCGCGTCATCACGGTCGTCTTGAGCATCATTAGCATCTTCTATATCGCTATGCTCACGGGCGTTGCGGTGAGTTACTGCAACACGCTCATCAAGCTGCGCCAAAAGGACACCATGGCGCGCTTTATGGACGATCTTGAGCATTTGGAAGAGCTCGATCGCGATGAGCTCGCCGACCTGTCGCGTCGTGTGCGCGAATATCGCCGACGCCAACGCTAGAACGGGCGCTGCATGTCACGACGAGGGGGACTGAATATTGAACATCACGGTGTACCTGGGTGCGAGCGCGGGCAACGATCCGGCGTTTCTGCCTGCGGTGCAGCAGCTCGGCACATGGATTGGTGCTCATGGTCACGCGCTGGTGTACGGCGGATCCAAGTCGGGCCTGATGGGCGCGCTTGCCGATAGCGTGCTCGATGCTGGTGGCCACGTGACGGGTGTGGAGCCGAGCTTTTTTATCGAGGCCGAGTTTCAGCATGACGGCATCGACGACCTTATCGTGACGAGCGATATGGCCGAGCGCAAGGCGAAGATGATTGAACTCGGCGACGCATTCATCGCCTTTCCCGGCGGTACGGGCACGCTCGAGGAGATCGCCGAGGTCATGTCCGCGGTGTCGCTGGGGCATCTCAACGCGCCGTGTATCCTGTATAACCTGGACGGTTATTACAACGACCTGAAGGCCCTGCTCGGCCACATGATCGATAAGGGCCTTTCGAACCCGCGTCGCCAACAGGGAATTTATTTTGCCGACGACCTGCAAAAGATCGCATCGATCATCGACGGCTAGGCAACGGGCTCGCATGCGCGCGGCACCCAATGGTGCCATTTGCAGCGCAGATGGTTGGCGCGTTCAGGCCACGTCCGCTCTACAATAAAACGTATTTCTGTCGACTTTGACCACGGGAGGGCCCGATGGATAAGCTTGCAAAACCTAAAAACCGAGCGCTGTTCCTCGTCAGCGTAGCCGTGACTGGCGCACTTGCCGGCGCTGCGGTCTGGCTGTTCTTTTTTGCGATGGAGCATGGTATCGACTATCTGTGGACCGAGATCCCGCACATGCTGGGCGCCGCTTCTCCCGAGCTCGCGAGCGGCCCGTTCGGCTTTTTGCCGTACCCGTTTTTCGTCTGCCTGCTGGGCGGCCTGCTCATCGGCCTGTACGAAAAGCTTACAGGTACCAAGACCGACGACCTTAACCAGGTGATGGCCAAGGTCAAACAAGACGGACGCTACCCGTACGACAACCTGGGCAAGCTGTCGATTGCGGCATTGCTGCCGCTGCTGTTTGGCGGAAGCATTGGTCCCGAGGCTGGTCTGACCGGCGTTATCGCTGGCCTGTGTAGTTGGGTCGGCGACCGCATGCGTCGCTTTGGCGCCGAGTTTAGGGAGCTCACGCTGCTGGGCACTCAGGCTGCCCTGACGGCGCTCTTCACCGCACCCGTCTTTGGCTTTGTGGCTCCGCTTGCCGGCAGCGCCGATGGCGACGAGGATTCCGCGTCTGACGAGATCACCATTAAGCTGCCCAAGGCGCAGAAGACCGTGGTCTACGGCATCGCGATCGCTGGCGGTTTGGGCACCTACCTGCTGTTCGGCCAGCTTATGGGCGGCGGCATGGGTATGCCTAGGTTCGAGGCCGCCGAGGTGGGTAACCTGGAGCTTGCCTGGCTTATCCCCCTGGCGCTGATCGGCACGGTCTGCGGTTGGCTGTACTTTGTCTCGGAGCACGCGAGTGAGGCTCTGGCCCATGCCATTGGGGAGCGCCCTGTCGTTAAGGCCATGCTGGCCGGTCTGGTGCTTGCGGCTTGTGGCACGGTTCTGCCCTACACCATGTTTGCCGGCGAGACGCAGGCCGATGTGCTTATGGAAACCTACCTCACCATCCCCGCCGGCGTGCTCATCGCGACTGGCCTGGTCAAGGCCATGCTGACGCCCGCCCTCATCAACATGGGCTGGCGCGGTGGCCATTTCTTCCCCGTGATCTTTTCGGGCGTGAGCCTGGGCTACGGCCTTGCTATTCTCACGGGCGCCGATCCGGTCTTTTGCGTTGCCGTCTGCACGGCCTCGACGATGGGCGCCGTCATGCGCCAGCCCGTCATGGTCGTGGGCCTGCTGCTCATGTGCTTCCCGCTCAAGGGCATCGTTGCCATGATCATCGCCGCGGCTATCGCCGCCGGCATTCCGCTGCCCAAGCCGCTGCGCAAGTAGCGCGGCTTTATCGCGACACGATGCTCGGGGGATTAGAAATGATTCTGTACTTTAGCGCGACGGGAAACAGCGAGCATGTGGCGCGCCGCGTTGCAGCGGCAACGGGCGATAAGGTCATGTCGATTGAGTGCTTTGATGCCGAGTCCCTTCGTCTTGCCTTGGCGGAAGGGCCCTGTCAGCTGGGGTTTGTCGCCCCGGTGTATGCCTGGGGCTTGCCGACGCCGATGATCGATTTTTTGAAGACTGCCGACCTGTCGATTGCCGCTGGCGCAAAGGACGGCGGGCAACCTTATACGTTCTATGTCTCGACGTACGGTTCGACGACCGGCCAATCGGCGAAGTTTGCCCGCGATCTGCTGTGTGAGCGCGGGCTCGAGCTGGATGCGGCGATGAGTGTCAAAATGCCCGATACCTGGACGCCTGTTTTCGACCTGTCAGATCCTCAAAAGGTCGAGAGCATCAATAAAGCTGCCGAGGCGCAGATTGATGCCGTGGTCGAAGCGGTACGGGTGCGCCGCACGGGCAACATGATGCGCCATCGCGTGCCCCTGTTTGCATCGAGCGCGTATCACGCAATTGGGCTGCCGCGCATGCAGCAGACGAGCAAGTTTGCCGTTGATGTCGATCTATGCATCGGTTGCGGCCTCTGCGCCAAGCGCTGCCCAATGTCGGCAATTGAGATGCGTGACGGGCTTCCCGTCTGGACAAAGCCGGAGTGCGCCGCCTGCTTGCGCTGCCTGCACTGCTGTCCCAAGTTCGCCATCTCGCACGGCAAGCGAACGGCCTCCCATGGTCAGTACAAACATCCCAAGCCCGGTGTGAGGATGTAACTGCTGCGGGTCTGCTCTTAAAAACTCATATTTAGAAAAAGCCGCGCGAGGCCGTATGTCTACGGTCTCGCGCGGCTGTTGTTTAGAACTTCCTCAGCACGATTGCGATGGTGTTGAGATACTCGAGCGCGCCCGCATTAACGGCGGCGCGGTCGCCTGCGGCGTACTCGTTGTCGCAGGCGAGCCAGTCTGCCCATGCCTCGTTGGTGCAGCGCATAGGCTGCATCGAGACGATCTCGACACCGGGGGTCGGCTCGATTATGGCGCGCCACCAAGCTATGTCGTGCATGTAATCGAGCTGCTCGGGTGTCCAGGATTTGAGCAGGCAATCGGGCAGATTGCCGTGGCAGTCGCGGACCATGCCGGGGATGCTTAAGTAGAGCACCCCGCCTTGCTTTGCGTAGGGGAGCAGACGCTCGCCCAAGTAGCGCGGATTGCGGCCATAGTAGTTGTACGAGTCGATGCTCACGACCGCATCAAAATAGTCACGCTCAAACGGCAAGCCCTGCGTGGCGTCGGCATGAACGGGATGAATCGTGTCGCGCGAGATACCGAGCGAATCAAAGAATGCGCGGTTCTCCTCGGGGTCGCTCCACAGATCGACAGCGTACGTGTCAAACCCATATTCGCGGGCGAGCAGGGCGCTGGTGATACCGGTGCCCGACCCAAGGTCGCAGACGCGGGCGCCGCGGGGGATACGTGCATCGCGAAGCAGCTCTTCGCAGAGCTTGAGGGGATTGGGCCCCATGATCTTAGAGCGCACGAGCGCTGTGTCGAAGCTGCTGGCTTTTGGGAAGGATTGAGATTCCTGGGATTGCATTGTTCTTTCCTATCAGGTGCAAATTGGCAGATGACGGAGGCGGAACGGCGCAACAAACCACGACCGTTGGACGGCCGTTTTCATGGTTCTATGCAATTGACCGTTCCCTAAAGAACAATGACCAAAAAGACATCCCCTTGGATGATCGAGATTGGGCCAAGGCCCGTGACGCATTTATTGTAGGACGTTACGCGCTGGCGGGGGATATGCCATTTGTCATAGTTTTGCCGGTGGACTGGACCCCGTTCGTTTCCGCTACTATTTCCATATCGCGAGTGCGGCGGTGCCCAAAACGATGAGGGCAAGGCCAATGCCGCTTCGGCGCGAGAGCTTTTCGTTGAAGGCCAGGTGCGCGAACAGCACCGAAACAAGGATCGAGAGCTTGTCGATCTGTACCACGACGCTTACCTGCCCGGCGGCAATGGCGTAGTAGTAGAACAGCCACGACGCGCCAGTCGCAACGCCCGATGCCACGAGAAACGCGAGTTCATGTCGGTCAACGTGCGTGACCTGCCCCAATTTTCCCTTGGCCGCTACAATCGCCCACGCCATGGCGAGTACTACACAGGTGCGGATCGCCGTTGCCAGATTGGATTCGACGCCCTCGATGCCAACCTTGGCAAGGATGGACGTGAGCGCCGCGAAAACGGCGGCGCCGATGGCGTAGACGAGCCAAGTCCGGTCTTGCTTTTGATCCACGCCAGCTGACTGTCTCTTCTCAATCATCAGGAATGTACCGAGGGTGATTGCGGCCGTCCCGATAAGCTTTGCGGCAAGATTACTCGTCTCGCCGAAGAGGACAATGGCGGTAAGCGCGGCGAGTACGGTGCTCATCTTGTCGACGGGTACGACTTTGTTGACGTTCCCGATGCTGAGCGCCTTGAAGTAACAGATCCACGAGCCGCCGGTGGCAAGTCCCGAGAGAACGAGGAACAGCCAGGACCTGGGCGCGATGCTGCCAATGGTTCCGACGGATCCGGAAACACCTGCCATTGCCCAGGAAAATATGAGCACCACGCAGGTGCGGATGGCGGTCGCAACATCGGAATCGGTGTGTTTGATGCCACATTTGGCCAAAATAGATGTGATGCCGGCAAAGAATGCCGACGCAAACGCTGCAACAACCCACGACATGGGTGTGGCGCCTCCTCAGGAACGACTACGCCAGGTCTACGGCGCTCGTCCGATGATACTGCTTGCGGCTATAGGTCGCGTGCTTGATAGACCTTGGTGCTGACGGTGCAGCTGATTGCAAATAGCACGAACGCCAGGACGGCAATGCCGGCGCACAGACATCCGATGACGGCGGGGTCGGGATTTGCTCCGGCAAATGACATAAGCCATATGCTAATGGGGTTGGAGGAGCTCAGTGTTGCCATGGTGCCGCAGCCAAGCAGGGCAAACAGGCCAACGGATAGGCGCAGTGCCTCCATGTGTCCAAATCGGAAGAATATCGGCTGTGCCAAAAACACCATCATGAGGGAGATGAGCATCGACGCCGCCGAGGCGGTTGCGATTTCAAAGATCGTCTGGCCTGTCGAAGGGATGCCCATGTGGTCGAAGAACGGAAGGGCGAGGATGTTCAGAAGCGTAGCCGCGCATGCCATGACGGCCGAGAAGGCGATAATGCACAGGTAGCGTGCGCAGACGATGTCTTTGCGCGAAAACGGCAGCGTTGCTCGATAGCGCTCCCAGCCGTTTTGGTTATCGTAGCCAGCCAGCGAGTTCATGATTATGATGGGCGACATGGCACTGACCGCGCAGGTGCCGGCGCTCATGCCGGAGTCGCCATCCGTCGCGTTGGCAAGGGTCAACACGACGAATATGAACAGGCCGACGCCGGCGATGCTCGGGAAAAACGAGCGCATGATGGCGGTCTCGGACATAAAGGCGCGTTTCATTTGGATGCTCCTTTCAGCGTAAGGCGCAGATAGTCATCGATGGAAATCCGATCACAGGGAATTTCGGGAAATGCCTCGAGCGCTTCTCGTCGGTTGGGCACGAGCACGTCAACGCTGTAGGCATGACGGGTGGCGCGGGCGCCTTCGACACAAGCCATCAGCTCGGCAGCTTGCGCCTGGGAACAGTGAGCAATGCCGGCGCGATCGGTAATGTCCTCGCGCGGCAGGTCGAACACAATCGAGCCACTATCTGTCTCTTATACACATCTCCGAGCCCACGAGACCCTAAGACATCTCG
>UQTR01000039.1 GCA_900544065.1 uncultured Collinsella sp.
GCAGGCATACTGTCCGTTGTGCGCCTGCGCATAAGCGATAGCGAAGTTCGCGTGGTATCGCACACGTCATGGCGCAGCATCTCGCGCGGCCGCCTGCAGGAGGACGGTTACCATTGTCTGCAGTGTCCGCGCATCACGGTGGGCAAAACGCTTGTCGAAGGACGTCTGTCGGGCGCCTATCTCCATCGCCGCGGAGCCACCGCCGAGAAGGCATTGGGCGCCGAGGCAGAGGTCGCGCTCGAGTGCTTTACCCTGTGGTCGGATCTGTCGGGCGACAGCCTCACGTTCCGTCAGGTTCTCCGCTTTCCGCAGGCGCCGTCGAGCATCGAGCTGGGCGCGCCCGAGAATATCAATGGCAAAATGGTGGTGCCCGTTGCATACGAGACTGCAAGCGGTTGTGGCTGCGCATCGTACGCCGTGATCGGCCAGTCCATCGCAGGTTGGGGCGTTATGTCGCCAGATGCCACAGTGCCCCATGCGGTGCCGTGGCCGCAGCACACGGGCTTTTTGGCTACCGTCAACGAGCAGCTGCAGCATGTTACCTGGACGCGAGGCGCATCGGCATTTGCAACGACACCCGTGGGCGCAGCTGGCTGCGGACCGGCGTCGTTTAGCATGAGCAACAACGGCCGGTGCGTGATGTACGTAGAGAACACCGACGGCAAGGTGGGACAGACTTACGACGAAGAAGGCAACCCGGTGGCGGTAATGGGCAAGCATTTCCGCATCTTCGCCAGCACCCTGATTGACGGCCTGTTCACGGAGCCATTCGTGCTCTGCGAGTTGGAGCACCCCATCGATCAGATAACGACGTTTTTGACCTCGGGCGGCATGCTCTCAGCGCTTGCCACGCACATCATGAGCGCCGAGCAGAGCAAGGCAGAACTGCACGGCATCGAAGTGCCCCTGGTGGCATGCGCCACACCACTGGGCGCGATAGCCAACCTGGGCGCCGTGGTGCCCGGGGCGGCAAGCGAGTCGTTTACGGTAACGGTGCGAAACGACGGCAACACGCTGCTGACCGCAGGAACAGTCGATCTGTACCGAGAGGGCTCCGACCAACCGTTCTCCAGCGCATCCATCGGATTCGGCGCGAACGCACGCATGGCATCGATCTACGACCCGGAGCTTGCCGAGGACGCATCGGCCAACGACATAGCGCATGTGAAGTACACACTCGAGGCACTGGGCGAGCGCTTTGCCACGCACCCGCTGGTAGCCGACAACGGCAACGCCGTGCTGGCACTAGGTTGCACGGCACAGTTCCGCATGAGCTTTGCCATCCCGGAGAGCTGGAGCGACGAGGTGGGCAAACGCGTCACGCTCTACGCAAAGGCGCGTGACCTGGTGGCGCTCGACCCCGTATCGCTCGAAGAGATTCGACCGGGCGCAAACTCCGCGCTGGGCGCCGTGCTGCACGAGCTCCACATCCCCGACGCGTCATGCGAACGTGCAGAGGTGCTGGTGGGCGTAAGCAGCAACGCGGATACGACGGGGCTTCACGACGCCCCGATGACCGTGGACGGCGATGGCGGCTCGAGCGGCGGCGGTTCCGGTGGAAGCAGCTCCGGTGGCGGCAGCGGCTCTGGCAGCGGCAAGGATCACGGCAATAACAAGAGCTCCGGAAAAGCAGGCGCGCTTGCTGGAACGGGTGACAGCAACATCCCCCTGACGGCAGCCGCAGCAGCACTCGCCGCAGCCGGAGCCGGCCTCGTCGCCTACAGTGCCCGCCGCACCGCCCTCGAGCGTAGCAGCAGCGATGAAGCCGGTACGGATGGGTCCCGCTAGCTCTCAGCCGCTTTTTTGAGCGGCGCTGACCCTGTTCGTCGAACAAAAAGGGGCTGGCTCTGATAACCCAGATCAAGCCCCTTGCGCATTAGATATCGTCGGTACCGTCGAGCTCCGCCTCGAGCTTGGCGCGGCGCTTTTTCGCCGTGAAAAACGTTGCGCACAGGGCGGCAAATGTGGCTATGAAAATCATCGTGCCGCAAACCGCGCCCGTCGCCAAGTTCGCCGCCCAATAGACACTTTCGAACGACACGATCTGCGCCTCCGCAATACAGCGCATCGCCGCGATGACAAGTGTGCTCGTGACTCCGCTAATGCCACAGACGAGCAAGAAGTATCCGACAGGAAGATGCTCGGTTTGCCCAAAACGGTTGGTATCGACATAGCCCTTTCGCGTCTGCAATACCACGCAAATCAGCATCACAATAACGAGCCACGCATACATGGCTGCCTCGGCCGGCGTTGCAAAGAGATGCGGCATTTCACTGGCATCGCTGTGGACCCACGCAACCTGTCGAGCTAAGATCTCGTAGAAAAGAATCATCAGCATGCCAAACGAAAGCAGCATGAAACCAATCTTGTAGATCTTCGCGTTCTCAGCCTCCAGGCGTTCATCCTTTGGGCCGGCATATTCACGCCACTTTTGCACGAGCTTTAAATCTTCAAATTTCATATCGACTCCTAAAGAGCGTTAGGGTCGACGTCGGTCTCGTCTTCCCAAAACAGGTCGTTCAGCGTGACGCGCAGCGCTTTGCAAATCGCCACGCACAAGTTGAGCGTGGGGTTGTAGCCGCCCGCCTCGATCAGGCCGATGGTTTGGCGCGTAACGCCCACGGCCTCGGCTAAATCGGCTTGCGAAAGGCCAGCCGCCGCGCGCGCCGCCTTCATGCGTAGGTTCTTTTTGCCCGGCATGGAGTTCCTTTCGTAGTAATGGACAGATATCCGTTGCAACATGACAGAAATATATTGCATTCATCAACGCATGTCAACTATATCTGTCATAATGAAAATCATGTCTGTCATTGCATGTACGGTGTCCGCTGCTCCCGAACTTGCACGGGGCACTGCCTCCGCTCATCGAACACCAAAAAGAGCTGGCCCCGATAACTCGGAGCCAGCCCCGAGTCGCCTGACGCTGGAATCGCAGTTCACTACTTGAGCTTCAGCGCTTCCATCATGGGCACGGCGGCATCCCAGTCGATCTTCCAGCCAATCGACACGCGGACGGTCTCGCCCGTTGCGGGAGCCGTCGCAAACAGCGTATGGCCGTTGTCGGGACCGGTAAAGCGCAGCCACGTTATGCCGTTGTACTCGACCTGGTCGGTTGTTGTCTCCTTGCCTTCGAAGACCTGCTCCAGGCTTGCAACCTCTTCCTCCGGCGAGCGCGGGAAGATGCTGATGTGCAGGCGCCCTCCAGTCTCGTCGTGGAAGAAGTCTGCCTTTTCGTGCTCTTCGTTGGACGAATCCAGCGTGTACCCATCGGCGGCCTCGATACTGTACGATGCGCAATCGATGCCTGTTAAATCTGCCTTCTCGCCAGAATCGGCCACGCCGCCGGCCGCCCTGAACTCCTTGGTCTCGCATCCCGTGGTGTCGAAGTGCATGGCCTCATGATTCTTGGCGGGGGCGTAAGCGTCTA
This sequence comes from uncultured Collinsella sp., assembly GCA_900544065.1. Taxonomy (GTDB): domain Bacteria; phylum Actinomycetota; class Coriobacteriia; order Coriobacteriales; family Coriobacteriaceae; genus Collinsella. The sequence goes on from UQTR01000039.1 coordinate 3,428, forward strand.
CGAACTCGACAGTGATGGGCCCGTAGTACGCCGTCTTGGGCGCCCAGAAGTAGACATACTCAACGGTCTCGCCCGGACCGATATCTTGGCTCTTGGAAAGGTCGATGCCCTCGTAAAGCTCATCGGGAGCCTCGCTTGCAACGTAGTCGAGCACGGCCGCCTTGCCGGAAGTAAACAACGGGTCGCCTGCCTCAAGATCGCCCTGGGCAGCATGCACGTTAAAGGAGTTAAACGTCCTGTTCTTTGCATTGTTGTTGGTGATCTTGACGTGCAGGTAAAAGCCGTCCTGCAGCTTAGCGTCGCCGCGATAGAACGTACCGTGGGCTACCGACTCATAGGTTATACCAGCCACCTCGACCGTCTGCGACTCATAGGCCTTGGCCTTCTTCTCTACGGGAGCACTGCCACCCGAGCTGCCAGCCGAGCTGCTCGGAGCGCTACCGCCGCAGCCTGCCACCGTACACGCCAGCACGGCCGAAAGCGTCACGGTGGGAATTCCTAACAGCAGCTTTTTCGTCATGGGCTTCATCATCCTCACCGCTCCTTTCGGCTTGCAGCTCATCCGTTGCCCGAGGCTTTCGTCGGCCCTGCGGCATCGGCTTCCACTATGAGCGTATGACGAAACGCGGCACCAGCGAAGTGACCCGTGGCCCAAATAACGGCCTGCCAGCATCCCCTATGGGCCAAAAGGACTCGCACACGCACGTCCGTGGCCCATAAAACGAGACGCTTGTCCCAATGTTCGATTCGTTTCATCCGCAAACAAGATAGGGCGCCTTCAACCGCCTTCAAACTTACTCGGACAGAACCGACTCGGTTTTGCCCGAGCAAGCGCCGTTCCACCAAATTCCGAACGATTGTTCGATGGATTTCGTGTTGGGTGGAATCGCCTACGGGCTGGGCTATGCTACCTTGACTATCTATACGACTTAAATGCACAAGAGGAAGCACCAAGAGAGCGAGCATGGCAAAAAACACCGCAAACTATGGTAACGACAGTATTCGTCAGCTCAAGGACGAGGAGCGCGTACGCCTGCGCCCCGCCGTCATCTTTGGCTCGGACGGACTCGATGGCTGCGCGCACGCCGCCTTCGAGATCCTGTCCAACGCCGTTGACGAGGCGCGCCAGGGCTACGGCAAGCTCATCACCCTCACCGCCTTTCGCGATGGCTCTATTCAGGTAGAGGACAACGGCCGTGGTTGCCCGCTCGACTGGAACCCCTCCGAGAAGCGCTTTAACTGGGAGCTCGTCTTTTGCGAGCTCTACGCCGGCGGCAAGTACAACAACAACCAGGGTGGCGATTACGACTTCTCGCTCGGCACCAACGGCCTGGGCTCCTGCGCGACCCAGTACGCTTCCGAGTACATGGACGTCACCGTCTGGCGCGACGGCAACAAGTACTCCTTGCACTTTAAGAAGGGCAAGGTCGTTGGCGCCAAAAAGAAAGCGCTCGAGATTGAGCCCGGCGACGAGAACCGCACCGGCACCACCATCAAGTGGCGCCCCGATCTTGAGGTCTTTACCTCCATCAGCATCCCCCACGAGTGGTATCGCGAGACCATGCGCCGCCAGGCCGTGGTCAACGCCAACGTGACCTTCCGTCTGCGTATCGAGGGCGACGACGGCGAGTTCTCCGAAGAGGACTTCTGCTATCCCAAGGGCATCGAGGACTATGTGCTCGAGAAGGTCGGTACCGACTACCTCACCGAGCCTTTCTTTATCGAGGCCGACCGCCGCGGTCGCGACCGCGAGGACCTGCCCGACTACAATGTAAAGATCACCGCGTGCATGTGCTTCTCGCGCACCTTCACGATGCAGGAGTACTACCACAACTCGTCATGGCTCGAGAACGGCGGTTCGCCCGAAAAGGCCGCCCGTAGTGCTCTGACCAGCGCCATCGATGCCTACATCAAGCAACAGGGCAAGTACAACAAAAACGAGAGCGGCATTAAGTGGCAGGACGTCCAGGACTGTCTGGTGCTGGTGACCAACTGCTTCTCCACCCAGACGTCCTACGAAAACCAGACTAAGAAGGCCATCAATAACCGCTTTATCCAGCAGGCGATGACGGCATTCTTTAAGGAGCACCTCTCGACCTATCTAATCGAGAACAAAGACGCCGCCAACAAGATCATGGAGCAGGTGCTCATCAACAAGCGCTCGCGCGAGAACGCCGAGAAGACGCGCCAGAGCATCAAGACCAATCTGCAGCAGAAGACCGACATGGCCAACCGCGTGCAGAAGTTCATCGACTGCCGCTCCAAAGACAAGGACCGTCGCGAGATCTACATCGTAGAGGGCGACTCGGCAGCAGGCGCCATCCGCACCTCGCGCGATGCCGAGTTCCAGGGCGTTATGCCCGTTCGCGGTAAGATCCTCAACTGCCTGAAGGAGGACTACCCGCGCATCTTTAAGTCCGACATCATCATGGACCTCATGCGCGTGCTGGGCTGCGGCGTAGAGATCAAGGACAAGCGCATCAAGAACCTCGGTGCCTTTGACCTGGATAATCTCAACTGGAACAAGGTCATCATCTGTACGGACGCCGACGTCGACGGTTATCACATCCGCACGCTCGTACTCACCATGCTCTACCGCCTGGTGCCCACACTTATCGACGAGGGCTACGTGTATATCGCCGAGTCGCCGCTCTACGAGATCAACTGCAAAGAGAAGACCTACTTTGCCTACACCGAGCTCGAGAAGAACGGCATCCTCAAGGAGATTGGCGACCAGAAGTGCTCGATCAACCGCTCCAAGGGTCTTGGTGAGAACGATCCGGACATGATGTGGCTCACCACCATGAACCCCGAGACGCGCCGCCTGATCAAGGTAGAGCCCGAGGACGTCACCAAGATGGAGACCATGTTCAACCTGTTGCTGGGCAACGACGAGGCGGGCCGCAAGCGTCACATCTCCGAGCACGGCAAGGAATACCTGGACCAGCTGGACCTGCAGTAGCAGCAAATCGATAACGACGGCCCATAAGAAGTTCAAGAGGAAATCGTGGCAAAGAAGAAGACGAAGAACCAGCCCAAGAAAAAGCAGGTCAACGCCGAGAACGTCATCGGCCTGCACTCCGAGGTCACCGATCAGCCGATCACGCAGACGCTCGAGGTCAACTACATGCCCTACGCTATGAGCGTCAACGTCTCGCGTGCGTTCCCCGAGATTGACGGCTTTAAGCCCTCGCACCGCAAGCTGCTCTACACCATGTACAAGATGGGTCTGCTCAAGGGCGAGCGCCAGAAGAGCGCCAACATCGTGGGCCAGACCATGAAGCTCAACCCGCACGGCGACGCCGCGATCTACGAGACGATGGTGCGCCTGGCCACCGGCAACGAGGCGTTGCTCGCCCCCTTCGTGGAGTCGAAGGGCAACTTTGGCAAGTACTATTCGGGCGATCTGAGCTACGCTGCCTCGCGTTACACCGAGGCCAAGCTCTCCCCCATCAGTGCCGAGATCTTCAAAGACATCGACAAGGACCCGGTCGACTTCGTTGACAGCTACGACGGCGCCATGAAGGAGCCGCGCCTGCTGCCCACCACGTTCCCCAACATCCTCGTCTCGGCCAACAAGGGCATCGGCGTCGCCATGGCGTCCGACATCTGTGGTTTCAACCTCAATGAGGTCTGCACCGCCACGATGCACTACCTCAAGGACCCCGACTGCGACCTGCTCGAGTACATGCCCATGCCCGACTTCTCGACCGGCGGCGAGATCATCTACCGCCGCGAGGAGATGGAAAAGATCGTCGAGACCGGCCTGGGCAGCTTCCAGATTCGCTCCCGCTGGCGCTGGATCCCCGAAGAGCGCATCATCGAGGTCTACGAGATTCCCTACACCACCAAGACCGATGTCATCATCGAGCGCATCGTCAAGCTCTCCAAAGAGGGCAAGGTCAAGGAGATTGCCGATATCCGCGACGAGACCGACCTTTCGGGCCTGCGCATCGCCATCGACCTCAAGCGCGGCGTCGACCCCGACAAGCTCATGGCCAAGCTCTATCGCTCGACCACGCTGCAGGATTCGTTCTCGTGCAACTTTAACGTGCTGGTCGACGGCTATCCCCGCGTTATGGGCGTGCGCCAGATCCTGCACGAGTGGGTTACGTGGCGCATTCAGTCCACGCGCCGCCGCATTAACTTTGACCTGGGCAAAAAGTCCGAACGCCTGCACCTGCTGCACGGCCTCGAGGCGATTCTGCTCGACATCGACAAGGCCATCGCCATCATCCGCGGCACCAAGCTCGAGGCCGAGGTCGTGCCCAACCTTATGAAGGGTTTCGACATCGACGAGACCCAGGCAGAGTTTGTTGCCGAGCTCAAGCTCCGCAACATCAACGAGGAGTACATCCTCAACCGCACCAAGGACATCGCCAAGCTCGAAGGCGAGATCGCCGAGCTTGAGGAGATTCTCTCCAGCGAGGAGAACATCAAGAAGGTCATCAGCGACGAGCTCGCCGCCGTCAACAAGAAGTACGTGATGCCGCGCCGCACGGGCAGGATCGAGCCCCATGAGGTTATCGAAGTGAGCCTGGAGCCCGAGGTCGAGGAGTACCCGGTGACCATCATGCTCTCGCGCGACAGCTACCTCAAGAAGATGACCGACCGCGTGCTCAAGAAGGCCGCTACGCTCAAGTACAAGGACGGCGATAAACCCTTTATCGAGTTCCCGTCCTCCAATACGCACGAGCTGCTGGTCTTTACCAACAAGAGCCAGGTGTACAAGTGCAAGGTCGCGCAGTTTGAGGACACCAAGTCGGCCCAGCTGGGCTCGTACCTGCCGACCGATCTTGAGATGGAACCCGACGAGAGCGTCATCTGGGTCATCGACCCCGAGGACTACAAGGCCGACGTGCTGTTCGTCTTTGAGAATGGCCGCGTGGTGCGCGTTGCGCTTTCCGGATACGTCACCAAGACCAACCGCAAGCGCCTCAAGAACGCCATCTACGGCGGCAGCAAGCTGCTGTATGCCCAGGTGCTCAAGGAAGATCGCGACATCGCGCTGGTCTCGAGCGACTATCGTCTGATGAACTTCAACACGTCGCTGCTCAAGACCAAGACGACCACCAACACGCAGGGCGTCCAGGCCTTTACCGCCAAGAAGGGCCGCTCAGTCACCACCGTCGGCACAACCGAGGAAATCCTTGGCGCCGGCGTCTCGGCCGAAAAGTTCACCGCGCAGAGTCTGCCCTCCGCCGGTGCCCTCATGAAGGAAAACGACATGCCGAGCCTGTTTGACTAGGACGACGGCAGTCGAGCTGGTCCAAGCCACAAACCAACGGGGCCCGGAGCGCAGTAAATACTGAGCTCCGGGCCCCGCCATTAGACATGCAAGGCAAAGACGACAATGTCAGCAACTACGCATGGCAATCAGCAATCCTCTTGGCAACCATCAATCAAGACCGCGCCACTGCCACGTAAATCATATGCTCCACACCGGGACCGCCTGGACATCCTTGGTAATGAGGTATGGTTCCGGAGTTTGACAGACAACGTGCCCAAACCCGATCTCATAGCCAGATAGGCCGTCAAGACAGGTAAAGTTCTTCACCGCGTCTCTACTCACCGTAGCAGACATCTTCACCTCGACGGGATGTAAGATATGACCCTCTTGGATGAGCAAATCGATTTCGCGCTTCTTTTGATCCCGGTAGAACCATACATCACGAAGGCTCTTCCCCGCATTCATAAAGCTCTTCAAAATTTCTGAGACAACGAACGTCTCAAATATATGCCCCGCCGCGGCCCCGTTGCGCAATTGCTCCGGTGTTATCCATCTCGTAAGATGACAAACAAGGCCCGTGTCCATGAAGAATATCTTTGGGGTCTTGGTCAGACGCTTATCGACATTAGGCCAAAAGGGCTCGACAATCCGAACGATGTTCGACGCCTGCAAAACCGAGAGCCAAGCCTTTACCGTCTTACGGTCGACATCAACGGTGTTTCCAATATCGGTGGCATTCAACAGTTGCCCCGTTCTCGCTGCGCACGCGACCATAAAGCTGTAGAACTTCGCCTCATCCTTCACGTTTACAAGATCGCGAACATCGCGTTCGAGATATGCGGCAACGTAGTCGGAATAATAGGAGTCCCAATCGATATTCTGGTCTTGCAGTTCGGGCATCGAACCCCTATGGATGATGTTCCAAATATTTCCCGAAGACATCTTAGATGCTAAGGAAATCTTTTCGGGGATATACGGACGAGGACTCTGGGAACCGCCGACGAGCTCTCGCAAGCTTAGAGAGGGCATCTCCAAGATTCTGATCCTCCCCGCCAAAGATTCGCTCACCCCCTTCATGAGGTGATATGTCTGGGATCCCGTGAGGACGATTCGGCCCTTCTCCCCTGATTGATCAACAACCCACTTCACCGGAGAAAAAAGCTCAGGCACGCGCTGAATCTCATCGATGATAATCGGCAGATCATGAGACTCGAAAAACAGGGCGGCGTCCTCTTTTGCAAGGAGATAATCCCGCGGGTTCTCCATCGAAACATAGTCGAATCGGTCGCCCAGATGTTGCTTGAGAACCGTCGTCTTCCCAACTTGGCGCGCCCCGGTCACCAGGACAACTTTTCCCTGCCCCAGCATCGAATCTATCGTCTGTTCAATTTCGCGCTCGATGTACATAGAATCGCCTCCTGTTCGGAGTTCATTATCTCGCACAAACCTAAATCGGTCAAAATCGGGAATAGAACTCCCGATTTTCACCCTCAGTCTTCTGTTCGATTCTGGCCCCAGCAGGGTCTCGGAGATAGCCAAGCGCATGGGCGTCGCTAGAAACTACGCAAGTCAGTACAAACGCCGCCTCCTCGAAGACGGCGTTATCGGGGAGCGCGGACGTGGCCTCGTGGGCTTTGACATCCCCGCATTCAGGGAGTTCTTGAGCGAGAAGGCGTTTTAGCTCGCCGGAATTGCCCGCGAGAGCATCAACGCTTGGCAATCAGCAATCCTCTTGGTAAGGACAGCAAGCATTTCCGCTCGTGCCGATTGCCATGCGCTCTTCTTGTCCTTAGGCCAGCTTGCGAGCGAGCTCTCGCACCTCTTCCAACTTGGGCGAGGAGGCCATGCTGTCGCGCTCGGTCATACCGCTGATGGTGACAACGCCTTGGTCCTCCCACTTGCAGTATGCGCATGCGGACTTGTACATGGCGATCGCAGCATCATAGACGCCCTCGCTGTGGCTATCGAGCAAAAGGGCCGTCTTGGTGAACGGGAAGCCCGTAGCACCGAAGGCGTAAAGGCGGTCGATGGCGGCTTTCTCCTGCGCGGTAATATCAAACCAGTAGATAGGCGAAGCGAAGACAACCATATCGGTGCCTTTCAGCGACTCGATCACCTTGGCCATGTCGTCCTTCTGCACACAGGTGCCCTCATGGGTAAAGCAGTGCTGGCATCCCAGGCAACCAGCGATCTTCTTGCTGGCAACGCGGACGACCTCGACCGCATGGCCGGCCTCACGCGCGGTCTCGGCAAACGCTTCGACCATAATGTCGGTATTGGCGCCCTTACGCGGGCTACCGCTCAATACAACGATATTCATAGGAATCTCCCTCCTTCATGCCGCAGGCGCGCGGCACGTTTTTTGTTGTAACCAAAACGGATGGAGCTATTCAGTCGTCTGCAGACCACATCTCTTGTTCGCGCTCTCTAGACACAATCCCATTGGCTGATAACTCCCCAGCCACCTTGATTCTCTCTCCAAGAATCAAGCGGGCAGAATGTTGCTCGCGAAGTGTCGGCTGTGGGAAAATTAACTTGAGCTTTCTCCCTGCTCGCGTAAGCGTTCGCGTGAAAGAGCCTAGTCTCATCGGCCAGGCGCAATATTGATCCGCGGAAACCGGCCTACGAACAAGGAGCGCCTTATGTATGGACAGCATGCACCACAAACCCAGAACGATCGAACCAGCTCGTTTATCCGCAGCGTCAAGCGTCATGCGAGCGTTAGAGTAGTCGCCTTCGGAGCGATTATTCTTGTGTCCGGGCAGCTCTTGCTACCCGGTTCGGCACTGGCAGCCGAAATGCCCGAACCCGATGCTGCAACGCTCATTACCTGCGATGAAGCCAACGCGGAAGGCAACCTCACAGCTACCGACGTTGTCGACCATAACTATGACCTGGAGCTCCCTCCCGCCTTCATGTTGGTCCAGAATGAGGCGTTTGTATACGACTTCCCCGACAAACCCGAGGACTTCATCTACGGGCTTAACGACACCGTCCATCTCTTCAAGATTGACACCGATACCGAAAGCCTTATAAAAACCGAGAACCCCAAAGAGGCAAGCGTCTCTATTGCCCTGACCATGATTGATAATCACGTAAGAGCAACCGTAGTCTTTACAGGCGGCTATGCCGACGACCAAATCCCTTATAGGCTAAACCTCATCAGCTCAACCCTCCTTGGCACGCAAGTTGACCATGACTACGATAGCGGCCAGGGGATTATGCGCGAAACGCGGCACGACTACTACATCCGCTACGTCTTCGACAGCGACGTGCACTTGATTGCAACCGACGCGACCGATCCCGAGCCCAGCCCTGACGTTAAGCCGAACCCAGAGGTGAAACCCAATCCAGAAACCAAGCCCGAGCCCACGCCGCAGCCTAAAACAGAAAAGTCAGCCGCAGCCTCCTCCCCCGCCAAGACACCAGCGGTCGTTAAGCACACCGAGACTGTCCTGCCCGCAACAAGCGACAACGGCGCAACGGCAGTCGTCTTGAGCGCAGTTGGCGTAGCGATCGCAGCAGCCGGCATTTCCGCGACAAGGAGCCGCAACCGCTGGCTAAAATATGGCAAATCGACGCACGGAAAGAAACGTATCGATGCTGGTGGATTTCAACGAGGTCAAAGAGGCAACCATCCCGGGAGTGAACAACGAGACGGGCGAGATGAATGCCAGGTTGTAGATGGACGGGCAGGGCAAGATTATCCCGATGGCTATTCATTCAGGCGGCTCGATTGGTCCGCACACGCGCTCGGCGCACACCAGAGCCGCAGGCAAGGCACATGTCGGAAAACGAGAGTGGATAATCTCCCACTTTGAGCCTAACTTTGAGCTCAAAGTGGGAGATTATCCACTCTCGTTCATCAAGCGTCCGATAATCCACGATCGTGTGTCCATATTTCCACGCTCGTGCAGGCGTGTCGGAAATGCACGCTCCATCCTTGGTAGCAGGAAGCGCGCTTCGAACAGCGAAAGCTAAAGCGCAAGCAAAAGCATCGCGGGCATTAATCAATGCCGACATGAATCGGAGCCGGCCTCCACTCAAATTAGATCGCCGTCGTCTTTCATAAACGACACCATGTTCAGATGCCTGACGCCGTCCCTCTCCTGCAGCAGGGGATCAAGCGTGAAAAGGTAGCGCGGATACCCGTCCCTGATGTGGCCGAACGGCCTGTACTCCCGCTCCTCTACGTCCCTATCGGCGATTGTCATCGAAACCTGGATGTAGGCGTAGGCGTTGCGCCTACGAGCGATGAAGTCGCACTCGAGCTTCCCGATACGGCCTACGGATAGTTTATATCCCCTCGAGCGGAGATAGATGTACAAGGCGTTTTCCAACGAGGGCCCGTAGTTCAACCGGACATCGACATTACGAGCAAAATAGATGCCTGGATCCGCGAGGTAGTACTTCTCCTCGCCGCGCAACGATTTGCGGGACTTAAGGTCGAATCTCTCGCATCTGTAGAGCACCTTGGCATCGACGAGCATCTGGATATACGCGGCAATCGTCCGCCTCTCGACGGCAATGCGCTCTGACTTGGTGAAATAGTCGTGAAGGTTGGTGAGACTCGTTGGCGCACCGTAGTTGTTGATGACATAGGTCATGACACGGTTGAACGTATCGATGTTCCGGATCTTGTTGCGAGACCTGATGTCCTTGTCGACGATCTGCCCAACGACGTCCTCGATATAGCGAGCCTTCGCCTCGGGATCGTCGTATTCCAGAGACCGGGGAAACCCACCATACCGTAAGTATTCGTCAAATTCGATTTGCGCGTCACCGACCTCCTTGCCCATGAACCTCTTCATGTCGAGGAACTCGGAAAAGGACAGGGTGAACATCTCGAACTCCACGTATCGACCCGTGAGCTTGGTCATCAGCTCGCCAGACAGCAGATACGAGTTGGAGCCTGTGATGAATATCGAGAAGCCGCCATCTGAGTTGTAAGCGTTCACGACCTCCTCGTAGTCTCGGACGTTCTGCACCTCATCGATGAAGAGGTATTTGAAGTCGTCGTCAGCAAGAAGCGACTCGATTTTATCCTCCAGCTGATCAGGCGTCTTAATCGAGCGGTTGCCGCGCTTATCAAGGTCGAGATAGATGATGTCCTTATCTTCGACGCCGCGATCTCTCAGTTCTTCGACAATCGTCGCCATGAGGCAAGATTTGCCACAGCGGCGGATACCCGTGATCACCTTGATCAGGTCGTCATCGTAGAACGGCCGGATTTTTTTCAAATAATGCTCGCGATGATACAGTTTCAAGGAAATCGCCTCCCCTGTTTAGCTTATCAGAGGAGGCGATAATCGTCAGTTAAGACACCTATTTTTTCAATTTTGCAGAAGTTGGTTTCTTAAACATTACTCCCACTCGATGGCGTTGATTCTGCCGTCCCGTCGTTTCAGTTGTATTCAGCTTTCCGCGCCCTTCCTCACGCACAAAACGCCCCTCTCGCGTTGGCTAGTTGCAAAACGACAGCTCCGGGAGCTCGCCCGTCTCAATCACGTGCGCGAGCATGGCGGCAAAGCCCTGCGTGTCGTCGATTTGGAACTGCATGTGGTTGTGGCCTCTGAAGATCGGGAAGTTGCCCTTGGGCCAAGCTTCCATAACAGCATCTCGATATTTGAAATGGTCTTCCGCCGATCCGAATTCCCAAAACGTGCGTTTCTGAAGGATTGCCGGCAGCATGGGAAACGGCGCGTCCACGAGGCTATCGGTCATCTGGCGCCACATATTTGCTAATGTGAGTCTGCGGCCCGCCTCGATGAAGTACGGACGGATAGCCTCATCGTCGCACCACATGATACGTTTGAGCGTGGCGCCGCGGGTCCAATACAGGCTCTTTATAGCTAGGTACAGCAACGGCGCCATGGCAGCTCGCGCCCCAGCGCCTATCTGCGCAAACTGTCCCCCATCGAAAAAGACATGATCCACCGGCACCGCGCCGCGGGCGAGAAACGCCATCCCCAGATCAACGCCGATGGAAGAGGCGACTACGAGCGCCAGACGGTCAACCCCATGTCCGCGAAGGAATTCCTCGACCTGGCGCACCTCGTCTGCTCGACCCGCATAGCGCTGGTTCTCGCAATAGACCGTCGACGTCGGCATGACGCAATAGTACCGATCCGCCAAGTGCTTCGCCACGCGCTCGCTACTTTCGCCCACAACGCCCATGGCATGGAAAAATAGGATTGCGGGGTTTGTCGGGTCCCCGAGAGTCGAAAAGCGCATGATATGCCTCCATGAGTTAGCCATTGGAAACTGTTTAGCACATGAGCCGTTCTTCTCCCCGCCGATGGCGCTGCCTTCACCAGATGCATATACCGGCATTCCCGTAATCGATAATGACTGGGCCTTGCGGGCTCTCAGCGATCAGATCTTGAGGCAGCATACGTCTTGCTATGGGCTCGACTCGCACGACCAGCCTTGCCGGCTCGACGAGGAGAGGAGGAAAGCCGACAAACTCCGCACGATTGAGCTCCCGAGCAAGCTCTACGCCCGCATTGCAGAGCCGAACGACGGCTGCTGATTCGTGTGCTATAGTTAGATAGCTCTAACTGTTTGGGGGCGATAGCCATGCACGAACGCAAGGGCTTCTGGGACAAGAATGCTGGTCGGTACGACCGTTTCATGCGAAACGACCGGGCGGCGTATGAGAAGATGTATGGGCTGATCCGGCCAGTGGTGAAAGCAAAAACCGTACTGGAGGTTGCCACCGGCACGGGGCTTATCGCAAAGAACATCGTGAATGCGGCGGCGCACATCGAGGCTACGGACGCTTCTGCAAAGATGATCCTTGAAGCAAAACGGGGCAATCAATCCGCAAAGCTGCACTTTTCCGTACAAGATATGTTCCACCTGCCCTATGCACAAAAGTCCTTCGAAGTGGTGATCGCGTCCAACGCGCTTCACATAGTGCCGCATCCGGAAAAGGCCCTGCAAGAAATCAGGCGGGTGATGAAGGACGACGGCGTGCTCATCGCGCCAACCTTCACCCACGCGGGGAACTCGGTTTCCGGCAAGGCAAAAGCCTTTTTCATGAGTATGGCGGGATTCCCCCTCCACAGCAGGTGGACAAGCGAGGAATACCTACGTTTCCTGCGTCAAAACGGCTGGGCGGTGCAGAAAAGCGCGGTGCTGAAGGCCTCGTTCCCGTTGACCTATGCGGAATGCACGAAATCGGAGGGACCAGATGTCGTTCTTTGAAAACACCCGCAAGCCCGTGGGCCTCGGCGGAAAACTTATGGTTGCCATGATGAACCTGGGCCACAGCCCTGTGGCGCGGTGGGGACTTCGATTTCTACGACTTGCGCCAAATGCCAAGGTGCTGGATTGCGGCTGCGGCGGCGGGGCGAACATAAAACGGCTGCTGAAAAAATGCCCACATGGCGTCGTCAAGGGCATCGACTATTCGCCCGTCAGCGTGGAGAAGACTAGAAAACTCAACCGAATTGCAATTCAGGAGGGGCGTTGCGCCGTTCTGCAAGGCAGTGTGGCAGATATGGCGTTTGAGGATAGCTACTTCGATGCCGCCACGGCCTTTGAGACCGTCTATTTTTGGCCTGATTTGCCCCGCTGCTTCCGCGAGATCCGGCGGACGCTGAAGCCAGGCGGGACAATTCTTATCTGCAACGAGAGCAATGGCAATACGGACAAGGACGAGAGGTGGACGCAGATCATCGGCGGCATGACCATCTACAAGGACATTGAATTAAAGGCGTGTCTGGAGCAGGCGGGTTTTCACGAGGTGCAGATGCGCAAAAAGAAAAGGTGGCTCTGCGTCACGGCGCGGAAGTAAGGGTATCAAGCACGGGCATTTTTGCATCCATCCTGCACATGGCGATAGGCATGACGGTCATAGCGGCTATGCTGGCGGCAATTATGACAGTTTTTATTCACTGAGGAAGAAACCTATGGAATGTAAAATTGAGAAAAACACCGTGCAGGAGACGCTGATCCTCCCGCTATATTCCCGGAAGCTGTGTACGGAGCTGTACCCGAACCTTTACAGGGATGAAACAGCGGTTCGTCTGCTCGACCAGATCGACTACGACTTTTCAGAGGCAGAGAAAAACTCCCGCAGCCTGAT
>UQTR01000040.1 GCA_900544065.1 uncultured Collinsella sp.
AACCCGCGACCCCAACCTTGGCAAGGTTGTGCTCTACCAACTGAGCCATGTCCGCCTGCGAGGATTTAATATACGGGATGATCCACCCAAATGCAAGAACTTTTTTGAAAAGTTTTGCGACGCCCTCGCGAACCTCGCGAAGACATCAGCCACCACGGAAAGCGCAGGCAAACGCAAACTCGCCGCAAGAGGCCCCTACAACTCAACGAGCATGATCCAGGCAGAACTGTCCTGCGCGAGCCTGCCGTCTGCAAGCGGTGATGAGGTGAGCAGGACCCTGCCCGCCGGCAGCTCCACGGGTGCTGCACCGAAGTTCGTCACACACGCCCAGCCGTTGTCGCGGCGATAGGCGATGACGCCGCCCTCAGCGCCCTCGGCACCATCCGCAAGGCCGGTGCGCCCGTCAAGATCGAGCCACGCGAGATCGTTGGCGCACCCGCGCAGCTTGCGCCGCAGCCAGAGGGCGTCACGATAGAGCGCAAGCATCGATGTCGGGTCCGCTTCTTCCCTATCGGCAGCGTAATCGGAAAACCATGCAGGCTGCGGCAGATGGGGCGCCGCATCGGCGTCCGCCGGTGAAAACCCAAACGATCCGCCCTGCGCGGGATCGTCCGCCGCCACCCACGGCAGGGGCACACGGCAGCCGTCGCGCCCCTTCTCGCGCTTCGGTCCGTGCGTATTGGTCGCAGTAGGATCTTCGAGTGCAGCCCACGGAATGTCAGCCACCTCAAAAAGGCCGAGCTCCTCACCCTGATACACGTATGCCGAGCCCGGAAGCGCCAGCTCGAGCAAAAGGGCCGCCCGCGCGCGGCGCTCGCCGAGTTCACGGTCCTCGTCATAAGACGACCCGTCGCGTAAAAGCCAGTCGAGCGCAATCTGGTGGTAGCGCGTCGCCTTGATCTGCGGCAGGGCATAGCGCGTCGCCACGCGCGGCACGTCGTGGTTGGAGAGCACCCAGGTCGAGGCGGAATCGGATTCTATAGCTGCCTTCAAGCCCTCCTCGATTGCAGCGTGCATGTCATCATAGGTCCAAGTGGCCTTGGCAAACTCAAAGTTGAATGTCTGGCCAAGCTCGCTGGGACGCGCGTAGAGATACTGGCGCTCGGGCAGCACCCACGCCTCGGCAACGGCGCTGCGTGGCGGATCATAGCGGTCGAACACGCGGCGCCACTCGCGATAGATCTCGTGGACCTCCTTGCGGTCCCACAGCGGATGGGTGCCGTCCTCAACCATGTCATCGCCCTCGGCGAGATGCCACCGGTCGAGGTCATCGCGGTCGAGATCCTTGGCGAGACCGTGCGCCACATCAATGCGAAAGCCATCGACGCCTCGATCGCTCCAAAACGCCAGGACGTCGCAAAAGAACGCATGAACCTCGGGGCACGACCAGTCAAAGTCCGGCTGCTCGGGCGTAAACATGTGCAGATACCACTGACCGTCCGCGACGCGCGTCCAGGCGGGGCCGCCAAAGTTGGCATTCCAATTGGTGGGAGGCAGCTCGCCGTGCTCGCCGCGACCATCGCGGAAGATATAACGGGCGCGCTCGGGCGATCCGGGGCCGGCGGCAAGAGCGGCTTTGAACCAGGGGTGCTGGTTGGACGAATGGTTGGGCACGATGTCGACGATGACCTTGATGCCGTGCGCGTGAGCCGCAGCGATCATGTCATCGAAGTCGTCAAGCGAGCCGAGACGTGGGTCTACATCGCAGTAGTCCGCCACATCATAGCCGCCATCAACAAGAGGCGATGGGTAAAACGGGCTCAGCCAGATGGCCTCGATACCCAGCCGCTCAAGATAGTCCATCTGCTGGGTAATGCCCGCGATATCGCCCAGACCCGAACCAGTCGAATCCTTAAACGAGCGCGGGTAGATTTGATAAATCGCGGCATCGGACATCCATGAGCGCGAAGAGGACTTTTCTGTAGCCATGGGGTGCGCCTCCCTTGCAACGAGGTTTTGCGAGATGCCCACGATGATACGCCCAAAGCGGACATTCGCGGCAAACAACGCCACAGCCACGCCCCAAACGCTCGCTCCCTCTCGGGTTCGAGCCCAGACGACGGGTACGAAAAAGCCCGGCTACCGTAGTAGTCGGGCTGTTACGCTTGGAGCGGACAACGGGGCTCGAACCCGCGACCCCAACCTTGGCAAGGTTGTGCTCTACCAACTGAGCCATGTCCGCTTGCGGGTTATTAATTTACGCGAGTTGTCCAAAAGACGCAAGTACTTTTTTCAAAAAACTTGTCTGCCGCATGTTCTTAGTAGCTAAACGCGCTAAAGCGATTGGCTAGGCACACGATTCCAGCGCTCCGCTAAACAGCTTCACCATCTGCACGCGCGTGCCGGCGCCGTCCGTACGACGAGCAACCTCCACGTTATCGACGAGCATACGCATAAGCTTGATACCACGGCCGCGCTCCTCTGATGCGACCGGTTCGCTCGTTTCATCGATAGAATAGCCGGCACCTCGATCAAGCACCTCAACCACAACGCGATCGCCATAGGCCTGAACCGTCAGGACGCACCCGATACCGCCCGCATGGTCATAGGCATTACCCAGCGCCTCCCCCGACGCCAATGCGACATCGTAGCGCTCGTCACGGCGCAACGGAAGCGATTCAAGGAGTTCGGCGATGCGATGTCGGTAGTATGGAAGATTTTCGATACCCTGACGGACCTCGACGCTCTTACTCCAGCGAGGCAGCTCCCCCACCGGAATAGCGGGAATAGACTCCCGTGCCGGCCCCGCGACATGAAGAATATCGACAAGACGAGCAATCTCCAAAAAGCGAACAACTTCACCTGATGCATTGACGAGCGAAAGCAGACCTTCTCGCCTCATGAGCTCACGAGCGCGCGTAAGCAGGAATGCCAAGCCCGTCGAATCGATAAAGCTAACAGCCTGACAGTTGATGACGACACGACGCACGCCGCGGCCAATCAAAGCATCCAACCGCCGACGCAGCACAGGCACCGTGGCGATGTCGATATCGCCTGGTGGTGTCAAAACCGCTATGTCATTCCACTCATTCATACGACCATGGTTCCCCAAAAAAGCCCACTCGATGCATTCGTTTCCCCAACCGTACGGATTCAGCCCGCCCAGCGTCGTCTATGAACGACCCCGTAAAAACTCAAGGGACACCAATGCAATGTCATCGTCCAGCGCCGATTCGGTAAATCGGTCGAGCTCGCCCAAGACCTTGCCGCAGATTCCCGATACGCCCTCACCCGAGACAGAGAGCAGAAGGTCACGAAGGCGCTGCTCGCCAAAGAAAGCACCCGAGCGGTCACGTGCTTCGATTGTTCCGTCGGTGTACATAAATAGCATGTCACCAGGAGCGAACGTAAACACGCCTGTCTCGTACACCATGCTCTCAAAGGCACCGATTACCCCCGATTGGCATCCAAGCAGCTCGACCTCTCCCCCACGAGCCTCGTCGCCACCCAGCGGCATCGACTCTGGCCTGATGACCATGGTCGGAGGATGGCCCGCCGAACAATACGTTGCGTGTCCGGCTTTAAGGTCAATCTTGGCGATAAAGGCCGTCACGAACGTCTCGACCCTCGAAAAGCCCATGAGCATGCTGTTAAGGGAGCGTGCCATGCGGGCCGGTCCAGCGCCCTCCCAGGCATATGCCGTCAGGGCCGTCTTGACGAGCGCGGACATCGATGCAGCCTCAATGCCTTTGCCAGACACATCACCCAGAATCATGACGGCGCAGTCGTCGGGAAGACGGATGAGGGTATAGAAATCACCGCCGACCAACGCCGAGTTCGTGGCCGACAGGTACACCGAATCGGTTGCGATACCCGGAACATCCCCCAGGGAATTTCTCATGCCGATCTGGAGGGTCTGAGCGATATGGCGCTCCTCGCGCTTTTGAGATTCGCCTTCGTAGATCAGTTCAAAGTCATGAGCCAAGTGCACCAAGTAGTCATATTCAAGATCATCAATCGGCTCTTGGCTACCATCACGAAGCAGCAGCGCGCGCGTCGTCGGGCCCTTCGCAACAGAAGCAGGAACGATCGCGTCGTTACTGTGCTTGCCATCGCTCTCAGAGCGCGGGCGCCCCGCCTCGATGCCGGCGTCGACGTAGAGACCCTGGCAAGGCAGGCCATGTGCCCTAAGCCAGCCTCCCATAGGCATCGATTCGTCAACGCGAGTTATACGGACGTGTTTAAGGTCCTCGGCACTCGTGCCGCCCAAAACAGATGCCTCAAAGCCATCGGGGGCAGCCCCCAAACGTGCCGCTGGCGCCGTCGTGGAAAAGAAAAGCTTCTCGGGATCGTCCGGCAAAGCAACGCGACTGCCGCCTTCAAAATCTATGACGTAGGAATCCAGGCTGGCGTCATACTCAATAGGGCAAAAATGGCAGTTGAGCATATTGCAGATCTCGGACGATACCGCCTGGGTAGCCGCGGCGGAATCGTCTAGAAAGGTAAACAACTCATCCCGCAAGACATTGAGCGAGCGGCCAAGCTCGGCCGTGCGACGGGAGCGAAGGCTCGATGCCATGCCGACCAGCTGGATAGACAGGTAATCGCAAATGACCTCGAGCACATTAACGTCATAGGCAAGCGGTGCCTGGGGGCGTTTCCAACCAACTTCCAGCACGCCAAGGATCTGCGTACCGTAAAAAACGGGAAGACAGATTTCACTGCGGTACGGAGGCATATCCTGCATGCGCAACAGGTGCTTAGAACGATTATCCAGGTCCATGAACATACCGGAGGCGGCCTTATCGCCCTCAAGGTCCTGTTGAATCGACAAGCGACAGGCACGCGACTCGCGAAGAACATACGTCGGAATGCCAGCGCCATACGGCAAAAACTCGGGCAGGTAGCTGTCGAGCAGCTCCTTGGAAACACCGCGAAGCTTAAAGCCGCCGCTCTCAGAAAAATAGATAGCAGCACCCGAAGCATCGAGCGTTCCTACAAGCTGGTTCAAAACGGTATCAAGCAGGCTGGGCAACTCATCGGAGCCCACAGTGCTCATAATGACCGAGAGCGTGCCAGAGAGACGCTTGTTCGCCACTCTAAGCTCCGATAACGCACGCTTGAGTTGCCGGTCGTGAGAATACTGTTCCTCGATACTGTGAAGCGCCACCAGGACACGTGGTGCGCGGCGCCCAAAGATGTGTGGAGGCGTTACGGAGCCCGCACGAACCAAGACGGGAATAAAAGAGCCGTCACTCAGTTTGAGCATCAGTTCGTTCTCGGAGCCATCAGTTTCAAATGGCAGACGATGTTCCGTCGCACGTTCAAAAGCGGACGAGTACAGGACGTCTTTAACATCTCCACCGATGACGTCGGCGCGTTCCTCGCACATCAAACCAAGTAAGCGATTATTCACATGCAGAATGGTTCCGTCGAGCTCGCAGATGATGACAGCATCGCTCGTGATCTCGACTAGTTGGGCAACGTCTGCCCACTCGTTGCGTTCAAGCGTTTCCATCGTGGATCCCACCGTCTATCGATAACAAAAAAGCCTCCGAAGAGGCTTCTCAAATGCGATGGTGTCGGAGGCGGGACTTGAACCCGCATGACCAAAAAGCGGTCACTAGCACCTCAAGCTAGCGCGTCTGCCAATTCCGCCACTCCGACATGGTATGTTGTTGATTCGCGGATCGTTTTGTTGAACCCGCGCGTTCAACGAGGAAGATAATAACCTATGATTCGAGAACTGTGCAAGCACTTTTTTGAAAAAAGTTTACGAATTTGTAAATGCGCAGGTAGATCCGTGTGTCCGGCTCCGTATCGGTGTTGCCTCCCGGCGCGTCCTCGGGCATGAGCGATATTTTGCTGCGCACTTCGTGCTGCAAAATATCGCTCCCCCTGCGGAATGCGCCGGGAGGCAACACCGATACGGAGCCTGCAAATACGTACTTCAGGCACAGTTCTCAAACATGTTCTGGGGGCTGATACAAATTTGTTGGCTCGGCTTTGCCGAGCCCTTATATAAGGAGGCCGGAGCTAAAGCTCCGGCCTCGCTATCTTTTCCATTAGATTAAGTGAGCGATCAAGGAATCACACTCCCCCTGCCGAGTTACCGCAGGGCCCGACCTGTTGTTACTTTTCAGAACATCCCGCAGGACGGAGGAAGCCCCGCAGCGCGTAGCGCGCAGCGGGGCTTCCGACATGTCCGAGGACGTTCTGAAAAGTAACAACAGGGCGGGCCCGGACGAAAACAACCGACTACAGGTCGATGTGCGATTCCTTGATCGGGAACGGCTCCGCGAAGTGGCAGGCGCAGCAGTGGCCCGGAGCAACTTCCTTAAACTCAGGCAGCTTCTCGGAGCAGATGCCCTGCGCGATCGGGCAGCGCGTGTGGAAACGGCAGCCGGTCGGCGGATCCAGCGGTGACGGTGGATCGCCGGCGAGGATAATGCGCTTGCGGGTCTTCTGGATATCAGGATCGGGCACCGGCACGGCAGACAGCAGCGACTGCGTGTACGGATGGTGAGGCTCGCTGTAGAGCGTCTTCCAGTCCGAAACCTCGACCATCTTGCCCAGATACATAACGGCAACGCGATCAGAAATGTGCTGCACGACGGAGAGGTCGTGAGCAATGAAGAGATAAGCAGTACCGAACTTATCCTGAAGCTCCTTCAGCAGGTTCAAAACCTGGGCCTGAATGGAAACGTCAAGTGCAGAGACAGGCTCGTCGCAGATAATCAGCTTGGGCTTCAGCGCAAATGCGCGGGCAATGCCGACACGCTGACGCTGACCGCCGGAGAACTCGTGCGGATAGCGGTTGATGTGCTCGGGGTTCAGACCGACGACGTCCAGCAGCTCGCGGACGCGCTCAATACGCTCCTCCTTGGTGCCCACGCCGTGAATGGTCATGGGCTCGGAGACGATCTCGCCAATGGTCATACGAGGGTTCAGCGAAGCATAAGGATCCTGGAAGATAAACTGCATCTCACGACGCATGTCCTTGATCTCATGCTTGCTCATCTCGGCAACATCTTTGCCCTGGAAGAACACCTTACCGGCAGTCGGCTTGGTCAGACGCATGATGGTGCGGCCCGTCGTGGACTTACCGCAACCAGATTCACCAACCAGACCAAAGGTCTCACCAGGATAAATCTCAAAAGAGATGTCGTTCACAGCAGAGACGACGCGTTTGGAAAAACGCTTGGCGAACATGCCGGACTCTGCGGGGAACTCCTTAGAGAGGTGCTCGACCTTCAGCAGCGGAGTACGCTCGTTATTGTCTGCCATTTACGCCTCGCCTCCCTTCTTGGAATCCTTGCGCGTACGGGACGTCTCAGGAGCGTTCTTGAGGAACTCGGGGTCACCGGAGTAGTGGCACGCAGAGTAGTGACCAGACTCGGTGACAACGCGCTCGGGGCGCTGCTTGCGGCACTTGTCCGTCGCATAGGGGCAGCGAGGAGAGAAGACGCAGCCCTCGGGCAGGTTCATGAGTGAAGGCGGGTTGCCGTGAATCGGCGTAAGCGGCTTCTTCTCTTCGATGGCCTGCTCCGGGATGGAGCGGATAAGGCCCCAGGTGTAGGGGTGGCGGCTCTCGTAGAAGATTTCCTCAGCAGTACCGAACTCGACGGGACGGCCGGCGTACATAACCATGATCTTATCGGCCATATCGGCAACGACGCCCAGGTCATGGGTAATCATGATGATGGCGTTGCCGTTCTTCTCCTGCATTTCCTGCATAAGCTCAATAATCTGAGCCTGGATGGTAACGTCCAGAGCAGTCGTGGGCTCGTCGGCAATCAGAATATCGGGATCGCAGGCAAGAGCCATGGCAATCATGACGCGCTGACGCATACCGCCAGAGAACTGGTGCGGATACTCATTGACGCGCTTCTCGGGCTCGGGAATACCAACGAGGTCCAAAAGCTCGGTGGCACGCTTGAGCGCCTCCTGCTTGGAGTAGCCACGGTGCAGACGAAGGCCCTCGCCCACCTGCTTGCCGATCTTATAAACCGGGTTCAAGGAGGTCATAGGATCCTGGAAGATCATCGCGATATCGTTGCCACGAATGTGCTGCATCTCTTCCTCGGTCATCTCGAGGATGGAGCGGCCGCGATAGCGAACGTCACCGCCCTCGATCTTTCCCGGAGGCATCGAGATAAGGCCCATGATGGTCATGGCGGTCACGGACTTACCGGAGCCGGATTCACCGACGACTCCCAGGGTCTCGCCGCGATCGAGCGTGTAGGAGACACCGTCGACAGCGCGAACGACGCCATCCTCGGTGTGGAAATACATCTTAAGGTCATCGACCTCGAGCAGATGCTGGCCCTCGGGAACCGGCTGGTCCTTCAGGTCCACATAGTTCTTGTTCTTCTTCATCCTTATGCGTCCTTCATCTTGACGTCGAGGGCGTCGCGCAGACCGTCACCCAGCAGGGTGAAGGCGAGCACCGTCGAGAGAATTGCCAGACCGGGCATGATCATCATCCAGGGAGCAGTCAGAAGATACTGCTGGCCGTCCTGAATCATGGAGCCCCACGAAGGCGTAGGCGGAATAACACCCATGCCGAGGAAGGACAGAGCGGACTCGGTCAGAATGGCGCCACCAATGTTCATGGTCGCGTAGACCACGATGGAGGCGACGGAGTTCGGGAAAATGTGGCGCATAACGATACGGGCATCGGATGCACCCATGGCGCGCGCAGCGTCAACATAGTCGTTTTCCTTGACCGTCAAGATTGCAGAGCGGAAAACGCGCGCAATCGAAGGCCAGCCGAGGATGCCGATAGCGATAAAGACGTTCTGAAGACCGCGGCCGATAACGGCGATCATGGCGACGACGAACAGCACGTACGGGAACGCCAGGAAGATATCCGCGCAGCGCATGATAATCGTATCCCAGATGCCGCCATAGAAACCGGCCAGGGCGCCCATGATCAGACCGATCACCGTGGAGATGGCAGTGGCCATAATACCGACGGAAAGCGAAACACGTGCACCGTAGATAACACGAACAAGTATGTCGCGGCCAAGGGAGTCGGTGCCAAACGGATGCTCGGCACACGGAGCCAGCAGCGACGTCTCGGCCATGGTGGTCGAATCGGAAGCCGTCGGCGAACCGAGCCAGGGCTTAGCCCACAGATCTGCGGTCAGGGCAACCACAACGACGATGATAATCCAGCAGACACCGATAACGGCGAGTTTGTTTTTACGAAGACGCTTAAAAGCGTCGCCCCACAGCGTGCGGGACTTGGCGGGAGCAGATGCGGCCTTGGTGGCGGTAGCCTGCTCCTGAGACTGAGAATCAGTTTCCTGCATGAGACGTACCTCCCTTAGGCCTTATCCGACGGACCGCCAAGGCGGATGCGCGGGTCGAGGAATGCATAGCTAATGTCGACGAGCAGGTTGATCACCATGACGACGACGACGATGAGCGTAACGCCGCCCATAACGATGGGCCAGTCACGCATGCTAATGGCGCGATAGACCTCATAGCCGATACCGGGCCAGTTGAAGACCGTCTCGGTCAGGATGGCGCCCGAAAGCATGCCACCAAAGTCGACACCAATATAGGTAACGACGGGGATGAGTGCATTCTTAAGCGCATGCTTGATGATGATCGCACGATTGGAGAGACCCTTGGCTTTTGCCGTACGGATGTAATCCTGGTTCATGACGTCAAGCAGCTGCGAGCGCATAATGCGGGCGGCATAAGCGGTCGAAACCGAAGCCAGCGTAATGGTCGGAAGCACATAGTGCATCCAATCCTGATACTGAGAGCTGGAACCGCCGGCACCCGAGATCGGCATGGAGAATGCACCGCCCGTGGCGTCCTTGAGAATGACGCCAAAGAACAGCTGCAGCAACATACCAAGCCAGAAAGCCGGGACGGCAACGAGAATCGACGTGGTGAGCGTTACCAAAATATCCCAGAAGGAATAACGCTTAACCGCCGAAATGATACCCGCACCGATACCCATGATTGCCTCGAGCACGATGGCGCACGCGGCAAGTTTGACCGTATACGGATACTTCTGGGCAAAGATTTCCGTAACCGGCAGCTTGCGCTGATACGAATTGCCCAGATCGCCATGAAGCAGGCCGTTCATGTAATACAAGTAACGGTCCACGAGCGACGTTTGAACGGGGTCGCCGTTCTCGTCAAGGATCGCGTTGCCGTCCTCGTCCGACTGGACCAGGTGATAGCGGACGCGAAGCTGAAGCTCCACCTCGGGGGACAGAGCCTTGTCTCCACCGATCAGCTTGATCGGATCTCCCGGCACGATATTCTGGAGGGCGAACAGAATCAGCGTAACGCCCAAAAACACCGGGATGAACTGAAGCACACGTTTAACGATGTACTTACCCATACCACTCCCCTATCTAGGGATTAACCTAAATGGGATGCCGATCGCCAGACCGGCATCCCAAAATTACCATCAGCCAGTTTACCCCAGGTTAGGGAGAACTGTATGTTTCCCATGAGGTCTACGTAAATACTTGACCCTCACGGAAGCTGCAAACTCTTAGGCGAGCTCAGCGGTACCCAGCTCGGCATGCTTCTGCGGATCGACATAGAGGTGCTTGATGCGATCGGAGCCGGCGATGGTGTGCGTGTAGAACATCACCGGGATGACCGGGCAGTCGGCAGCGACCATTGCGTCGGCCTCCTGCATCTTAGCGACACGCTCCTCGTCGTCAACCGTAGTGCGAGCCTCGTTGACCTTGGCGTCGAACTCGGGGTTGTTGTAACCAGAACGGTTGTCGCCACCGAGGGAGTCGGAGTGGAACAGCGGATACAGGAAGTTGTCCATGATCGGGTAGTCGGCAATCCAGCCCAGACGACCGAACTGATAGTCAAAGTTCTGGTACTGCTCGAGCAGGGCAGACCACTCGGGGGTATCGGAGACGGCGGTAACGCCAACTTTGGCGAGGTCGCCAATGATGGACTCCATAATCTCCTTGTGGCCACCGTCCTGGTTGTAGGAAAGGGTCACGTTAATGCCACGATCGCCGTTAGCGCCAGCGGGAGCAACCTTGTCGAGGTACTCGTTAGCCTTGTCGACGTCGTAGGCGCAGAACTCCCATGCGCCCTCCTTGTAGCCATCGATGCCCGGAGGAACAATGCCGTCGGCGGGGGTACGGGTACCCTTGAAGATGGTCTTGCAGATGGCCTCACGGTTAATGGCCAGGGAGATACCCCTGCGCAGGTCGGCGTTGTTGAACGGCTCGGCCGTGGTGTTGCAGGTCAGGTAGTAGGTGGAAGGCTCGGCGCCGAGCAGCATGCGCTCGCCGTCGCCCATGGTGTAGCCGTCCTTGGACACGCCGCGATCCTTCTTGGCGGCGTCGATCTGAGCAACGGGAACGTCGCAGACATCAAGGTTACCGGCCTGGAACTCCTTGTAAGCGGTCTCCACGTCCTTGATGACCTGGAAGTGAATGCCGTCGATCTTGGCCTTGTCGCCATAGTAATCGTCGAACTTCTTGAGGTTGATCTCCTGACCATCCTCCCACTTGCCGTCCATCATGAACGGGCCGTTACCGACCGGTGCAAGATAGAAGCTCTTGGCATCGGACTCGGCGCACTCGGGAACCGGGGCCAGAGCCGGGTGAGAGGCGACGAAGGGGAAGTCGGCGTAAGCGGAAGACAGCTTAACGACGAGGGTCTCATCGTCGGGGCAGGTAACACCGCTGAGCTCGGTGGCGTTACCGGCAAGCAGGTCGTCATAGCCCTCGACCATGGAAAGGTGATAGGAGACCTCGGAAGGGCCGTACTCGGTAGCGATGGCCGACTTGGTGTTGACCAGACGCTCCCAACCGAGCTTAAAGGACTTGGAGGTAACGTCGTCACCGTTGTGGAACTTGGCCTTCTTGATCTTGAAGGTGAACTCGGTGGCGTCGTCGTTGGCCTCGAAGGACTCGCAAGCCAGCGGAACGATCTCGCCCTTCTCGGCGTCATAAGAGGTCAGAGCGTCAAAGAGCTGGTACTCGACCTGAGTGCCCTGGTCCTCCTGGACATTGTAGGGGTCGATGCAGACCGGGTTGTTGATGTAGAAGTTCAGCGTCGAACCGGACTCAGAACCGGAAGCGTCGCCACCCTTCTTGCCGCATGCGGCAAGAAAAGCCATGGAGCTCGCAGCAAGGGTGCCGCCAACAAAGGCGCGACGACCCATAACGGGCTGGTGGAACATAGAATCAGCCATGCCATCCTCCTTATGAGATAGGACAAAGAAATGTTCAGTCGGACACATGTCGAAACAATCCGATCCGAACCATCAAAACGCCGCCCGCTGCTATGGCTGGTTATGCACAACGGACCAACGTTTTGCAATACAGTAGCGCATTTTATACACAATTTGGGGCTAATTCCGGTTAACGGTCGAGAATTTCTTTAGTTGGGCGAAGTATGTGAGGATATTTTGACTCTGTTACAAATATGTAAACAAAAAGGGTCCCGCACTTACGGGACCCTTTTTGAATATTTATGCGGCTCGTGCTTAGTAGCCGACGATGCCCTGCGGGAAGAAGAACATGCACAGCACGACGCACACGGCAAACACGACAGCCATGATGACGGTCAGGCGGTCGAGGTTCTGCTCCATGACGCCCGTGGCAGAGCTGGAGTTATACAGCGAGCTAGCGATCATATCCGAAACGCCGGTGCCCTTACCGGAATGCATCAGGACGAGAATCGTCAGCGCCACGGCAGAGACAGCCCAAACGACAAACAGAAGAATCTGGAACGGACCCATAGATAAGCTCCTTAATAGAACAGTTCATACTCCAGTACTTTACCACAACCTCCAGCACTCCCCCACCCGCGATTTAGGTATGGGGCAGAAATGGCAGAAATACCAAAAAGGGGGTTGTCCGGTTGTGGACAACCCCCTTACTAGAAAACGGTATTTGTTTTCTCTTAGGCCTCGGTGGCGAGCACGCGACCCGTCATCTCGGCGGAAGGCTCAATACCAGCCATGGTGAGCATGGTCGGAGCGATATCGGAAAGACGGCCGTCCTCGATACCGGTGAGCTTGGCCTTCTCATCAACGATGATGAACGGCACACGGTTGGTGGTGTGAGCCGTGAACGGATGCTTGGAACCGTCGGAAGCAACGTCAAACATGTGGTCGGCGTTGCCGTGGTCGGCGGTGATCAGCGCAAAGCCACCCTTGGCGAGAATCGCCGGGACAACCTTGGACAAGGCATCGTCAACAGCCTCGACGGCCTTAACGGCGGCGTCGAAGACACCGGTGTGACCAACCATGTCGCAGTTCGCGAAGTTCACGATGTAGAAATCAGCGCGATCCTCGTTAATAGCGGCGACGAGCTTCTCGGTAACCTCGGGAGCGCTCATCTCAGGCTGCAGATCGTAGGTAGCGACCTTGGGGGAAGCGACGAGCACGCGCTCCTCGCCCTCCTTGGGCTCCTCGATGCCGCCGTTGAGGAAGAACGTCACGTGGGCGTACTTCTCGGTCTCGGCGGTGTGCAGCTGCTTCAGGCCGTTGGCGGCGATAACGTCGGCCAGGACGTTCTCGGGGAACGTCTTGGGGAAGGCGACCTCGACGTCAAACGTCGGATCGTACTCGGTCATCGTCACAAAGTGCGAAAGCTTGATCTGCTCGCGCTCAAAGCCGTCGAATTCCTTGTCCGTGAACACGCGGGTCATCTGACGAGCGCGGTCGGGACGGAAGTTGAAGAAGATGGCCGCGTCGCCCTCGTGGATGCCCTCGTTGTGGGCAGCGAAGGGCTCGACGAACTCGTCGCCGCGCGGATCCTTCTCGTAGTAGGCCTTGATACCGGCAACAGGGTCGACATCGGCATCGGACGCGTTAACCATGACGTCGTAGGCGCGCTGGATGCGCTCCCAACGATTATCGCGGTCCATGGCCCAATAACGGCCCGAGACGGTGGCAACGCGAGCGTCGCAACCGGTCTCCTCGGAGATCTTAGCCAGGAAGGCGCAGAACTCACTCATGTAGCCAGCGCCGGACTGCGGGTCAACGTCGCGGCCATCCATGAAGGCGTGGACGCGAACGGTCTTGACACCGTGCTCGGCAGCCATCTTAACCAGAGCCTCGACGTGGTTCATGTGGGAGTGAACGCCGCCAGGGCTCATAAGGCCCATAAGGTGAAGGGTCTTGCCCTCGGCCTTGACATCGTCCATAGCCTTGACGAAGACCTCGTTCTTGGCGATGGAGCCGTCCTTAATGGCATTATTGATGCGCGAAAGCTCCTGGAACACGATGCGGCCGGCACCGATGTTGAGGTGACCCACCTCGGAGTTGCCCATCTGGCCATCGGGAAGACCCACGTCCTCGCCCGAAGCGCCGAGCGTGGTGTGGGGGTACTTCTCATACAGGCTGTCAAGGAAGGGCGTCTTGGCAGCGGCGACGGCGTTCTCGCCATCGGCCGGAGCCAGGCCGCAACCATCCATGATGATCAGGAGTGCAGGAAGATGACGCTGTGCCATATGTCCTACTCGCCTGCCTTGACGACCATAGAAGCGAAGTCGGCAGCCTTGAGCGAAGCGCCGCCCACAAGGGCGCCGTCAACGTCGGGCTTGGCGACGAGCTCGGCAATGTTGCCGGGCTTGGCAGAGCCACCATAGAGAACGCGGATGCCGTTAGCGAGCTCCTCGCCGAACATCTCCTTGAGGGTCTCACGGATAGCGCCGCAGACCTCCTGAGCGTCCTCGGCGGTAGCGGTCTTGCCGGTGCCGATGGCCCAGATGGGCTCGTAGGCGACGACGACCTGCTTGGGGCAGGTGATCTCAAGACCGGCAAGGCCAGCCTTGACCTGGTTCACGACGTGCTCGACATAGGTGCCAGCCTCGCGGACCTCGAGGGACTCGCCGCAGCAGAAGACGGGAACAAGACCGGCGGCAACGAGGGCCTTGGCCTTCTTGTTCTGATCCTCATCGGTCTCGTGGAAGTAATCACGACGCTCGGAGTGACCGATGATGCAGTAGGTGCAGCCAGCGGACTTGAGCATGTCGCAAGAGGACTCACCGGTGAAGGCACCCTTGGCCTCCCAGTACACGTTCTGTGCACCGAGGGCGATGGGGGCAGCCTGAATGCGGTCATGAACCGTGGTGATGTCGATGGTCGGAGGGCAGACGAGCACCTCGACGCCAGCCGGAACCTCGGGCAGAGCCTGAGCCAGCTCGTCGGCGAGCTTGGCGGCCTCGGCGACGTCGTTGTTCATCTTCCAGTTACCAGCGATAAGAAGGGTGCGATTAGGCATCGAGAAGCGCCTCCACTCCGGGCAGGGCCTTACCCTCGACGAGCTCCATGGAAGCGCCACCGCCGGTGGAGATCCAGCTCATCTTGTCGGCCAGGTTGAACTTGTTGACAGCTGCGACAGAGTCGCCACCGCCGATGATCGAGGTGCAGTCGGCCTCGGCGACAGCCTCGGCGATAGCCTGGGTGCCGTGAGCGAAGTTGTCGAACTCGAAGACGCCCATGGGGCCGTTCCAGAACACGGTCTTGGCGCCCTTGACGGCCTCGGCGTAAAGCTCCTCGGTCTTGGGGCCGATGTCCATGCCCTCACGATCATCGGGGATAGCGTCGGAAGCGACAACCTCGGGGACAGCATCCTCGCCAAAGTGATCGGCAACGCGGTTGTCGATGGGGAGCAGGATCTTGACACCCTTCTCCTCGGCCTTCTTGAGCATCTCGCCAGCGCGCTCGACCCAGTCCTCTTCCTTGAGGGACTGACCGACGGTCAGGCCCTGAGCCAGGAAGAAGGTGTAGGCCATGCCGCCACCGATGATCAGGGTGTCAGCGGAGTCGATGAGGTGATCGAGAACGCCGATCTTGGAGGAAACCTTGGAACCGCCGACGATAGCGACGAAGGGGCGCTCGGGCTCGGCGAAGATGCCGGTCAGCGTGTCGACCTCCTTCTCGAGCAGGAAGCCCGCGACGGCAGGCAGGTAAGCGGCGGGGCCCACGACGGAACCCTGGGCGCGGTGAGCGGTGCCGAAGGCATCGAGAACGAAGACGTCACCATAGGAAGCGAGCTTCTTGGCGATCTCGGGATCGTTCTTCTTCTCACGCTTATCGAAGCGGACGTTCTCGAGAACGAGAACCTTGCCCGGCTCGACGGCAGCGACAGCCTCGGCAGCCTTCTCGCCGTAAGTGTCGGCGACAAAGGCAACGTCGAGACCAGAGAGCTCGGCGAGCTTCTTGGCGACGGGCTCGAGGGAGAGCTCGGGCTGGAAGCCGGTGCCATCGGGACGGCCGAGGTGGCTCATGAGGATGACGCGAGCGTTGTGCTCAACGAGATAGTTGATGGTGGGCAGGGCAGCCTTGATACGGGTGGTGTCGCCAACGACGCCATCCTTGATAGGCACGTTGAAGTCAACGCGGACGAGAACGCGCTTGCCGTCGACATCGATGTCGCGGACGGTCTTCTTGGTAAAGGCCATGTTTGCTTCTACCTTTCGTACGTGTCTGCCTCCCATTACGGCAGACGATTTCCTATAAAAAGGGCGCGACCCTAGGGTGTAAGCCCTATGAGGCCGCGCCCTTCTTTAGACGCTCAATGAGCTATTCGCTAAAAGCTAAATTAAGCAACGAACTTCTCGAAGTACTTGATGGTGCGGACCATCTGAGAGGTGTAGGAGTTCTCGTTGTCGTACCAAGAGGTAACCTGAACAAGAGTGGTGCCATCGCCAAGGTCAGAGCACATG
>UQTR01000041.1 GCA_900544065.1 uncultured Collinsella sp.
AGATGTCTTAGGGTCTCGTGGGCTCGGAGATGTGTATAAGAGACAGGCCCTGAACCGTCACCGGGACACGCTCGGCATGGAGCTTTTTCAAAATGGCGCGGACCTCGTCCTCCGTTGTCGGAAACGAGATGCTCGAGGCCTCGCCCGATGTGCGAGACTCATCGCGACCATACTCTTCGAACTCGTCGGTGAAGGGTTTGATGGTTGCAGACACGCGAACTCCCCCTTTAGCTAACTACAGTGTTTGCAGGGAGATGTTACCGCATCGTTTTGTCGACGTGTTCGAGACCGTCTCCATAATTGGCGATTTTTACGTTCGTGCAATTCGGCGAGCGGCAAGGTTTCCTCGGCAGACGATGCTTTTGACACATGTCGCTTTACCGCCAGCGGCCACGCAATTGTTGCTCGAAAAAAGTTGAAGTAATTTTTACCATCTTTTACCTGCGGAGATGTCAATCCGTCAAGCATTTGGTCAGAAATTGGTCAAGTAGTGACTGATACGGTCGGCATCGACAGCCAAAACCAATGGAAGTTTTGGCCCCAGAAGCAGGGAGGTTCCCATGGCATATTACTGGCCCCAGTACGGCGTCGCCATCGAGGTCGACGACGATCCCTATCTCCTGCCTTTCGACGAAGAGGCGTTCCCCGATACGACGGTCTACCACGTCACCACCGATGTTATCTGCGACCCCGAGTCGTTCTCGGCGCTCGCCCACCACATCGCGCGCATCCACAACATCGAGCTCCCTCACGACTTCGACGAGCTCATCTATTCGCGCCGCCTGATGCTTCACATGCTCTTTGGAGCGGACCCGTCCACGTTCGCACGCGTCTACACCACCAAGGACGCCGCATGAGCGCGAAGAAGCCGCCCCGCCTTGCAGGACTGGGGCGCCGCAAGAAACTCGTCGTTGTCTGCCTGGCTATCGTCTGCGCCCTCATCGCCGTAGGGCTATACGCCTGGCAGTCGCAGCCCGTGCCCGAAGCGGGCGCCTCAGTCACGACGGCAGAAGGTAAATCGCGCCAAGAAATCCAGGATGAGCTCGACGCCATCGTCCGCGACAACATGATGACGATCTCGGTCGCGCCGGTCGCTCAGCTACAGGAGGACGGCAAGCTGCGCGTCAACGTGCAAAACGTCCAAGACAATAAATTTCCCCAGCGATTCCGCGTCATCCAAAACGACGAGACCATGTACGAATCCGGTGTGGTCGAGACCGGCAAGACAATCGAGACGTGCCCCGCCGGCGACATCAAAGAAGGCGAGGCATACATCGAGATCCAGGCACTCGATGCCAAGACCCTCGACAGCCACGGCAATCCGACACGTGTCAAGGTACGGGTTGAGCAAGCCGAGAACTAGCTTTTTCGACCGACGCGGCACCGCACGCAATTCACCAGCATTCGTCCAATCATCGCGGGGACGGCCCGCGGCGAATAGAAAGGAACGACCATGGACATCACCAGGAACATGAACGGAGCCAGAGCGCTCGTCGTGGGCGCAGGGCTCGCGCTCGCGCTCGCAATGGGCGCCGCCCCGACGCCAGCTCTGGCAGCCGGGCGCGTTGGAACCACAAAAGTAATGGTCAGGACCGAGATCGACAACGTAGAGTTCAAAGTTCCGACGGTTATTCCCTTCGTCGCCAAGGCCGACGGCACGCTTCAGGGCCCCTCAGAAGACGCGACCACCATCGACAATCATTCGGCCTACGGCATCCATGTCACCAACATGAAGATCGACGCCATGAACAC
The DNA here is from genome assembly GCA_900544065.1 of uncultured Collinsella sp. Taxonomy (GTDB): domain Bacteria; phylum Actinomycetota; class Coriobacteriia; order Coriobacteriales; family Coriobacteriaceae; genus Collinsella. The sequence continues at coordinate 1,753 of UQTR01000041.1, forward strand.
CTGGACCATTGCCGCCGACGCCAAGGCCGGAACCGCGCAGAATTCCATCGACTTTAAGGTCGGCCCCAACGGCGCACTCCAGAACGCCAGCGCCGCAATGCAGGAGACGGGCCTCGATCTTTCCAAGAATGCAGCCTTCGACATGGGCTACCAGGGCATTGCCGGCGGCACGGACAAAATTAAGCTCAAGACAAGCGGAAACGTCGCCCGCGTCACGCGCGACATCTTCCGCGTAACCGGCGAAGGCGATCAGGTTGCAACGATCACCTGGACGGTCGAGCCCGGTGCGCACACGGCATAAGGCCGTCGCCCTGGCCGCCGCCGTCAGTATCCTAGCGTTTGGGCCAGCCATGGCCTTTGCCCAGCAAGAACAGGCGCAGGCCGCCACGCAGGTGACGGTCGACCTCTCGGAGCTCGACCGCGGCTGCCGCGAGGAACCGTTGGCTCAGACAGGCGACAGACGATGGCTCTTGGCAGCAGGCGCCACGGCAGCAGGCGCGGGAACCGCCGGCCTCGGTCTGCACATCAAACGCAGCCAGAAACGAAACACGGACAGGCCACACTAAATTAGCTAAGGAGACCCCATGGCATCGAAGAACCTTTTGCCCGTCGTCGCACTCTGCGGCGCGCTCGCAACCGGAACGCCTGTCGCCGCTTGGGCGACTCCCGTCATGGCAGACTCCTTACCAGCAGCCCTAAGCTCCGCACCAAATCCGTCGAGCGCCATTGCGTGCAAGCGTTTTTCGTTCGCACAGGCCGCAATCTCAACCTCGGGATGCCTTCGTCGTAATACGGACGGCTCGATAGTCGTGGATATCAATCGTTCGAACAAGGCAAACGGCTCCCAGGCGGGGTGCGCCGTCTGCACGTGGCGCTCGATTGTGCTCGATGCAGATGGCGATCCGTGCGATTTGGGGTTGCGCATCGATATCGCTTCGGTCGATGACTCGGCGAACGGAGCGAAGGTCGCCTTCGACGGTGCGTTTTTCGAGAAAGGAGGCGGTATATGTCTGGGCTGCGCCGCCGCGAATGCAGACGATGTGCAGCCCACCCTCTCATTCACGGCATCGCTGCGGCTGACCAAGGCGGGCACCGATGCCATCGCGGCGGGAGAAGCATCCCTGCTGTTCTACGCCGCCAGTACCGAAGACACAGACATTCATTTCGAGAAGCCGGCCGGATCGCTCAGCCTTACGCGCGGGACGGAGGCAGGCCCTATTGCGATCGATACCCACACGCTAGGCAGGCAACGCATTCTTGCCGACCCGGCGCTTCTCGAGATGGAGTGGAACGGATCCGGAGCCGTCGGGATTGTCCCCTCCGCGCTTGACGCCAAGACGCTCCCCTCAAACGACGAACCCATCAACGCAACCATACAAGAAGAGAGCACGGACAAAGAAGCAGGTGCGGGCGACACGCCGTCGCCGACAAACAGCGTCCCAGCTTCTTTCGAAGCACCGAATGAGCCCGCTACCGGTCCAAACGATCCCGAGCTCGCGGACAGTCTGAGGCTTGCTGATCCTCAGGAGATCGATGAAGGTAACTGCTGCGTGCTTGCCGCCCTCGACCACACAGAGGTCATCGATGCTGCAAACATCGAAGTTGCCGCCGCCAATCAGCCCGTCCGCAAGTCGGCCATCATCGCATTTCCCGAATCCATCGAAGTCGCCTATTTGCCATCGGGCGAGGTCGTGGCCCCAACGCTGCTCACCTTGTTGGGCGCCAAGAATACTCGAAACGAAATTAAAAAGGTCACGGTTGTCGACCCTGCAACCACCGCTAAACTGCGTCTATACGCCGTTGCCCCAGACGGAGGCAAGACCTTGGAATTCGATGGCGACACACTTCTAGCCTGGCGACGTCTGGACATTATGCAAGACGTCTCGTATCAGATCGAACTCGAAGGGTTTGATCGTGCCCGCGATGCCAATATCATCGCCGCGGCTATTGAATCCCCGCAGCGGCTTATGACACTGCGCTTTGACTACTACCCCTATGTCCCGACAACCACCTGAGGCTTAAATGCTGCGCATCATTCCTAATACCACTTATATAACGTATTAGATGAGTCGCGATGTGCCTCGCATTTCGTTCTGCTACGATTGCCACGTTGGCATCAATACAGGAGGGCTCATGCCGGGCTTGGGAACAATCATCAACGTTGCGCTTTTAGTTGCGGGCGGTCTTTTGGGATTAGCGGGCGGCCGCTTCATTACACCGCGCATCCAAGACACGCTCATGAAAGCATCGGGGCTGTGCGTCCTGTTTATCGGCCTGGGCGGCACCATGCAAAAGATGCTCATCATCGATGGAAAGGCGCTAGCGACCACCGGTACCACCATGCTCATCGTCTCATTTGCGCTCGGTTCGCTCATCGGCGAGGCCATCAACTTGGAGGCCTCCATCGAGAACCTTGGCGAATGGCTCAAGCGCAAGACTGGCAGTGAGGGCGATAACGAGTTCACCAACGCTTTTGTCTCGACTTCACTCACCGTGTGCATCGGCGCCATGGCCATTGTGGGATCGATCCAGGACGGCCTGCTCGGCGACTGGTCAACGCTTGCCCTCAAGGGCGCACTGGACTGCATCATCGTCTGCACCATGACGGCCTCGCTTGGCCGCGGCTGCATCTTCTCCGCCCTGCCCGTCGCCGTGTTCCAGGGGACGATCACGTTGTTTGCCGGCGCGCTCTCCCCCATCATGACCACAGCAGCCCTCAACAGCCTTTCGCTCGTAGGCTCCATGCTCATCTTCTGCGTCGGCGTCAACCTCATCCGTCCTCAGACCTTCCGCACGGCCAATATGCTTCCCTCCGTCGTCATCGCCGTCATATACGCCCTCCTGTTCTAAATCTATCAACGCAGCGGTATCTCGAACATCTGTTTGATGCTGTGCTATGATATGAGGTCACCGTAGCTGCGTTCGAGAGGAGGAGCGGTGGCCGACCAGGACATCAAGATGCTCATCGAGCGCATTATGGCCGAGGCCCGGACCCATCAGTCCGCCCGCTTCTCAAACGAAACCTACGCAGACGAGCCGATTCTCAAAACCGGCCGACAGATGCAGAATTTCCTCCCCGACCAGTACCGTAAAATGCGCGAGATATCGCGCTGGCAGGATGACCCCAAGGGCGGTGCGGGCCGCTGGCTTTCGGAAGCCGAGCTTTTTTACCGCCAGGGCCTGCTGATGGCCGGCTTTGAGGACGACTGTCCCTACAACGGCACCTTTAAGTCGTACTTTCCCACCTACAACGCCATGAGCGACCGGCAACTGCGCGGCTACTTTACCTGGCGTGCCCAAGTGCGCCGCGGAACCGTCGAGGAAACGTCTACGTCCTTTGCCTTTCTGTATCTCTATGAGCTGATCTGCGGCATTGGCGTAGATAATCCACTCGATGGTTTTAACAAGATCAAGGCTTTTTGGGATGTCTATCGCGCCTTCGAGCCCGGCATCGACCGGTTTGCGCGCGTGTGGCTGCAAGATTACGCCGTGTTCCACGGGCTCGACCCCAAGCTGCTTCGCGACTCTAAAACCGTCATGTTCGATAACGCCCTTATCGAACTGCGGCGCGCGGCACGAGACCTTGTACCGGCACCGTCCGGCCAGACCCCTAAGCGTCGCAAAACCTCCGAGCCCACGCTCCCCCTTCCGCCCGATGAGGTGCGCGAGGAGCGACTCATGGCCGCCATCAACGCCCTCTCCACGTACAACCTAAGTAGCTCGCGGCTCGACCGCAGCCACCACCGCGATCTGCGCCACGTGGCGTGCGCCGTGTATGTCCGCATGGCGCGCTACTATGACACGCACCGAAAGACCGGCATCGTGGCAAGTTTATTTGGGGAGGAGACGGCAATGCCCTACACCATGTTTGCCTCGGCCGTATTCTTTGCGCCCGAGCGCCACGAGGACTGCGAATACCGTCTGGACCCCATCCATATCTACCGTTGCCAAAACGGCTTTTGGGAATGCATGCGTATCCACGGTAGTAGGCAAAAGAGCAGCAAGCTCGGTGAAATGATGCGCGCCTGCGACCAACGCCTGCGCCTGGCGCTGGACACTGCCCATCCCCTTAAGGAAGAAAAGGTCCCCAAATATCTGGCCAAGATTATCGATGACGAGATTGTGGCATGGCTTTCGTGGGATGCCGCACACCAGCCCGTCAAGATCGATATCGATCTGAGTCAGCTGGGGCATATTCGGAGCGCCGCCGCACAAACGCGCGAGGCGCTTTTGATTGACGAGGAACGCGAGGACGGCGCGTCCGCAGAAGCCGAGGCAGCGGACTCAGGGCAACCGGAAGCCGAGCCCGTAGCCGACGCGATGGTCGAGGCGGTCGCGGCGGCTGCAGGGCAGGACGAGTCCGACGAGCCGACCATATCCACCGAACAGTTTGGTGTCGTGGCACCGCTTCTCGCGCCGACGCCCGCGTTCGCAGCTGCTACGCCCGCTGACGCCACAAACGAACTCGTGCCCGCCGCAGACGCCTATCTCCGCGCGCTGCTCGAGCACAACGCAGTACAGGCGGAATCGGCGGTAGTGCAATCGGAGCAGAGCGAGGACATGCTCGTCGATACCATCAACGAGGCGCTCTTTGACCTGGTGGGCGACACCGTAATTGAATTTAGCGCGGCAGGGCCGCAGATTATCGAGGACTACGAAGCAGACGTGAGAGGATACCTAGACCATGAGTGATACCGCATCCGCAGCACCTCGCGTGCCCAAGCGCGTCGCTGCCGTCATTCTCAACTCGCTCAAGGGCGGCGTGGTCCCGCGCATCGGCCTTCCCTACATCACCGTGGGACGCGAGGTCGAGATCCGCGCCCTGCTCACCGATCTGAGCCTCATCGCCGATGGCGGCGCGAGCTTCCGCTTCCTGGTCGGTCGCTACGGCGCCGGCAAGAGCTTTTTGCTCCAAACCATCCGCACACACGCCATGGGTGAGGGCTTCGTCGTCGCCGATGCCGACTTATCCCCTGAGCGCCGCCTGCAGGGTGGCCAGGGCCAGGGTCTGGCCACCTATCGCGAGCTCATCCGCAACATATCGACCAAGACGCGCCCCGAGGGCGGCGCACTCAACCTTATCCTGGATCGTTGGGTTGCCTCGTGTGCCGATGCCGACGAGTCGGCCATCAATGCCCAGCTCGCTCCGCTCGAGGAAATGGTTCACGGCTTCGACTTCACTCGCATGCTCCGTCGCTATCGTACGGCTGTCGCAGAGGGAGACGAAGAGACCATGAGCCGCGTGACCAAATGGATTCGCGGCGAGTACCGCACCAAGAGCGAGGCGCGCGCCGAGCTAGGCTCCTCGACCATCATCAGCGACGACGACTGGTACGACTACGTCAAGCTCATCGCGCGCTTTTTGGTCTGCAGCGGCTACAAGGGCATGCTGGTGCTCATCGACGAACTCGTAAACCTGTACAAGATTCCCAACGCCATCACGCGCCAGTACAACTACGAGAAGATCCTGACCATGTACAACGACACGTTGCAAGGAAAGGCGCAGTACTTGGGCATGATCATGGGCGGCACACCGACTTCTATCGAGGACCGACGCCGCGGCGTCTTTTCCTACGAGGCCCTGCGCAGTCGTCTCGCCCAGGGCCGTTTTGCGCGCGAGGACCTCAAAGACATGCTCGCGCCCATCATTCGTCTGCAGCCGCTCACCTACGAGGAGCTGCTGGTGCTGATCGAAAAGCTTATGCAGATCCATGCCGGCTACTTTGGCTGGACGCCCACGCTTACCGAGAACGACTTGGTGGACTTCCTCAAGATCGAGTTTGGCCGCGTGGGAGCCGATACACATCTGACGCCCCGCGAGGTCATCCGCGACTTTATCGAGCTGCTCGACATCCTGTGTCAAAACCCCGATGCCAACGTAGCCGAGCTGTTGCAAAGCGTCGGCGGCGATGCGCTGGCACCGGCAGCCGCAACAGACGACACCGGCACCGCAGGCGACGACCGCAACTTCGCCGAGTTCACCATCTAACCTGCCAAAAAGGGACAGGTTTATTTTGGCAGGTTTTATCTGGGCAAACGCCGATGTTGCAATTCGACGACTTGTTGCCCGCCGCGTTTGATACCCCGTTGTTGAGAGGAGGCCCCATGAACGCCTTTGACCGATATGCCCCGTTCATTCAGGACTTCATCTACTCCCACGATTGGGAGAGCCTACGCTCTATTCAGGTTGCGGCAGCAGATGCCATCTTTAACACGCAAGACAATGTGCTCCTGACGGCATCCACGGCATCTGGCAAAACCGAGGCAGCCTTCTTTCCCATCCTGACCGAGTTTTGGGAGAACCCGCCCGCGAGCGTGGGCGCCCTCTACATTGGCCCTCTCAAAGCACTCATCAACGATCAGTTCGTCCGCCTCAACGACCTGTGCGAAGAGGCCGATATCCCCGTCTGGCACTGGCATGGCGATGTCTCGCAATCGCACAAGGCCAAGCTCATCAAAAAGCCGAGCGGCATCTTACAGATTACGCCCGAATCACTCGAGGCACTCCTGATCCACAAGCACATGGCAATCCCGCGTATGTTCTGCGACCTGCGCTATGTGGTCATCGACGAGGTCCACTCGCTCATGCGCGGTGACCGCGGCGGGCAGACGCTCTGCCTTATCGAGCGACTCTCGCGCATGGCGGGCGTGCGGCCCCGGCGCATCGGCCTTTCGGCCACCATCGGGGACCCGGAACGCACGGGTGCCTTCCTGTCGCAGGGGACGGGACGCGACTGCGTCATCCCCCGCTTTGAGGAGCCACGCCGCGTGTGGCGTATCTCCATGGAGCACTTCTACAACTCGGGTCCCCAGGCGCAGCAGCGGGGATTCGAGAGCATGGGTCCTCAAGAGGCCGAAGTGCTCGCATGCGAGCGCATTGAGGCGGCACCGCCCGCAGCACTGCCCGTCAGTACCCAAGACATGCGCCATAGCGGACAACTCACACAGAAGGAACGCCGTCAACGTCGCGAGCAGGCGCGGGGCAAGGCCGCTCCCAAAGACCGTCGCACTTCCTCGGCCCCCGAGGGCGAAGTCGACATCCCACGAGCGACCGAGCAGGCGCTTCTCAACCCCACCGACACGGCGCCCGACAACGCCGACCCCGGTATGGGCTATATCTTTGAGCATACGCGCGGCCGCAAGTGCCTGGTCTTTGCCAACTCGCGCGAGGAGGCAGAGGCTGTGTGCTCCATGTTGCGCAGCTACTGTGAAAGCCGGCACGAGCCAGACCGCTTCCTTATCCATCATGGCAACCTCTCGGCATCGCTGCGCGAGACGGCCGAGGAGCTCATGCGCGACGAGGAGCAGGCACAGACGACCGTCACCACCTCCACGTTGGAGCTCGGCATTGATATCGGCCGCCTGGAGCGCGCGTTCCAGATCGATGCACCGTTTACCGTCAGTTCCTTTTTGCAGCGCATGGGCCGCACGGGACGCCGCGATCTTCCGCCCGAGATGTGGTTCGTCATGCGCGAGGAAGAGCCCGAGCCGCGCACGATGATGCCCGAAACGATACCTTGGAAGCTCCTACAGGGCATCGCACTCGTACAACTCTATCGCGAAGAAAAGTGGGTCGAGCCGCCCGAGCTCGATCGACTCCCCTATAGTTTGCTCTATCACCAGACCATGTCGACGCTCGTCAGCACCGGCGAGCTCACACCGGCCGAACTTGCCCAGCGTGTGCTCACGCTCAGTTATTTCCACCGCGTCTCGGCCGATGACTATCGCGTGTTGCTGCGTCACCTTATCAAGATCGACCATATCCAAGTCACCGAGGGCGGCGGACTCATCGTGGGCCTCGCGGGCGAGCGCATCATTAACAACTTTAAGTTCTACGCCGTATTCCAGGAGAACGAGGAGTTCACCGTTCGCAGCGAGTCGGCCGAGTTGGGCACGATTGTCAACCCGCCACCACCTGGCGAGCGCATCGCCATCGCCGGGCACTGCTGGATTGTCGAGGAAGTGGACTGGAAGCGTCACACCGTCTTTGCCACGCAGGTCAAAGGCCGAGTGCCAGCCTACTTTGGCGACTGTCCCGGCGACATCAATACACACGTACTCGAGCGCATGCGCCAAGCGCTCACTGAGCACGCGGCATATCCGTACCTTATGGGTAACGCACGGGCTCGCTTGGCGCAGGCTCGTCATACGGCCGAGATTTCGGGTGCGGGAACTAAACCGCTCATTAACCTGGGCGGCGATACCTGGGCGCTCTTCCCCTGGCTGGGCAGCTACGCCTTTTTGGCGCTCGAGCGCATGCTCAAGATTAAATGTGCCGCGGAGCTGGGCCTTCGCGGACTCGACCCATCACGCCCGTACTTTATGCAGTTTAAGATGAAGGCCGACGAGGAGACGTTCTTTGAGGTGCTCGCAGCCGAGGCCGAAAAGGACTTCGACCCCATCGAGCTCGTCTATCCAGGCGAGGTGCCCTACTTTGATCGTTACGACGAGTACGTTCCCGAAGAGCTCGTGCGCAAAGGCTTCGCCGAAGGCGTGCTCGACATCGAGGGCATGAAGCAGCGCGTCCTCAGCTGGCGCGACCACGCCTAAGACCAGTCTTTTTTGGGACGGGGAGACTTACTTGTCGTGAAGGACGGTGCCGAGGAAGTCAGCGTCGAAGGGCACGGCTTCGGCAAAGGCGTAGTCGCCGTCGCTGGCGATGAGCAGGTAGTTCTCCTCGCCGCCGAACTCCGCATCACCGCATGGGACCACCCAGGCGTGGGCGAATACCTCGAGTGCCGTGGCAGCGCAGTCGCGCAGGAACGTCACGTCGCTCCCCTCGTTTGCGCTCACGATATTGGCAACGTAGATACCCCCGGGATTCAGGCTGCCTCGCACCAAACGCAACGCCTCAACCGTCGCCAGCTCGCGCACGGGCTCGACACCGCCAAAGCAATCGCTCACGACCACGTCGTAGCGACGATGGCCCACGCTCGTCACACCCAGGTACGAACGCGCCTCAGCGGTAATCACCCGCAAGCGGTCGCCCACCGCGCGCTCCAGCTCGTCCAGGTAGAACCAGCGGCGCGCCAGGCGCGTAATCTCTCCGTCATACTCGATAACGTCCATGCGCAAGCCCTCGTGCGACATCAGCGCGAACTTGGGATAGGCAAACCCACCCCCGCCCAGCATGAGCATACGGTCGATACCATGCCCGTAAGCATCACGCATTGCGCCCTCAGTCTCAAACACATCGTCAAATGCACGATAGTACGCAAAGACCGGCTCTGCCCAACGCTCGCCAACGTAACTCGCACTTTGGTAGACCCCACCTTGCACCAAGACGCGAATCTCATCGTCGCTCTCATTGTGCACGCGTTTCACACGCGCCAACCCATTGCGGGTTCGCGCAACCTGCAGACAGGCAGCACGAACAGCGACAGCAGCCGCACCAAGCGCCGCGGCTCCCAGAGCAACGCCGGCAACGACGCCGGCAGAAACACTCGGCTTGTTCATCTAGAGCTCCTTTTGCAGATAAAGGCCATGGTCATAAAATCCAAGATGGCGATAGTACTCGCGTGTGCCAATCGCGCTAATCACGTTGATACGCGCATAACCCGCATCCCGGGCAATCTCACACGCACGCTCCACGAGCAGACGCCCCAGACCGTGATGCTGAGCCGCCTGACCTTGATCCCCCACGCGTGCCGCCATGCCATACACGTGTACCTCGCGAATCATCGCCTCGTCCAGCGTCGTCGGCAACTCGTCCGCATGCGCGGCAACAAACGAACGGTCGGGCAGCGACAGGCGCAAAAAGCCGGCGATCTTGCCTTCGGGCGTCACCCACTGCAAAAAGCGTTCACGCGTCACCGGAGTCTCGTAAGCGACCTCGTCAAGAGACAGCTCATCCAGGTCGGCACCCGCCGTGCTAATCTCGCGATAGCGAATCTCACGCACTGTCTCACCGTCACCCCGAGCAGCCAGGCGGTTCTCAACGAGCTGGCGCAGGTTGGGCTTCTTGTTGCCCACCATGATGTCGTCGGAGCTAAAGTCGCGGATCATGCGACTGATGCGGCAGAACGCCGGCGTCACCACGATGTCGTCGGCCAGCACATCGAGCAGCTCTTCCTCGGTATAGGGGCGCCACTCGCCACGTTCATAGCAACCCACCAGACGCGAGCCCTCGATGAGCGCACACGGGTAGACCTTGACCTCGTCGGGCATAAAGGCTCCCTCGGTCACAAAGCGCTCGTAGTCGCGCTTGTCCCCTTCGGGCGTGGCGCCCAGCAAGTTGAGCATAAAATGCGCGTGAATCTTAAAGCCAAACAGGCGCGCAAGCGAAAACGCCCGCTCGATCTGCACCACCGAAATGCGGCGCTCGTTGATATCGAGCAGGTGCTGGTCGAGGCTCTGGATGCCCATCTGGATCTTGGTGCAGCCCAGGCGGCGGATGAGCGTAAGCGCCTGCGGCGTTACGGCATCGGGGCGCGTCTCGATAACGAGTCCCACCACACGATGTTTCGCCGTCTCGTTGATGCGCTGCTGGCGCTCAAGCTCTTCCATCGTTGCCGTCTGCCACGCGGCGACCTCGCCCCACGGCGTACCGGGACCATACAGACGACGCACCGCGCGGTTATAGCCGCCCACAGCAGCATCCACACGTCCTTGCTCGTCGGCAACGCCGGCAGCAAGCTCGACCTCGTCTGTCGCAATGCCGGCGGCCCGATAGCGCTCGCGGCGCTCTGCTACCACCGGCGGCAGGGCATCGGCGGGAGCGCCATCGAGCAGGCGCCCCGCCTCGGCACGGCTGACGCCTGGACGCGCCAACATGGGGTTTGCCGCCACGCCGGCGACGGCATCGTCATTGAGCGCACGGAAAAGCTCCGACATAAACCACGTCTGATACCCTTCCGGATAGTCGCTCCAGGTGCCACCGAGCACGATGAGCTCTATCTTATCGGTCGCATGCCCCATCTGCGAAAGCGCCGTCAAACGGGCGCTCACCTGCAGATACGGGTCGAAGCAGTTTTGCTCCGCACGGGCGCATGCCGGCTCGGCGTGCAGATAGCTCTTGGGCATGCGCAGATCGTTGGGGCAAAACAGGCAATCGCCCGAGCACGGCCACGGCTTGGTGATGACGGTAATGGTTGCCACGCCCGAAGCCGTGCGACGAGGCTTCATACGCAGCACCTGCAGCAGTTGACGTTCCAGCTCGGCATCGACATTCCACCCAGCCCAACGAGCCGGCTCCTCACGTTTAACCCGCTGGTAGAACGGCAGCAGACGGCGCTTGGCCAAATCGCGTTTGTCGGCACCCTCACGGCGCGCCTCGGCATGTATCAGTTTGACGAGCGCTTTGTCATCCACGGTCTCGCCGCGACGCAGAGCCTCGAGTATGTTCAAGATAATCTGTTCCATGCCCCCCATTGTAAAGGCAAAGGCGCCGGAGCCGATCTCGGCTTCGGCGCCTTCATCAAACAGCGCGTCTATATCTTCGCCTAGGCTTTCGTCTGCCTCAATACTCCGAATCAAACGACATGTCGCCCGAACCGACCTCAAAACGATACGTGGCAGACTTGTCACCGTTATCGAATTCAAGATTCAAAATGGTCTCGCCGTCGTAGCCAAGCGGAAGGAAATCGCTCTCGAAGTCGCCGCTGCCCAAGGTGAGGCTCGCCTTAAAGCCCGTCGAGTTCGGAACCGTCATCTCCACATCGCCCGAGCCCACACTCACGTCCATCGACTTCGTGGGGGCCGGGTAAAGCCCGAACGTCACATCGCCCGAACCGACCTCGGCATTCAGGGTATCGGTCACGGTGCCCGTAAACTCAACGTCTCCCGAGTCCAGAGTCAGGTTGAGGTCATGACACGCAATGCCCGCGACCGTCAGATCACCCGATCCTACATTCGCTGTAATGCCCACCATGTTATCGGCAACTTTGCGCGGCAGTTCGACGGTAACCGTGCGGTCAATGGCGCGCTCGTCATCGCAATCGAACTGGCGAATCTTGAGCGTAGAACCCTTGATTTCGGCCAGGTTCTGGGTTGCCGCATCGAAGGCAACGGTCCCCGTTGCCACGCGACCGCTTTCAATCACGCGCACTGGCCCGCCGGAGACGTGTTTGACCTCGACCGTGCCCGACGTCACGTCCAAGTCAAGCGATGTGAACGCGTCGGCATCAAACGTTTCGCTCGAAAGCTGTTGAGGCCGAGCGGAATAGTTACCGCTATTCAAGGAATCGTCCTCGTCAAACGCATCGTCTTTACCAGACAAGCCGGATACAACATCGTTGAGATCCCACTGTCCATCAAAATGAATCAAAGTCCGCGAAGTGCCAAAGACGAGCCCGATGATGAGCACAAACGCTCCGATGCCAATGCCCAAGCGCCTCTTAGACTCATGCGAGAGCTTCATCATTCATCACCTTCTTTGGCACTCGACTCAGCGGTGGTCGCGGCAGCCATGTCAGCGTCAACCGCTGTGAAAACGTCCTCCCCCTTAGTCCTAGCGACCGCCGGCGCCGGACCAACCTGGATATCCCCACGCGCCCAATCACCATCGAGCGCACGTGCCACCCAGTGATAGATGGGAATCGTAAAGAAGATCAGTGCGGGAAAGGGGCTGGCACCAACCAGGAACATCAGTAAAAAGAACAGCAGCCAGCACACGGCCCAATACGGGAACGACTGGAACGGGCCCTTCACCGGAGTCGAACCAACTGCGCCGCCACTCGTCGCCTGCGCCGTAGCGGCATTGGCGGCCTGCGCACTCCAGCTTGCCGCTTGCGCCGCCTTGGCCGCAGCATCACTCGCCTGCGTTGCCGCCTCGGTAGCGCGCGCCGCCGCCTCATGGGTGCGAGCACGCTCTGCCGCCTCGGCCTCGCGCTGACGAGCGCGGTCCTCGTTCTCAAACTCGATATCGTCCTCGATCTCGTCACTCGGATTGAGGAGCTCGTCCAAACTCACGCCATAGAGTTTAGCGAGCGAGATCAGGTTCTCGGTATCGGGCGAGCTCTCCGCGCGCTCCCATTTACTGACCGCCTGGCGCGACAGCCCCAGCTTTCGCGCGAGCCCTTCTTGGCTAAAACCCTTGCTGCGACGAAGGTCGGCGAGCCGCTGCGCAGTTTCTACATTCATGGTTCCTCCTATGTGATGCCAGCCGTGCCGCCGGACCGTTTTTGTTCTTAAGGCGCCTTGCACAGTTAAAAATCTATCCGCCACCGCCAAAAGCATGCCACCTATTCTAGTGAGATTTTTGACAACCGGCGGTTGCGGGTGCATATGAGCTGCGGAAATGTGTCCAAACAAAGCAATGACCCGCAGCTCGGTTGTCCCCGTTGCGGCGATAACGGTAGTATGGTCGTACTGTTTATTCCGCACCGCCAACGGAGGGAGTCCCGCGCCGTGAACCGCGATTTCGCTTCAGCGCTCATCCAGCTCAACAATACGTTCTATCGCGAGCACTCCGCCTCCTTTTCCGATACGCGCCAGGCCCCGTGGCCCGGCTGGGTGCGCACCATGGACATCGCGCTCGAGCAGCTCGACGTCGCCACCATCGAGCATCCCGTCCGCGTCTTCGATCTTGCCTGCGGCAATATGCGATTCGAGAACTTTGCCGCCGGCGGCGCACTTGCCGCCAAGGGCGTCGACGGTGCAAATCCCTCGGCAGATGCCAGCTGCCCGTTTGAGTTCTATGGCGTCGACTCATGCCAGGACCTGGCCATCGATGCACGTGGCCACGCCCTGCGCATTCCCAACCTGCACTTCCAGGAACTCGACGTACTCGATGCCCTCATGAAGCTCAACCCCGCCGAGACACCCGACGTGCTTTTCGACGCCCCGCTCGCCGACATCTCGGTCTGCTTTGGCTTTATGCACCACGTGCCGTCGTGCGAGTACCGCGTACGCGTGCTCGACGCCCTGGTGCGCCAGACGCGCCCAGGCGGCATCATCGCCATCAGCTTTTGGGAGTTTATGAACGACGAGCGCATGGCGCGCAAGGCCGTTCGCGCCGAAGCCCGCGCCGAGCTCACCCCGCCGTTTGAAAGTTACGATTCCGCGCAGTTTGAAGCCGGCGACCACCTCATTGGCTGGCAAAACGACCGCCACGCCTACCGCTATTGCCATCACTTTGACGATCAGCAGATCACCGACCTGGTGCGCGGCGTGCGCACATTCTACAAGAGCGGCGAGGTCCCCGTGCGCGAGCTTGAGCGCTTCCATGCCGATGGTCGCAGCGGCGAGCTCAACCGTTACGTGATTCTCAAGCGCCTGTAGGCATCGGCGACTTGCCGCCGAGCCGCACCGCAACTTTCGGGCACATTGTGCCCTCCCTTTTCCAACCCATTGCCGGAACGTGCAGCCATGCGTTCCATACTTATGACCAAGGAGCCTCATGGGAGCCGTCCACGTTCGCACGCCTAAGAACTTTGTGCTCGAGGAGCGCCTGGAGCGCTACGCCGATGCGATTGAGACGAATCCCGAGGCCTATGTCGGAGATTGGCGCAAGGCCTGTGCGCCCGCAGGCAGCAAGCCTTTCGAACACCTTCACCTGGATCTTGGTTGTGGCAAGGGAACGTACCTTGTAGAGCGCGCGGCCCACGAGCCAAACACGCTCTTTATCGGCATGGACCAGGAGCCTATCTGCATCGCCTATGCCGCACAGAAAATCTGCGAGCAGGAGCTGTCCAACGCACTTGTCCTGCCCCGAGGCGCCGCATCGCTGCCGCAGCTGTTTGCCTGTCTCTTATA
>UQTR01000042.1 GCA_900544065.1 uncultured Collinsella sp.
GAGATGTCTTAGGGTCTCGTGGGCTCGGAGATGTGTATAAGAGACAGCCCTCGGCGCGCACGGAGGGGAGCTCCTCCATCAGCCTCGGCCCTCCCATGCCGCGGAACCTCGACCTGAGCCCCTCCGGCGCGGTGGTGAGCAGCGACCTCGCGGTGTTGATCGCCGAGGTCCGCGCCTTCACCGCCCCGGAGCGCGCCGCGAGCATGCAGCGCACCCCGTCGACCCACCCGTCCTGGCTCTTGGGGGTCCCGAGCTTTGAGCCGGACATCGCCGCGCGGGCGGCCCTCTCCGCGTCCGCCTCGTCGCACTTGCCCTGCCCCGGGCGCCTCCTCTGCGTCCTCGCCGGGGAGAGCGCCTCGCGCACGGGCATCCCCAGCGACGCGAGGTGCCTGGTGAGGCCCGCCCCGTAGGACGACGTCCCCTCCATCGCGACGCAGGCCGGCTCCCCGGCCGCCGCGATCGCCCCGGCGAGCGCCTCGTAGCCCGCCGCGTCGGCGGGGAACTGCCGGGACAGGACCTTGCGGCCCCTCCAGTCCAAGACGCACAGCCAGTGCGAGTCGGCGTGGGTGTCGACCCCGCAGAAGACCGGCCCGCGGGCGCCGGGTGTCGATTCGGTTCTCATGTCTCGCTCCGTTCTTTCCGTGCTCGCCTGGACCGGGCAGACGGCACACTGACGGGGCGCGATAGAATGCGGTTGTTCGGGTCCGCGGTATCGCTCCATGCTCCTATTAGGTCATGCGGCGGTCTCGGCTCGCCGCGGGCCGCGCGGGACATGTCAGAAAACGAGGGCAGCCCTGTGGGCGCCAGCGGAATGTGGGGTCACCGCGCGGTCCGCATCTGATGGTGTCGACGCCAATGGTATACGGGTGCGCCATCGACGTCTTCAATTAAGAAGATATCAGTGCGGAATGTTTTCAAAACCAAGCCCGGCCCCGGCCTGCGGCGACACATACTGGCAGTTCTTGGGCATCGCTTGCTGGCGGGGTTCCTTGTCTGAGTTGGACTTGGTTGGTGGGGTTACTGGTCCCGGTCGCTGTCCCGTCTCAGCATCGATCTTAGCTTCTCGAAGCTTTCCTCACTCAGGCAGTGCTCCATGTGGCAGCCCTCTTGCGACGCGACCTCGGGCGTTACGCCTGCGTCCTCTAGCAGCCCTACAAAAAAGCAGTGGCGCTCCCACATTTGACGGGCAACCTCAAGACCGCGTTCCGTCAGATGCACGTCGCGTTTGCCCATCTCCACGTAGCCGGTGCTCTCCAAGGCCGCCATGGCTTTAGAGACGCTTGCTTTGGTTACGCCCAAGTATTCGGCAACGTCGATCGAGCGCACGATGCCCTGACGTTCCGACAGAACGTAGATCGATTCGAGATAGTCTTCTCCGGATTCACGTAGGGCCATGGGCCGCCTTTCGCGATGGCTTCTAGTTAGCCTGTGGATACTTTTACCTGATTCACTTTACCGCAAAAGTTGCCCATGTCTTACTAGATGCTTAAAAAGTTAGCCATGCTTCACAAAACGGCGGGACGAAAACAAAATGGGGACGCCCCGCAAGGAGTGTCCCCAGCTGCCGGCAGAAAAGGAACGTCCCCAAGTGCCGAGCCCGCAGCTACAGCAGGCCAAAGTGCTTCGCGGCGTTGTAGATGCCGTCGTCGTCTACGGCGGTCGTTACGTAGGTCGCTGCGGCCTTCACGGTATCCTGCGCGTTGCCCATGGCCACGCTCGTGCCCACGGCGGAAAACATCGACAGGTCGTTCTCGCCATCGCCAAAGGCGATCGCCTCGCTCGCGTCGACACCCAGGCGCTCCAGCGTCGCCGCGACACCCAGGTCCTTGCCGCCGTTGGCCGGAATAATGTCGCAGAACAGGTCACACCAGCGCGTGGTGAGCGAATGCGACACCGCATCAGTCACGATATGCTCGTCGGCAGGGTCCACAAAGGCGCAGAACTGGTAGACCGGCGCGTCAAAGGCGTGCTCAAACGGCTCCTCGTGGTAGACAATCCCCGCGTTGCTCCCGGCCGTCACCACGCGCTCGGACAGGCGGTTCACAAACGAGTTCTCGCCCTGCATACACAGCGAGTCATAGCGCCCCTGCGCCACCTGGTCCACAATCGCCGCGACGTCGTCCGAATCGATCGGGCAGCTGCGGTAAACGCCCTTGGCATCAAAACAGTGCTGACCCGAAAGCGTGATGTACGCATCCCAACCAAGATCGAACAGCCAATCGGGCATCTGATAGGTCGGACGGCCCGTGGCGATCACGCACGCGATCCCCTGCTCGCGAAAACTGTCGAGCACCTGCTGCGCCGACGCCGGAATCCGATGGGTCTTAAAGCTCAGCAACGTGCCGTCGATATCGAAAAACGCGGCCTTGATCATCCTCGCCTACTCCTCGCCCTCGAGCTTCTCGCTCGCCTCGAGCCACGCCATCTCCAACTCGTCCATGGCGGCGTGGGCCTCGTCGATCTTTGCCTGCTGCTCGCCCAGCGCCGTGTAGTTGGTGGGGTCGACCTGAGCCATCGCGGCCTCGGCCTCCTCCACGCGGGCACGCTGCGTCTCCATTTTGCGCTCGAGCGAGCTCACCTCGCGGCGAAGCTTCTGGCGTTCGGCGTTGGAAAGGCCATTGGGCTGGCCGCCCGACTTGGGCTTTTCGGCCGCAGCCGCCGCGGCACCGGTGTCAAACGTGCCGGTCTTGGCGCTCGGCGCACCCACGGGCTCGCCCTCGGCGGTGGCGTTGCACAGGCGCAGGTACTGGTCCACGCCGCCGGGCATATGCGTCAGGTGGCCGTCGAGCAACGCCCACTGCTGGTCGGTCACGCGCTCCATCAAGAAGCGGTCGTGCGTCACCAGGATCAGCGTGCCGGGCCAGCCGTCGAGCAGGTCCTCGACAATCGCGAGCATGTCGGTATCCAGGTCGTTGCCGGGCTCGTCCAGGATAAGCACGTTGGGCTCGTCCAGGATCGTCAGCAGCAGCGACAGGCGACGGCGCTGGCCGCCCGAAAGATCGCCGATGCGACTCCAGAGCTGCTGTGTCGTAAAGCCCAGGCGCTCGCAAAGTTTCTCGGGCGAAGTCTCCTTGCCGTCGATGACGTAGTACTTCTTATAGTTGCCGAGCACCTCGCGGATCGTGTCACCCATGTAGGGCTCGAGTTCCTCGAGCTGCTGCGACAGCACGCCAAAGCGCACCGTCTGGCCAATCTTCACACGGCCGCGCGTGGGCTCAATCTTGCCCTGGATCACGTCGAGCAAGGTCGACTTGCCGGCGCCGTTCTCGCCCAAAAGGCCATAGCGGTCGCCCGCACCGATGAGCCAGGTCACGTCGGTGAGCACCTGCTTGGGCGCGCCATCGGTATCCGCATAGCCGGCGTCCACATCGACCACGTCGATAACCTGCTTGCCCAGGCGGCTCACGGCCAGGCGCTTGAGCTCCAGCTCGTCGCGCACGGGCGGTACGTCGGCGATCAGCTCGCGGGCGGCATCCACGCGAAACTTGGGCTTGGTGGAGCGCGCCTGGGCACCGCGGCTCAGCCACGCGAGCTCCTTGCGCGCCATGTTGCGACGGCGCTCCTCGGTAACGGCGGCCATGCGGTCGCGCTCCACGCGCTGCAGGATATATGCCGAGTAGCCGCCCTCGAAGGGATCTACCTGGCCGTCGTGGACCTCCCACATGCTGGTGCAGACCTCGTCCAAGAACCAACGGTCGTGCGTGACCACGAGCATGGCGCCCTGGCCGCGCTGCCAGCGGGCCTTTAAATGACGCGCAAGCCAGTTGATGGTGCGCATGTCCAGGTGGTTGGTGGGCTCGTCGAGCATGAGCACATCGTAGTCGCCGATCAGCAGGCGCGCGAGGTCCACGCGACGGCGTTGGCCGCCCGAAAGCTCGCCTACCGTGCCCTCCCAGGGCACATCGCTGATGAGGCCGGCCAGAATCTGGCGCGTACGCGGACTCGACGCCCACTCATACTCGGGCGTGTCGCCCACAACGGCATGATGCACGGTATCGGTGTCGACAAGCTGATCCTTTTGGCCGAGTAGACCGATCGTGGTGCCGCGGCGGTGCGTCACGCGTCCGTCATCGGGCTCCAGCGTGCCGGCGAGCACGCTCAGCAGCGTCGACTTGCCGTCGCCGTTTTTACCGACAATACCAATGCGGTCGCCCTCGCCCACGCCGAGCGTCACGCTATCGAAAATATGCTTGGTGGGAAACTCTAGGCTGACGGAATCGCATCCCAAAAGAATCGCCATATGCCCTGCTCCTTCGTAGATATTCAACGTTGTCCATGATAGCAGCGAGCCCCACCCCAAACCACCACGAAGGTGCCTGTCCCCTTTGTGGTGGTCGTTTCGGTCACAGAGCAAAAAGGCGGGCCATCCCCCGCAAGAGATGACCCGCCTCTCCAATCAGTCCCGCGGCAACCGTGGCCGCCGCGGGCCTCAAGCATGTCCCGGACTAGGAGAACATGCCGGTGAGGTAATCATTCAGCCGCTTATCCTTGGGCCGTTGGAAAATCTCGTCGGTCTCGTCGTACTCGACCATATCGCCCATGTAGAAGAACGCCGTGCGGTTGGACACGCGCGACGCCTGCTCCATGTTGTGCGTCACGATGACGATGGCACGGTCGGCAACGATCGACGACATCAGGTCCTCGATCGCCAACGTCGAGATGGGGTCGAGCGCCGAGCAGGGCTCGTCAAACAGGATCACGTCGGGGTTGAGCGCGAGCGTGCGCGCGATGCACAGGCGCTGCTGTTGGCCGCCCGAAAGCGCGTAGGCGCTCTTGTCGAGCTTGTCCTTGACCTCGTCCCACAGCGCGGCACCACGCAAGCTTTCCTCGACCATGCGATCGAGCTCGTCGCGGTCGGTGATGCCGTGGCGCTTGGGCGCAAACGTGATGTTGTCGCGAATGGACTTGCGGAACGGATTGGGCTGCTGGAACACCATGCCGATGGAACGACGCAGCTCGTAGGTGTTCTCGGTCTTGGTGTTCACGTTGCGGCCGCGGTAGTTAATCTTGCCCTCCACGCGACAGCCGCGAATCTCGCGGTTCATGAGATTGAGGCTACGCAAGAAGGTCGACTTGCCGCAGCCCGAAGGCCCGATGAGCGCCGTGATCTCACCCTTATGGAAGTCGAGCGACGTATTGCGCAGCGCATGGTGGTCGCCATAGTACACGTTGACGTCCTTGGCGGAGAGCACGACCTCGTCGCTCACGGCCTTGCCGCTCACGCGCACGTGCTTTTCGCTCTCCCCCACGCTCGACAGAAAGTCCTGGGTCTCGGACGTGGCCGCCTCGGTTGCGGGCGTTGCATTCATCTCGCTCATTCGGCCGTCATCTTCCTTGCCAGTTGCTTGCCCACGATACGGGCGACTACGTTAAACAGCAGTACGCAGATCATCAGCAGTGCCGCGGTGCCCCAAACGATCTGTTGGGCCTCGGGGCTGCCCTCGCCATAGATCTTGTAGATGTGCACGGCGAGCGACTCACCGGGACGGAACACGTTCCAGGCGCAGGTGGGGCTCGACAGGTTAAAGCTCAAGAAGTTGAGGCGGACCGGCGAGCTCATGCCCGAGGTAAAGAGCAATGCTGCGGCCTCGCCAAACACGCGGCCGGCCGAAAGCACGATGCCCGTCACGATGGCAGGCATGGCCTCGGGGATCAGGATGTGCAGCGTGGCCTCCCAGCGAGTGAGGCCCATGGCCAGGCACGCATCGCGCTGGGCCTGCGGCACGTCCTCGAGCGCCTGCTGAATCACGCGCACCAGGATGGGGATGTTGAACATGGTGAGCGCGACGGCGCCGGAGATGATGGAGTACTTCCAGCCCAGCTGCACCGAGAACACTAGAAAGCCGAACATGCCGACGACGATGGAAGGCAGCGAGGACAGCGTCTCGATGGCGGTGGAGGCGATGTCGCGGATGGGGCCGTCCGGCGCATACTCAACCAGGAAGACCGCGCCGCCCAGGCTGATAGGCACCGAGATACCTAAGGTGATCAGCAGCAGATAGAACGAATCGAACAGCTGGTAGAGCACGCCGCCCTGCGTTCCGTTGGCGCGTGCGGGTTGCGTGAGAAAGCCCGGCTGGAACAGCGTCGAGATGCCCTCGAACAGGATGTAGGCCACCATGGAGACGACGATGAGCATGACGATGGCGACAATCACCGTCAGCACGCCCGTGGCGATGCGGTCCTGCTTTTGGACACGCCCGAGTCTCGCCTCGTCGATATGGATGCGCGTGCTAGCCACGAGCCTTCGCCCCCTTGCGGCCGATAAGGTGGATGATCAGGATAAAGATGAGGCTCATGCCCATCAGCAGCAGACCGAGCGCCCACAGAACATCGTCCTGGGCCGAGCCCTCGGCATAGACCGCCATGGATGTGGTGAGCGTGGTGGTAATGGTGGACGCCGGCGACAGCAGCGACGTCGGCATGGCCTCGATGCCGCCGATAACCATGCGCACGGCGAGCGTTTCGCCAAAGGCGCGGGTCATGCCAAGGATGACTGCGGTCATGAGCGACGGCATGGCGGACTTGAGCACCACGTGCCAGATGGTCTGCCAGCGGGTGTAGCCCAGCGCGAGCGAGCCCTGACGGTAGCTGTCGGGCACGGCGCGCAGACCATCGACCGAAAGCGTGGTCATGGTCGGCAGAATCATGACGGCCAGCACGATGGCGCCGGGAAGGATACCCAGACCCGTGCTCACGTGGAAAACGCTCTTCATAAGGCCGACGACCACGTGAAAGCCGATCAGGCCAAAGACGACCGAGGGAATACCGGTCAAAAGCTCAATGAGCGGCTGAAAAACCTTGGAGCCAAACTTAGGCTGAATCTCGACCGCAAAGATGGCAGAGCCGATGGCGATGGGCAGTGCGATGAGTGTGGAGAGCACCATGACCGCAAACGAGGTGACGATCAGGGGCAGGGCGCCAGTGTAGGGCAGGCCGTTTTCGGCCGTGTTGGCCAGGTCCCACTTGGTACCGGTAAAAAACTCGACGATCGAGACGCCGTCCTTGAGAAAAGCCGAGAGGCCCTTTTGGGCGACCATAAAGATGAGCGCGGCAACGACAAGCGTCACGAGCGCTACGCACGCACCCGTGACGCCCAGGCCCACGTTCTCAAGCTCGCGCTTTGGCAGCTGTTTTGCCATTGCAAACCTTTCCGGGGGCGATTACTTATTTAGCGGAGACCTTGCCACTGGCGTCCTTGACGACCTTCATGGCAGAGACGGGAATAAAGCCCTGCTCCTCGACGAGCTTGCCCTGGACGTCGTCGGAAAGCATGAACTCCAGGAAGGCCTTGGTGGCCTCGTCGGCGTCCTTAGCGCAGTACATGTGCTCGGTCGCCCAGATCTTGAAGGAGTCGTCGGTGACGTTTGTGCTCTTGGGCTCGACGCCCTCGACCATGATGGCGTTGAACTTGGAGTCATCGAAGTGCGAGAAGTCGAGGTAAGAGATGGCGTTGTCGGTGCTGGACATCTGAGTCTGGACATCGCCGGACTTGTCGAGCTCGGCATCGCCCTTAAAGTCGACTGCCTCGTCGCCAAAGACGGCAGCCTCGAAGGTGGCGCGGGTGCCGGAGCCGGCCTTACGGTTGAGGACGACGATCTTGGCGTCGTCGCCGCCGACCTCCTTCCAGTTGGTGATCTGGCCGGAGAAGATGCCCTTGAGCTGCTCGAGGGTCAGGTCGTCGACTGTCACGTTCTTGGAGACGACGGGGCCCATGCCCACGACGGCGACCTCGTGATCGACGAGGTTCTTGACCTGGTCGGCCTCGAGCTTGGTCTCGGCAAAGACGTCGGAGTTACCGATGGTGACGGTGCCGGCGGCAACGGCGGTCAGGCCCTTACCCGAACCGTTGCCCGAACCGGAGATGGAGACGTCCGGGTTGGCGTCCATGAACTTCTCGGCAGCAGCCTCGACGAGAGCCTGGAACGAGGAGGCGCCGTCGTAGGTCACCTCACCGGAGACGGACTCGGCAGCAGCGGCGCTACCCTTGTCGGCGGCGTCGGAAGCGCCGGAGCCGCCGCAACCAACGAGACCGAGACCGACGATGCTGGCAAGACCACCAGCGAGGCCGAGGAACTGACGACGAGAATAAGCCTGATCGAGCATGATCTTCCTTTCATACATGCGACTCGCGGGCACCCTGCCCGCTTTGCTGTTTGGAAAGATACGGTCTCGATCGGTCAGCGCCCGCGCCAACTGCGGTTTCTTACGGGCTATTGATAGACCCTTACCGCAAGCGCGGCTCGGCTTTACAAACGAATAACAAACCCGCCACCAAGCATGACCCGCCTTTTACACCAATAAAAACAAAGTTGCGGTGAATTAGTTCCTGCTTGGCCATCAAATGGCCCATTCTAGGAACTATTCCACCGCAACTTAGATTGGGAAACCGCGAGACCTTAAAGCTCTAATTCATTCAAACGGAGGATCGCAACAATATAGATCTTGAGCGCCTGCTTGAGCTGTTCCTCGTTGGCGCACTCGTTGGGGCCGTGCATCTGGCCGCCCCATGCGGGCAGCTCCAGGCCGGTCTCTTCGGGGCCAAACGATACGGCGCGGGCAAAGTTGCGCGCGTACGTGCCGCCGCCCATGGCAAAGGGCTCAGCATGCTTGCCCGTAAACTCGTTATAGGTATCAATAAGCGCCTTCACGGCCGGATCGTCGGCAGAGACCGAGAACGGCACCTTCGCACGACCCACACGGCACGTCACGCCAAAACGGCCCACGAGCGGATCGAGCTGCTCGCGGATGGTATCGGCACTTGTGCTGTCGGGGAAGCGCACGTCGATGACCTGCTCAATATGGCCATCCGCCACGCGGATGACGCCAGCGTTGCAGGTAAGCGGGCCAAACGCCGGACTCGTCGCATCGATACCCAGGCCGCGACCATAGGCGTCCGCATGCACAAAGGCCAAAAACTTGACAAACTCGTGCTCGGCAGGCGTTAGCAGGCGCTCGTCGCGTGCACCAAACGCGTCCTCGGCCTCGCGCAGATACGCCACGATGAGGCCGACGGCGTTGATGGTGCCCTCAGGCATCGAAGCGTGGCCGCCAATACCGTGGGCGAAAATCTGCGCATGCCCGTTATCGAGTGCCGTGATCTCCAGGCGGTCGGCGTTCTCGACCGGCGCCGGCAGCTCATCAGCGGCAATCGCGAGCTCGCAGATAGACTGCGACGGAATGGCGTTGCTTGCCTCGGCACCGCTCCACGATACGATGCGCCCTCCATCGATCTTGGGGCTCACAAACGTCGCCCCAAACTGGCCCTTCTCGGCATTGCAGACCGGGAACTCGGCATCGGGCGTAAACAGAAAGTCGGGGTTCGCGTGGTTCTCCAGATAATGGTGAACGTCGGACATGCCCACTTCCTCATCGCAGCCCAGCAGCGCGCGGAAGGTATAGCGCGGCACAATGCCGTGCTTGAGCAGATAGGCGCCGGCGTAGAGCGACAGCACCGCCGGACCCTTGTCGTCGATAACGCCGCGGCCGAGCAGCCAGTCCTCGCGACGCTCCATCGCAAACGGGTCGGCGTTCCAGCCCGGGCCGGCGGGCACCACGTCCACGTGGCAGATGGTCGCGAGCTGCTTGTCGCCGCGGCCAGGGATATCGGCAATGCCCACATAGCCCTCGTCGTCGCTCGTCTGATAGCCGAGCTTTTGCGCAATGCCGAGCGCGCAATCGAGCGCGTCACGGACCGGGCGGCCAAACGGCGCACCGGGCTCCGCATCGGCAGCAACGGCCACGGACGGATAGCTCACCAGCTGCTCGATATCGGCGACGACATCTTCCCAGACCTCGTCAACATACTCGGCAACGCTCTGCTCCACCTGATTCATGGACGACCTCCTTACCAATAAGGGGCAAGCGTGCCGCCCCTCACATCAAGTACTTATATAGCGAAAAGTTTAGCAAGCTCGGCCACCGAATGCACCACCGCATCGGCACCCGCCGCCTCGTGCTCGCCCGGCGCCGCCGCGCCCGAATAGATACCAATGCACGGCACGCTCATCGCGTGCGCGCCCTCGACGTCGTTAAAACGATCGCCGATCATCACGGCATCGCCCGCCGTCGCACCGAGCTCTGCCAGGGCATCGCGGACCGAATCGGCCTTGGTCTCGCGTCCCTGCGGCGGATTCATGCCAACCACCGCCTCAAACTGAGAAAGCCCGAGCTCACGCACCATATCGACGCACTTCGCCTCCATGCGCGACGTCGCCACGGCCATACGCTTGCCCCGAGCGGCCAACCCATCCAGCAGCTCGGGGATTCCATCGAACACGGGATACTCTTCCGGTCCCAGCTCATCAAAATAGGCACGGTACTCGTCAGCCACCACAAGCGACTCCTCGCGGGAGAAGCCATAAAAGTCGTGAAAGCTCTTCCACAGGGGCGGCCCGATCATGCGGCACAGGTCACCCATCTGCGCCTCCGAAAACCCGCGCGCGGCCAACGTCTTGCGCGTCGAGGTCATCACCGCCCGACCCGTATCGGCCACCGTGCCGTCAAAATCGAACAGCACAACCGGCCGCTTGCATATCTCCAGCGCCGCCATCGGCACCCCTCTTCCCCAGTTGATGATTTCCACACCGACACTTCAAACTGTTGACTATTCAACAATTAAACCTAGCAATGTAGAGCAACTCCACTATACTTGTCGCACTTTGCTCTCAGAAGGCGGCGCCGTCGCGCCCCAACGAAAGGTGCAATTATGTCTTTTGCCATCATAACCGACTCCACGTCGGACATCTCCCCCGCCCGCGCCCAAGAGCTCGGCATTTACGTGATTCCGCTGCATGTGATTATCGAGGGCGAGGACCTGCTCGACCAGGTGCAGATTACCGCCGAGGAATACGTCGCCCGCATGGCCGGCTCTGAGCAGCTGCCGCATACCTCGCAGCCGAGTGCCGGCGAGTTCAAGGCGCTGTTTGACCGTGTGCACGCCGATGGCCACGATAGCGCGATCTTTATCTCGCTGTGCAGCGAGTGGTCCGCCTGCTATTCCAATGCATGCCTGGTCGCCGAGACCCACGAGCTCGACGTGCGCTGCATCGATTCGCGCACCGGCTCGGGTGCCGAGGGCCTGCTGGTGGAGTACGCGCTCGCCATGCGCGAGGACGGCCGCAGCCTGGACGAGACCGAGGCACAGATCCGCGCGACCCTGCCCGACGCGCACCTGCTGCTGATTCCCCGCACGCTCGAGAACCTCGTTAAGAACGGCCGCGCGCCCAAGCTCGCCGGCCAGCTCACGCAGATGCTCAATATTCGCCTGGCCGTTTCGCCGGAGTGGCAGTCGGGCGAGATCAAGGCCATCAAGAAGGGCCGCGGCGCCAAGCGCATCGTCGCCAACACCATGGCAGACTGCCTCGCGTTTTTGGCCGAGCATCCGGGCTCCAGCGTG
Source organism: uncultured Collinsella sp. (assembly GCA_900544065.1). Lineage (GTDB taxonomy): Bacteria > Actinomycetota > Coriobacteriia > Coriobacteriales > Coriobacteriaceae > Collinsella. Next base: position 11,399 of record UQTR01000042.1, read on the forward strand.
CGCGTGCTCACGACCGGTGCCGCCGAGGAGCAGGAACTTGTCAACGAGACGCTCGCAGGCCAAGACTATGTAGACGCCGGCACCGGCCCCATCGGCTGCACCATCGCCACCCACGTAGGCGTCGACGCCATCGCCATCAGCTACTGCCCCCGCTACCAGCCCATCCACTAGGGGCACCTTTACCACTTGCGGTGGAATAGGGACTGTTTTTGGCTCATCAGCCGCAAATCAATCCCTATTCCACCGCAACTTAGAAGCAGTTCATTTGGGACGGGGCTAAAAAGACTGGTATCAAACGTTTCAGACCAGTCTTTTTAGCCCCGTCCCATTTTAGCTACTCTACATCAGCCCGCCGAGCGCAATGTCGACGGCTTCGTTGAGGTCGTCGGTAATGTGCACCAGCTCCGGATCGAGCGGGCTGATCATACCGGCGTCCATCACCGGACCGTTAAGCCAGTCGAATAGGCCCTGCCAGTACTCGGTGCCCACCAAAACGAGCGGCATGCGCTTGACCTTGTGTGTCTGCACCAGCGTGAGCACCTCGAACATTTCGTCGAGCGTGCCAAAACCTCCGGGAAACACGATGGCGCCCGAGCTGTATTTGACGAACATGGTCTTGCGCACAAAGAAGTAACGGAAGTCCATGCCGAGGTTCACGTATTTATTGAGCCCATGCTCGTGTGGCAATTCAATGCCCAGGCCAACTGACTTGCCGTTGACACTCGCCGCTCCTCTGTTAGCCGCTTCCATGATGCCGGGGCCGCCACCGGTGATGACCGCCACGCCACGTTGCGCAATCTTGCGCCCGACGGTACGCGCCGCCTTGTAGAGCGGATCGGTCTTGGGCGTGCGGGCGCTGCCGAAGATGGTCACCGCGGGCCCGAGCTCGGCAAGCGCGCCAAAGCCGTCGACAAACTCTGCCTGAATGCGCAGCACACGCCACGGATCAGCATGCAGCCAGTCGGTCGACTCCTCGGGCGCCAGCAGGTTGGCGTACGTATTGTCCTTAGGAATCATGGGGCCGCGCATGACCACGGGGCCGCGGCGGTACGTCTCGTCGTAGGCCGGCTCGCCCTCAACATTCTCGTTCTTAATCATGGGTACTCCTATCGAGAAAAAGAAAACGGGCGGGGTCGACGCCATGCGCCAAACACCCGCCCGAACATCAACTATTCGGTATGGTACCCACGATGCATCAAGTGCTTGCAAGCTATCGGTCAGCGGTCGCGCAGACGGTCTTAGCGAACGCGATGACCGGCCGGCGCTCGCCCTTGCCGTTGCCCGCGCTCTGCAAGCGCCCACGCCGCTCTTAGTAATCCACCGCCGCAGGGCTGTTCATCCAGTCGCTCACAAACGCGCCGTAGCGGCCCTCAATAATGGCCTGGCGGGCACGCTGCATAAGGTTGAGCAGGTAGTAGATATTGTGCATCGACAGCAGAATACCGCCGAGCATCTCCTTCTGCGTGACCATGTGGCGGATGAGCGCGCGGCTGTAGCCGCCCGTGCACACCGGGCAGGTGCAGGTGGGGTCGATGGGGCCGTCGTCGTGCGCAAAGCGCGCGTTGCGGAAGTTAAGGCGACCCTCACTGGAGAACGCCGTACCCATGCGGCCGGTGCGCGTCGGCAGCACGCAGTCGAACATGTCCACGCCCTCGCGCACCGCGCGCACAAGCGTGGTGGGGTTGCCCACCCCCATGAGATAGCGCGGACGGTCCTCCGGGCACGCGCGCGCCACGGGGCCGAGCGTCTCGAACATCACCTCGTGGTCCTCGCCCACCGAGTAGCCGCCGATGCCGTAGCCGGGGAAGTCGCCGCACTCCTCCAGGTGGCGCAGCGATCGAAGGCGCAGGTCCAGATGCATGCCGCCCTGGACGATGCCAAAGAGTGCCTGGTCATCGCGGGTGTGAGCCTTGTAGCAGCGCTCGGCCCACATGCTTGACAGCTCCACGGCGCGCTCGACGTAGGCGCGCGTGGCAGGATAGCCGGGGCACTGATCGAGCTGCATGCAGATGTCGGAGCCGAGCTTCATGGCGATTTCCATGTTGTCCTCGGGCGTCCAGAACACGTGGCGGCCGTCGTAGTCGTTGACGATAAAGCGCACGCCCTCGTCAGTGAGCTTGACGGCGTCGTTGTGGCTGAAGACCTGGAAACCGCCCGAATCGGTGAGGATGGGGCCGTGCCAGTTCATAAACTTGTGCAGTCCGCCCAGCTCGGCGATGGTGTCCTCGCCGGGACGCATGGACAGGTGGTAGGTATTGGCAAGCACGATCTGGGCGCCGAGCTGCTTGACGGTCTCGGTGGGGATGCCCTTGACGTTTGCCTTGGTGCCCACGGGCATAAAGATCGGCGTCTCGATGTCACCGTGCGGGGTGTGCAGTACGCCGGCACGCGCATGCGTCGTCGGGTCCTCGGCGATCAGGTCGAATTTAAAAAGGCTCTGGTCCATAAACTGGAACTCCTTGGTTGCGGTTCATACGCAAACCATTATACGGGCAACCCGCAAGAAGCACCGACTCGACAGAAACTGGCGCAAAGGGGTCATAGTCATTAGGGACGTTCTTAAACGACTAGTCGTCGGGGACAGTCTTCAGCGCCATCTTACAAAGGAGTGTCCCAATCTGCCGGCACTCAGGGACTGTCCCCAAGCGCCGGCAAGAGTGTCCCCTTCGACTAGTCATTTAAGAACGTCCCCAACGACTACATCAACAAAGGCAACGCCGATGCTCTGGCAACGTCAGCGAGCGGTCGCCAGAGCGAACAAGTTGGCATGAAAAGAGGGCGGCATAGACCTTCTGGTCATGCCGCCCTCTTTGAATGACAAGTTGTCGCTCTGGTGACCGCGCAGCGTCGGCTCGTTACGGCGTTTGGTAAAACGCCGTAACTCCTACGGCCGCTGGCCCATGCCACCCTCGAGGGTAACGGTCTCGCCGTTCATGTACTTAAAGTCGGGGCCGCAGAGCTGAACGACCACGCGGCCGATCTCCTTCTCAACGTCGCCGTAGTGGCCTGCCGGCGGCATGTGGACGTTGGCCTTAAACGCCTCGGGATAGGCATCCTGGAAGTTCTCGAGCGCAGCAGTCCAGGCAAGCGGGCACACAATGTTGACGTTGATGCCGTCCTTGCCCCACTCGTTGGCGGCGACGCGGGTCAGACCGCGGATGCCCTCCTTGGCGGCAGCATAGCTGCACTGGCCATAGTTGCCAAACAGGCCGGCGCCCGAAGCAAAGTTGACCACGGAGCCCTTGGTCTCCTTCAGGTGCGGATAGGCCTTCTGCATGTACAGGTAGGTGGCATACAGGCCAGAGTAAATGGCCAGGTTAAACTGGTCCATAGTGTGGTCGGCGATGGTCACACCCGAGGCGCTGGCCTGAGCGTTGTTGACGACGGCGTCGATGCGACCGAACTCCTCAATCGCCTTGTCGATAACGTTCTGCACGACGGCTTCGTTGTCCTGACCAGCCGAGACATCGGCCTGAACAGGCAGAACCTTGACGCCGTACTCGGCCTCAAGAGACTCTTTGGCAGCCTCGAGCTTGGCGACGTTGCGACCGGTGATAACGAGGTTCGCGCCTTCCTTGGCAAAAGCGATATCGATGCCGTAGCCGATGGAGCCAGCAGAGCCGTCCTTGAGCGTGGCCTTGCCGCCGCCGGTGACGATCACGGTCTTACCAGTGAAAAGTCCCATACGAAGTCCTTTCAAAATCGCGACGGGCACGCCCGCCGACTGCGCGCATCCAAAATAAACGCGCCAAAAGCTGAAATGCAACTTTAGCTTCTTCAAGTGAAAAATAAAGCCCATGGCAGGCGAACGGCGCAACGTCTTTCGGCGAAGGGAATGTCAAGTAGAAATTGGATAGAGCGGCCGAGTTTTCGTTAACACGACGAGTCATCGAACACGTTTTGAAACTTTGCTGCGGGGCGCGGGATATCGGCGCGAGACTTTATCATAGGGTGACAAACAACGATGAGGAGCACATGCCTATGACAGACGAGCTGGACCCCCAGACTCAACAGCATATTGATGATTCCGCAGACACCATTGACGACTGCGATACTTCTACCAGCAGCGATGGCAGCATTGATGCCGCCGTCGAGAAGGCTCCTGCCGCCGCAGGCGAGGCCGCAGACGCAAATGTCGCCGCAGAGCAAGACAAAGAAGAGCAGCTAGAGCAGCCGAACCCGAGCGATACTGAGCCCAAGGCCGAGAGCGCTCCGCAAGTAGCAGGCCCCATCGAGGTGTCATCGGAAGAAGAGCTCGACGCCGTCATGGACTCCATGATGGATGCCGTCAAAGCGATGAAGAACGCTGTCGCCGATGCCGATGTCGACGCCGAGGAAGAGGAAGCCGCCGAGGCCGCCTCGACGTTTGTGCCCGGCGAGACCCCGGTTGCCGACCAGGGCAGCACCATGCCCTCGTTCCTGCAACTCGAGCACCCCACGATCGGCGCCGACGCGGTCGACCCGCACACAGCGGGCTTTTCCGTAATCGAAGGCGGCACCGGCAATATCGCCGCGCCGCAGACTGCCGATGCGGATGCCGCCGTCGCCGCGCACTCGGCCACCTCGCGCACCCCCGCCGCGAGCCGCGACCTGGGGACCGCCGTCTCGAACACCGCCAACGCCGTGGGTTCTTTTATCGCCCAAGGC
>UQTR01000043.1 GCA_900544065.1 uncultured Collinsella sp.
GGGTCTCGTGGGCTCGGAGATGTGTATAAGAGACAGCTCAAGCGCTCGCTCGTCCAAGATTTCGACACTCCGGTCGTCACACGAACCTCGCACGATCGCATTTTGTTTGACGTCCGTACGCTCGTGGGCGACCGCGATATCGAGACAGCGGCATCGACGCTCATTGCGTGCGTTAAGAAGGCGATTGCTCGATGAGTGAGGTTCAGGCGCTGGTGGAGTGTCCCGTTATCGTTGGCACGGCGGGTCACGTCGACCACGGTAAGTCGGCACTGATCGAGGCGCTGACCGGCAAGAACCCCGATCGCCTGGAGGTCGAGCGTCGCCGGGGCATGACGGTGGAGCTGGGCTTTGGCGAACTGGCACTGCCGAGCGGCAAGATCGTTGGCCTTGTCGACGTGCCGGGCCACGCGCATTACCTGCGCGCTATGGTACAGGGTGCGACAGGCATCGACGTTGCCGTGCTGGTGGTTTCGGCCGTTGAGGGCGTGATGCCGCAGACTCGCGAGCACGTGCATGTGCTGGAGCTGCTGGGCGTTACGCATATGGTGGTCGCGCTGACCATGTGCGACCTGGCCGATGCCGAGATGTTCGAGCTTGCCGAGCTCGATGTCGATGACTTTTTGTCGGGTACCGTGTTTGCGGGTGCGTCGATTGTGCCCGTGTCGTCCAAGACCGGCGCGGGAATCGACGGGCTGCTTGCGGTGCTCGACGAGCAGGTAAGTGCCTGCTGGGATGCCTGCCGCGACCGTGCCGAGCGCACCGATGCCGCGCCGCGCCTGCCGATTGACCGCTGCTTTACGATTAAGGGCGTCGGCACTGTCGTAACGGGAACGCTGCACGATGCGCCGGTTGCGGTGGGCGACGAGCTGATGGCTTTGCCGTCGCGTACGGTCTGTCGCGTGCGCGGGATTCAGGTGCATGGCGATACGCCGCGCGCGCTGCCTGGTCAGCGTGTGGCGCTCAACCTAGTTGGTGACGGTGTCGCGGCGCTTGACCGTGGCGAGATGCTGGGCGTGGCGGACCGCTTTGGCCAGACGTTGCGCTTTATGATGACGTTCACCTACCTGGGCCGCGAGGGCACCAAGCCGCGCGTGCTCGAGTCGGGCGCGCGTGTGCATGTGATGGCGGGTACAGCCGAGGTTGTCGGCCGCATCATGCTTTTGGAGGGTGAGGCCCCCATTGCGGTGGGCGAGACCCGTACCGTGCAGGTGCGCTTGGAGGAGCCGCTGCCGCTGCGAGCCGGAGACCATGCTGTGGTGCTGTCGTATTCGCCCGTCATGCTCATTGGCGGCGGGCGCGTGCTGCTTTCGCGCTGCCGTCGCTCGCGCGAGCTTTCTGCCGGCGAGCGCGCACTGTTTGCGGCGCTTGAGTCCGGCGATACCGCGGGCGGTGTGGGCGCTTGGCTGGCGCTGCAGATGCTGCCGGTTACGGCGGTTGATGTTGCCGACGCTTTGGATCTTGGTGTCGGCGAGGCCGATGCCGCACTGCGCGGATTGGTGGCGCAGGGCTCTGTTCGCAAGCTTGCTGTGGGTGATGCGGACTACTTGGCGGACGCCGTGGTGCTCGACGCTGCGATGGATGCACTGGCGGCGACCCTGTCAGCCATGCACGCGGCGGCCCCCAAGGAAACGGGCTTTACGCCCGGCGCCGTTGCCCATGCTGCGTGGCCTGCCGCTGATGATGGCGTTGCCGCGGCTCTGATTGCCGAGGGCTGCTCGCGTGGCGTGTGTGCCGCCGAGGGTGCCGAGGTATTCGACCCGCACTCCGCTGCCGCCGCGGCGCGTGTGGTGCGCGAGGCCTGCGAACGTATCGTTGCCTTGCTGGACGAAGCCGGCCTCGATGCACCGATATTGCCCGAGGTGGGCGAGCAGTTGCAGCTCGATCGCGACACCATGACGCGTGCCCTGCGCGAGCTCTCGCTCAATCGCTCGATCGTTAAGGTCGAGCGCGACGTTGCCCTGTCCGCTGCCGCTGAGGCCCATGCGCGCGAGCTTGTTGCCGCCGCCATTGAGGCAGCCGGCGGTGCTGCCACCACGAGCGTACTGCGCGAGGCCCTGGGTGTGTCGCGCAAACGTGCCATCAGCATCTTGGAGCACCTGGATGCCGTGCGCTTTACGGTGCTCGACAAGGACGCCGGCGGCCTGAGGTCCCTGCGCTAGATTGGCTGCTCGGTTTGGTAAAATACCGCCGCACTTGGGAACGGATGGGCTCCGGTGGGCTCCGCGGTCCTCAAAACCGTTGCGAGGCGTGCAAAACGTCTTGGATGTGTTCGATTCACATACGTTCCCGCCATACGCTACCAGCGCTTTTGTGCTCGCGGTCTTGCTGCGTGCCGCAAAGGCGCTGTTTTGTTTTTGCATGGGTTTGCCGTGCCGCCCGCTTTATCGGCGACGGTATTTGGCTTCGTGTGCTGGGTTTTAAGCATGCCGATGGGGGTGGTTTGCCGTATGACTACCGTAAGACGGTCCGATCTTTCTTGTGTCGTCCAGGCGGGCGGGTTGTCGTCGCGCATGGGCTGCGATAAGGCACGGATGTCGTTTTGCGGCGAGCCGCTCATCGAGCGCGTGCTGGGTCGGCTGGCTCAGGTTGCCGGCGAGCTGGTTGTGACGACGTCGCGCCCTTGCGAGCTTGCCTACCTTGAGGAGCTTATGTTTGATGGCCTGCGACCCCGCGTGGTGATGGACGTCGACGGTCCCGCCGGTGCCATGCGCGGCATCGCGAGCTCGTTGGCCGCGGCTCGATTGCCGCTCGTGGCGATCGTCGCCTGCGATATGCCGTTTGTCTCGTCGGAACTCATTGGCGCGCTTGCCGATCGTGTTGAGGCCGAGGCGCTTGACGTGTGCGTGCCGCGCGAGGAGCGGGGGATTGAGCCGCTTTGCGCTGTCTGGCGCCGTGACGCGTGCGCGCCGGTTGCCCAAGAGTTGCTCGCCTGCGACCGCCAACGCATTCGCTGCCTGATCAATCGCGTTCAGGCCGGTTATATGGATGAGCCGCAGATCGTTAAGGCCGCCGGCTCCACGCTCTGCTTCGAGAACGTCAATACACCCGAGGAGTTTGCGGCAGCCGAGCTGCTCGCCTAGACGATGGGAGATGCCATGTCTCACGATATTTGCCCCGACACGGGAGAGCCTTGCACTTGCGACGGGTCCGAACCCTCTACCTGCGGTTGCGGTGGCTGTGGGCATACCGCGGAAGAGGAAGCGGCCGCCGCGGCGTATCGTGAGGCACACCGCGGCGACCCGTCCGGTGATGCCCTCGACCACGAACGCAAGATCATCGTGTCGTTCGACAGCACCTTCGATGTGATGGAATGCGAGCAGCTGTGCCTGGATGCCGGCGTGCCCGGGCGCATTATGCCTTTGCCCGGCTCCATTACCGCCGGTTGCGGGCTGTGCTGGGCCATGCCGTTCTCGGGCGATGCGCTCGCCGCCTTCCGTGCTGCCACCGAAGGCCGCATAACCCCCGCCGATTACCATCAGCTCGTCCCCTAGCCGTCAGCACCACCACAAAGGCGCCTGTCCCCAATGTGGTGGTTTGGAACACGTGGACGAAACAGGTTTGAAACACGGGTTTTGCACGTCAGGCACTCAAAAACGCCTCTACCTGCATCGTAATCAAAACGAAACATCTGCTCGTCTGCTTATGCGAAACTTTCCCGCAACAGTGCGATATTATCCATACTCGATAAAGTTCGCGGCGCATAGGGTGCCGCGACCAACATTTTTCGTTTCCCATCATTGGAGGAAGCATGAGCTACACGCAGAAAGTTCTCGACGAGCTCAAGGCCCGCTATCCCGAGCAGCCTGAGTTCATCCAGGCCGCGACCGAGATCCTCGGCACCATCCAGCCGGCGCTCGACGCCCATCCCGAGTACGAGGAGGCCGCCCTGCTTGAGCGCCTCGTCGAGCCCGAGCGCATCGTTATGTTCCGTGTCCCCTGGGTCGATGACCAGGGCAAGGTCCAGGTCAACCGCGGCTATCGTGTCGAGTTCAACTCTGCCATTGGACCCTACAAGGGCGGTCTGCGCTTTAACCCGACGGTCACCCTGGGTATGCTCAAGTTCCTGGGCTTGGAGCAGATCCTCAAGAACAGCCTGACCACCCTTCCCATGGGCGGCGGCAAGGGCGGCTCCGACTTTGACCCCAAGGGCAAGTCCAACAACGAGATCATGCACTTCTGCCAGTCCTTCATGACCGAGCTCTTTCGCCACATTGGCCCCAACACCGACGTTCCCGCCGGCGACCTGGGCGTTGGCGGCCGAGAGGTTGCCTACATGTTCGGTCAGTACAAGCGCCTGACCAACGAGTGGACCGGCGTCCTCACCGGCAAGGGTCTCTCCTTTGGCGGCTCGCTTGCCCGTACCGAGGCCACCGGCTACGGTCTGGTCTACTTTGTGGACGAGTACCTCAAGAGCCGCGGCGAGTCCTTCGAGGGCAAGAACGTCGTCGTTCACGGCTCCGGTAACGTCGCTATCTACGCGGTCCAGAAGGTCGCCCAGCTCGGCGGCAAGGTCCTGGCTTGCTCCGACACCCACGGCTGGGTCGAGGATCCCGACGGCATCGACTACACCGTGCTCGAGCATGTCTACAACAAGAAGCGCTCCGGCCACGACAAGGGCGTCACGCTCGCTATGTACGTTGACGAGAAGCCCAATGCCACGTGGCACGAGGGCGACGGCCGCGGCGTGTGGCAGCTTCCCTGCGACATCGCGCTGCCCTGCGCTCGCGAGAACACGCTGCTGCTCGAGGACGCCCAGGCGCTCGTCGCCAACGGCTGCAAGGTGGTCGGCGAGGGCGCGAACATGCCCACGACCATCGAGGCCACGACCTACTTCCAGGAGAACGGCGTCGCCTTTATGCCCGGTAAGGCTGCCAACGCCGGCGGCGTGCTCGTGTCCGGCCTGGAGATGAGCCAGAACGCCGAGCACCTGTCCTGGACCTTCGAGGAGGTCGACGGCAAGCTCGAGCAGCTCATGCGCGGCATGTTCCACAACGTGGACGACACCGCCAAGGAGTACGGCGAGGAGGGCAACTTCGTCATGGGCGCCAACATCGCCGGCTTCCTGAAGGTCGCCGACGCCATGCTCGCCCAGGGCGTCTGCTAAATCTTCGCTCGACATAGCATGCGATAAGGCTCCCAGCCATTCCGGCTGGGAGCCTTTTCTATCCCGGAGGACTCCTCATAACTTGCGGTGATATACGGACTGTTTTGCGTTCCAGAACGGCTAATCAGTCCGTATATCACTGCAAGTTATGGATGGGTGGGTGGATTTTGTCCTAAAACGGTGTGCGGCTCCTCGTTTGGTACACTTAAAAGTACTGGACAAGTGAAGAGATGGGGGAGAACGTGCTCAAGTTCGGTACCTACGTCCGTGTTGGAAACGCGGCCGAAGCCTATGAGCTCTTGCAGAAGAACCGTAACAACAAGATTGTGGGCGGCGGCATCTGGATGCGCCTGGGTTCGCGTCGCGTGGCGACGGCGATTGACCTTTCGGCCTGCGGACTCGATCAGATCGAGGAGACCGAGACCGAGTTTCGCATCGGTGCCATGTGCACCCTGCGCCAGCTCGAGCGTCATGCCGGGCTCAACGCGCTTGTCAACAATGTCTTTGAGTTCGCCGTCCACGACATCGTGGGCGTGCAGCTGCGCAACACCGCCACGGTGGGCGGCAGCATCTACGGCCGCTTTGGCTTCTCGGACGTGCTCTCGGCTTTCCTGGCGCTCGATTCCTATGTTGAGCTGACGGGGGCAGGCCGCGTGCCGCTCGCCGAGTTCGTGAACATGGGTTACGTGCGCGACGTGATCGAGCACATCGTAGTCGTTAAGCACGATTACCGTGCAAGCTACGAGGCCGTGCGCAAGGCCGCGACCGACTTCCCCTCCTTAAACGTCACTGCCGCCTGGTGGGACAACAGCTGGCATGTCACCGTGGGCGCCCGCCCGCTGCGCGCGACCTTGCTGCAGGGCGAGGCATGTGGCCTGGTGAGCGAGCAGCCTTCCGAGGACGAGCTACGCACACTGGCCGTATCCGTGCGTGCCCTGAGCTACGGCACCAACCTGTGGGGCTCGGCAGACTACCGCCGCCGTATCTCGGCCCCGTTGGCGATTCAGGCCGTGCGCCGCGCCGCCGGCATCGAGCTTTCGGCCGCGCTTGCCCGCGAGCTCGAGACCGTGCAGGTCCCCAAGTTTGCCACGGACGAGTATTCCTGCCGCCGCGTGCCCGGCGTCGATTCTAGCGAGGTGCGCTAATGGCTGCCAAACTCATCGATCTTTCCTTTACGCTCAACGGCCGCAAGGTCAAGGTTCAGATTGCCCCCGACACCATGCTCTTTTCGCTTCTGCGCGAGCAGGGTTGTGCGTCGGTGCGCTGTGCCTGCGAGACCACCAACTGCGGTTTGTGCACGGTGTGGCTCGACGGTGACCCGGTGCTGAGCTGCTCGGTTCCCGCCGCCCGTGTTGAGGGACACACCATCACCACGCTTGAGGGTCTTAAGGCCGAGTCCGAGGCACTGGCCCGCGCGATGGCTGCCGAAGGTGCCGAGCAGTGCGGTTTTTGCGCCCCCGGCCTTATCATGAACGTGCTGGCGCTTGCCCGCGCCGCCAAGGAGGACCCGAGCCTCGTCGCCACGCGCGAGGAGCTCTCTCGCCAGCTCGCCGGCAACCTCTGCCGTTGCAGCGGCTACGAGAGTCAGCTGCGCGCCATCGTCCGCTTTCTCAATGAGTCCGGCGTGCAGGTGGGCTTTGAGATGCCCGAACTGCCGGTCAATAACACCAGCTCCGATGGTGTCGCATACAAGCAGATTACCCACAAGCAGCCCAAGAAGGACTCGAAGGCACTGCTCGAGGGTCGTCCCGTCTACACGGGCGACCTGGTACCTGCCGGTGCGCTCATCGTCAAACTCAAGCGCAGCCCCTATGCCCGCGCCAAGATTCGCTCCATCGATACGTCGCGCGCACTGAAGGTGCCCGGCGTGGTGGGCGTCTACACCTACGAGGACGTGCCCCAGCGCCGCTTTACCATCGCCGGTCAGAGCTATCCGCAGCCGAGTCCCTACGACCGCCTGATTCTCGAGAACCTCGTGCGCTACCAAAACGAGGAGGTGGCGATTGTCGCCGCCGAGACCGAGGAGGCCGCCGACAAGGCACTCAAGCTCATCAAGGTCGACTACGAGGTGCTCGAGCCGCTGCTCGACTTTACCCAGGCGCTCGATAACGACATCGTGGTCCACCCCGAGGGCGACGTGACCTTTATGTTCCCGCAGGGCGGCGACGTGTCCCGCAACCTGGTGTGCAGCGGTACCAGCGATTTTGGCAACCTTGACAAGGCGTTCGCCCAGAGCGACATCGTGTTCACCCGCACCTACACCAGCCAGGCCACGCAGACCGCGCCCATGGAAACCTTCCGCGCCTTCGCGACGACCGACGCGTTTGGGCGTATCTCGGTGACCACCTCCACGCAGGTGCCCTTCCACGTGCGCCGCATGGTCGCGCAGTCGCTCGATATCCCGCAGTCGCAGGTGCAGGTCATTAAGCCGCGCATCGGCGGCGGCTTTGGCTCCAAGCAGACGGGCTGCTGCGAGATCTTCGTGGCGTTCGTGACCCAGCAGACCGGTTGTCCGAGCTACTGCTGCTACACCCGCGAGGAGACCATCACCGCGGGCAACTCGCGACATCAGATGCAGATGACCGTCAAGTTGGGCGCCATGAACGACGGCACCATCACGGCCATCGACCTACATACGCTGTCCAACGCCGGCGCCTATGGCGAGCATGCCACCACGACGATCGGCCTCTCGGGCCACAAGAGCCTGCCCATCTACAACCATGTGAAGGCGAGCCGCTTTAGATGGGACGCCGTCTATACCAATACCAACCGCGGCGGCGCGTATCGCGGCTACGGTGCTACCCAGGGCCAGTTTGCCGTGGAGAGCGCCGTCAACGAGCTCGCCGACATGCTGCACATGGATCCCGCCGACTTGCGCCTTAAGAACATCGTGCGCGAGGGCGAGATCATGTCGCAGTACTACAACGAGAAGCTCAACGCCTGCGCACTCGACCGCTGCCTGCTGCGCGCGATGGACATGATCGGTTGGCGCGACAAGCCGCTGGCCGTCGACCTGGGCGACCGCGTGCGCGCCCTGGGCTGCGCGCTCACCATGCAGGGCTCGGGCATTTCCAACGTGGATATCGCCGGCATCGACATGCGCCTGGAGGAAGATGGCTTCATTACCATCGGCACCGGCGCCACCGATAACGGCATGGGCGTCGACACGATCCTGGCGCAGATTGCCGCCGAGGAGCTGGGCGTGGAGAGTTCGCTGATCGTGGTGCGCGGCGTGGACACCGACGTGTCGCCGTTCGACGCCGGCTCGTACGCGAGCTCGGGCACGTACGTGACGGGCCTGGCAGCCAAGAACGCCGCGACCGAGCTGCGCGAGAAGATCTGCGCCAAGGCCGCCCAGATGTGGGACGTGGACGCCGCCGACGTGGTCTTCGATGGCCAGTACGTGCGCCTGTCCGACGAACGTGCCGCGCGCGAGCAGAACCGCTACCTCACGCTGCGCGACTTTGCCAACCTGTGCGTAAAGAACATCGCGGGCGGCGACGCGCTCACCTCGCATGCCTCTGCCTGCTTGCCCGTTTCGCCCCCGCCGTTTATGGCCGGCATTGCCGAGGTCGAGGTCGACAAGGCCACCGGCAAGGTGACCGTGGTGGACTACGTGGCGGCTGTGGACTGCGGCACCGTTATCAACGAGGCGCTCGCGCGCGTCCAGGCCGAGGGCGGCATTGCCCAGGGTATCGGCCACGCGCTCTACGAGATTGTCGAGCACGATGACCGCGGCCGCCTGCGCACCGGCAACTTTATGAGCTACAAGCTGCCCACGCGCCTGGATATCGGCAGCATTCGCGTGGCCTTTGAGCCGAGCTACGAGCCGACGGGCCCGTTTGGCGCCAAGTCGATCGGCGAGGTCGTCATCAACACGCCGCTCGCCGCAGTAGCCTCGGCCGTGGCGCACGCCACCGGCCATCAGGTTCGCTCACTGCCCATCACGCCCGAGAAGGCCCTGCTGGGGGAGTAGCGGGTCGGCGAACAAGTCGTAATTGGCGGGGCGGGGCAACTCGTCCCGCCTTTTGCACTCGTGGTGAGGTCGTGAGCTTGTAAAAGGTGTGCGTGCGCTTGCCGTTCGTATCTGCTATCATTCCTAGTCTGTGCGCTCATGCGGGCGTGGCGGAATTGGTAGACGCGCCAGATTTAGGTTCTGGTGGGATTCCCGTGAAGGTTCGAGTCCTTTCGCCCGCACCAACGCATCTGCGTCGGCTTCGGCCGTCGCGACTCTTTGTTGCATAAAGGTACCAGCACCTCAGATAAGCTGGGCAGTATGAGGAGGAACGTGTTGAACATCACCGCTTCTGACGTCAAGGACGCCAAGCTCACCGCTACGGTCACCATCCCGGCAGCCGACGTCGACGCCGCGATCAAGAAGGCTTACAAGGACACCGCCAAGAAGTACCGCTTCCCGGGCTTCCGTGCCGGCAAGGCCCCCCGTCCGGTCATCGACTCCGCTCTTGGTGCCGAGGCTACCCTCGCTCAGGCCACCAACGACCTGATCGCCGCCAACGAGCCCGCCGTCCTCAACGAGCTGGACATCGTCCCCACCAAGAACGGTGACTACAAGGAGCTCGACCTCGCCAAGGATCACGAGGACTACACCTACACTGTCGAGTTCTCCCTGCGTCCTGCTGCTGAGCTCTCCTCCTTCGACGCCGTCGAGATCGAGATGCCTCCTGCGGAGGTCACCGAGTCCGAGATTAACAACCAGGTCGAGATGCTCCTCAACTACCGTGCCACCTTCGAGGACGTCGAGGGTCGCGCCGTCGAGGCCGAGGACTACGTCACCGTCGATCTCAAGGCCGTTGAGAACGCCGACAACTTCGCCGCCGAGGGCCGCATGCTCATCGCCGGTAGCGACAGCAACCCCAAGGAGTTCAACGAGGCCCTGATCGGCGCTAACGTTGACGACGTCAAGACCGTCACCTGGACCGACGAGGTCGAGGAGGGCGAGGAGGCCGAGACCCACACCGTCGAGGTCACCGTCAAGGGCATCAAGGTCCGCAACACCCCCGAGCTCACCGATGAGCTCGTCAAGTCCGACTTTGGCTTTGACAGCATCGACGCCATGCGCGACGCCATCAAGATCGAGATCGAGCAGGACAAGGCTTCCCGCCTGCCGGCCGAGAAGGAGAACCGTTGCGTCTCCGCTCTCGCCGAGCGCCTGCAGCTCGACGAGATGGATGCTGACTACGAGCAGTCCGTCTTTGAGGAGCTTGGCCAGAACTTCCTGTCCAACCTCGCTGCCCGCGGCATGACGCTGGACACCTGGCTGCCCGCTTCCGGCCTAACCATGGAGCAGTTCATCGGCGACCTGCACAAGCAGGCCAACGACGTTGCCCGTGAGTCCCTGGCTCTCGACGCCCTCGCCCGTGAGCTCAAGATTGAGGTCACCGAGGACGACGTCAACGCCGAGTTCGAGAAGGCCGGCGTCAAGGACGTCGAGGCTTCCAAGGCCGAGTTCATCGCCGATGGCCGCATGCCTGCCGTCCGCGAGTCCATCCGTCGCTCCAAGGCCGTTGACCACCTGGTCGAGAACGCCAAGGTGACCGAGGTCGACGAGACCGCCAAGGACGCCGAGTAATTCTCGCCACCTTGCCCGCGAGCGCATGCGTGCGCCCGTGATGGGGTAAAGTTATACACCGGTTATCCGGTTGCTTCGTACGGTGCCAGCCAATGCATAGCATGCGGGCACCGTACGTTTATCTAGAACCACTATTGGTCCGCAAGAGAGAAATGGAGATGCGTATGATCGCTAAGTTCGATTCCGCCCTCGTGCCATACGTTATCGAGCAGACGCCGCGCGGCGAGCGCAGCTACGATATCTATTCGCGCCTGCTCAACGATCGCATCATCTTTTTGGGCGAGGAGATCAACTCCGTCAGCGCCAACCTGGTCGTTGCCCAGCTGCTGCATCTTGAGAGCCAGGATGCCGAGAAGGATATCTCGCTCTACATCAATTCGCCCGGCGGCGAGGTCTACTCCGGCCTGGCGATTCTGGACACCATGAACTTTATCAAGCCGCAGGTCTCGACCATTTGTGTTGGTATGGCCGCGTCTATGGCCGCCGTGCTGCTTTCGGCTGGCGCCAAGGGCAAGCGCTTCTGCCTGCCGCACTCCAAGGTCATGATTCACCAGCCCAGCGGCGGTGCCCAGGGCCAGCAGACCGAGATCGAGATCGTGGCCGAGGAGATCAAGAAGACCCGCCGCGAGCTCAACCAGATCCTGTCCGACGCCTCGGGCCAGCCTATCGAGAAGGTCCAGGCCGATACCGAGCGCGACAATTACCTGACCGCTGCCGAGGCCCTCGACTACGGCCTGATCGACCGTATCGTCACCTCGCGCGATCTCGCCGCGAAGGACGCCTAGGATGGCAGGTAACATGCAGGACAACTTTGACGAGAACGGCAACCCCATCCGCTGCTCCTTCTGCGGAAAAGAACAGGGCCAGGTCCGTCGCCTCGTAAAGGGTCCGACCAACATCTTTATCTGTGACGAGTGCGTCGCCGCCTGTTCCGAGATCCTTGAGGAGTCGCTGGCTTCGGACTTTATGGACGCTGCCCGCAACGGCAAGCTGCCGGGCTTCCTCAACGACCACGGCCAGGCTGCTGGGCAGCCCGCCGTGGACCCCGAGGCCGAGGGCTTTGAGCTCGAGGACGACCGCCAGGTCATCACGCACGTGCCGACGCCGCACGAGATCTATGACGAGCTTTCGGCCTATGTTATGGGTCAGGAGGACGCCAAGCGCGCCATGTCGGTTGCCGTGTACAACCACTATCGCCGCGTGATCGAGGGCGGCGCCGCGGTGTCTGCCTTTGACGACGGCATGGGCTCGCAGTTCAACGACGATATGGACGAGGTAGAGCTCGCCAAGTCCAACATCCTGCTGCTCGGTCCCACCGGTACCGGTAAGACCCTGCTCGCCCAGACGCTCGCGCGCATCCTCGAGGTGCCGTTTGCCATCGCCGATGCCACCGCGCTCACCGAGGCCGGCTATGTGGGCGAGGACGTGGAGAACATCCTGCTCAAGCTTATCAATGCTGCCGATGGCGACATTGAGCGCGCTCAGGTGGGCATTATCTACGTGGACGAGATTGACAAGATCGCCCGCAAGGCCGAGAACCTCTCCATCACCCGCGATGTCTCGGGCGAGGGTGTTCAGCAAGCGCTGCTTAAGATTCTTGAGGGCACGGTGGCAAGCGTTCCGCCCACAGGCGGCCGCAAGCATCCCCAGCAGGAACTGCTCCAGATCGACACGACCAACATCCTGTTCATCTGCGGCGGTGCCTTTGTTGGCCTGGACAAGATCATCGCCGACCGCGTGGGCAACAAGGGCGTTGGTTTTAACTCCGAGATCGCCGGCCCCACCTCGGTCGACGAGAACGACCTGCTGCGTCAGGTGCTCCCGCAGGACCTCAACGCCTTTGGCATGATCCCCGAGTTCGTGGGCCGTACGCCCGTTGTCACCCAGACGCAGGCGCTCGACGAGGACGACCTGGTGTCGATTTTGACCGAGCCCAAGAATGCCGTGGTGCGCCAGTACCGTAAGATGTTCCAGCTCGAGGACGTCGATCTTGAGTTTGAGGACGCGGCCCTGCACGAGATCGCCCGCATGGCACTCGCCCGCAAGACCGGCGCCCGCGGCCTGCGTGCCATCTGCGAAGACGTGCTTCAGCAGACGATGTTCGACCTCCCCAGCGAGGAAGGCGTTACCAAGGTCATCGTGACCGAAGCCTCCGTAAAGGGCGAAGAACAGCCCCAACGCATCTACGGGTAAATAGCTTGAATTCAGGCCCCGCGGCAACCACCGCGGGGCCTGCCATTTAGGGACAGGTTTATTTTGGTCGGTTTTATATGGGCAAATGTCGTTTCCCCTGATAAAACCTACCAAAATAAACCTGTCCCTTTTCGGCAGGTATGCCTGTGCTATTCTGTGAGATTGTCAAGTTAGTACCTTCAGACTGAAGTAATCGATACCTAAGGCGTGTCCGCCTGCTTGGTTTTCGTAGATTCCGCACGAGCCGAAGAGCACTAAATGTGCTCTTCGTGCGAGCCAGGACCTGACCGAGCGAAAACCAAGCAGGCGGACACGCCGGCGGGACAGGGAGAGATATATGGAAGAAATGCCCAAGAACTACGATCCGTCGACCAACGAGCCGGCGATCCTGCAGAAGTGGCTCGACGGCGGCTACTATAAGCGCCGTGAGGGCGTGGGCGACTGCACCGTCACCATTCCGCCTCCCAACGTGACCGGCAAGCTCCACATGGGTCACGCCACCGACGACTCCATCCAGGACGCCATCGTCCGTATGGCCCGCATGCGCGGCAAGTCCACGCGTTGGGTGCTCGGCACCGACCACGCCGGTATCGCCACACAGACCAAGGTCGACAAGAAGCTCAAGAGCGAGGGCATCAGCCGCCTGGAGATCGGTCGCGACAAGTTCGTCGACGCCTGCTGGGACTGGACCCACGAGTACGGCGGCATCATCGTCGAGCAGATCAAGCGCATGGGCTGCTCCGTCGACTTCGACAACGAGCGCTTCACCATGGACGAGGATTACGCCCAGGCCGTGCGTAAGGTCTTCTGCGACTGGTACCACGACGGCCTGATCTACCGTGGCAAGCGCATCGTCAACTGGTGCCCCAACTGCACCACCGCCATCTCGGATGATGAGGCCGAGTACAAGGACGAGAAGGGCCACCTGTGGCACCTGCGCTACCCGCTGACCGAGCCGGTCAACGGCCAGGACTACATCGTCGTCGCCACTACGCGTCCCGAGACCATGCTCGGCGACACGGGCGTTGCCGTTTCCCCGAAGGACCCCGAGAAGGCCGCCTTCGTGGGCAAGACCGTCAAGCTTCCCATCGTCGACCGTGAGATCCCCATCTTTGAGGATTGGCATGTCGACGCCAACTTCGGTTCCGGCTTCGTTAAGGTTACTCCGGCCCACGACCCCAACGACTATGCCATGGGTCAGGCTCACGACCTGCCGCAGATCAACATCTTCGACGAGCACGCGGTGGTCGTCGAAGGCTACGGCGAGTTCACCGGCCTGAACCGCGACGAGTGCCGCGAGGCCGTCATCAAGTGGTTCGAGGAGCACGACCTGCTCGATCACGTCGAGGACCTCGATCACTCCGTCATGCACTGCTACCGTTGCGACTCTGCCCTGGAGCCGTGGCTGTCCGAGCAGTGGTTCGTCGCCGTCGATAAGCTCAAGGGGCCGGCGCTCGACGCCGTCAACTCCGGCAAGGTCACCTTCCACCCCGCGCGCTGGACGCAGACCTACACCACCTGGATGGAGAACCTCAAGGACTGGTGTATCAGCCGCCAGCTGTGGTGGGGCCACCGCATTCCCGTGTTCTACTGCGAGGACTGCGGCTGGGAGGACGCCCTTACCGAGGACACCGATGTGTGCCCCAAGTGCGGCGGTCATCACGTGCATCAGGACGAGAACGTGTTGGACACCTGGTTCAGCTCGCAGCTGTGGACTTTCGCCACGCAGGGCTGGCCGCAAAAGCCGGAACTGCTCGAGGGACATCACCCCACGACGGCGCTCGTCACCGCGCGCGACATCATCGCGCTGTGGGTCGCCCGCATGGTCATGAGTTCGCTGTATTTCCTGGACGAGGTGCCGTTTAAGGACGTCGTCATCTATCCTACAATCCTGGCCAAGGACGGCAGCCGCATGTCCAAGTCCAAGGGCAACGGCGTTGACCCCATGGATCTCATTGGCATGTACGGCGCCGATGCCATGCGTTACAACCTGCTGACGCTGTGCACCAACAACCAGGACGTCAAGTTTGACGCGAACATCGATAAGAAGACCAAGAAGCTCATCGACAGCCCGCGTACCGACCAGGCTAAGTCGTTTGTGACCAAGATCTGGAACGCAAGCCGCTTCCTGCTCATGAACATGGAGGGCTACACGCCCGGTGAGCCCGTCGTGGAGACGCCGGCCGACGCCTGGATGTTCAGCCGCCTGGCCAAGGCCGTGAAGATGGTCACCGAGGGTATCGAGAACTACACCTTTGGCGATATGGCCCGCAGCGTGCAGCAGTTCTTCTGGAACGAGGTCTGCGACTGGTACGTAGAGGTCACCAAGGCCCGCCTGAAGGGCGAGGGCCGTCTGCAGGCTCAGCGCAACCTGATCTTTGTGCTCGACACCTCCATTCGCCTTATGCACCCGCTCATGCCTTTTGTCACCGAGGAGATCTGGGACAACATGCCGGCGAGCGTGCTCGACCTGGACGCCGAGGGCAACGTGGACCGCGCCGAGGCGCTCATGATCGCCAAGTGGCCTGAGCCCGCCGACTACGCCAAGTACGTTGACGAGCCCGCCGAGCGCGCGTTTGAGCTGTGCCGTACCGTCGTTTCCGCCGCCCGCGCCACGCGTTCGCGTTATCGCTTGAGCCCCAAGGCCGAGCTCGACGTGGTCGTGCGCGCCGGTGCCGAGGATATTGAGAAGCTCGAGAGCCTGCGCTCGACCATCGAGCCGTTGGCGAACACCGCTTCGCTGGTCATGGGTACTGATGTTGAGAAGCCGGCTGCGAGCATTGCCGTGGTCGACAGCGGCGTCGAGGTCTTTGTGGTGCTCGAAGGCAAGGTTGATCTTTCGGCCGAGAAGGCGCGCCTGGAGAAGGAAATCGCCGCGGCCCAGAAGGAGCTCGCTGGCTGCGAGAAGACGCTTGCCAACGAGGGCTTTGTGGCTAAGGCCGCGCCCGCGGTGGTCCAGAAGAAGAGGGACCGTGCAGCTGAGCTCAAGGAGATCCTGGCGGCGCTGACTGCTCAGGTTGCTGACTTCTCGTAAGCGTTACTGGGGGACGCGGTTTGGGGCATTGCTCGCTACTGCGGACAGTCCTGCTCGCACGAAGGCCACATTAAGTGGCCTTCGGCTCGTGCGGAACTCG
>UQTR01000044.1 GCA_900544065.1 uncultured Collinsella sp.
GAGATGTCTTAGGGTCTCGTGGGCTCGGAGATGTGTATAAGAGACAGGTCTTGCAATATGACTTGCCCGACGTGGAGCCCACGTTCCATCCCATCGGAAGCCTGTCCAACGTGATGGGCGACGACCTGCGCGAACCCGAGCGCGATCTGCCGCTCGACGTTGCGCTGGAGAACGCCGGCAGCGCGCGTGACCGCTACTTCCGCGTGCCGTCCATTTTGGGAGAGGGGGAGAGCGAGTAATGGCTCAGAGCTTCGATTCCCTTACCGCCGCTCAGATCGCCGCGGGCGTTGCCGCCGGCGACTTTACCGCTACCGAGGTGGCCCATGCCTCCCTTGCCGCCATCGAGGCGCGCGAGGGCGGGGTCCAGGCATTCCTGCAGGTGTCGTCCGAGCTTGCGCTCGAGGCCGCCGCGCGCGTGGATGCCGACCGTGCCGCCGGAAAGCCGCTGCCCCCGCTCGCGGGCGTGCCGCTGGCCATCAAGGACAACATGAACCTCGTGGGCACGCGCACCACCTGCGCTTCCCGCATGCTCGAGAACTACCAGAGCGTCTACACTGCCACCTGCGTTCAGCGCATGCTCGACGCCGGCTGCCTGCCTATGGGCAAGGTCAACATGGACGAGTTCGCCTTCGGTAGCTCTACCGAGAGCTCGGCCTTCCACCGCACCAACAACCCCTGGGATACCGAGCGCGTGCCCGGCGGCTCCTCGGGCGGCTCCGCTGCCGCCGTCGCCGCGGGCGAGGTCGCGCTCTCGCTGGGCTCGGACACCGGCGGCTCCATTCGCCAGCCGGCGTCGCTGTGCGGCGTGGTGGGCTTTAAGCCCACGTATGGTGCCGTGAGCCGTTACGGCGTGGTTGCCTTTGGCTCGTCGCTCGACCAGGTGGGCCCCTTTGGCCGTACGGTCGAGGACGTCGCGCTGGCCATGAACGCGCTTACCGGCGCGGGCCACGATCCGTACGACTGCACCAGCCAGGATTGCGCCGTCGACTTTACCGAGCATCTTAACGACAACATCGAGGGCAAGCGCGTGGGCATTATCCCCGCGTTTATGGAGGCCGAGGGCCTGACGCCCGAGGTCAAGACCGCTGTTCAGCGCGCCGCCCAGGAGCTGCAGAACCAGGGCGCCGAGCTGGTCGAGGTCGACCTGCCGCACCTGGACGCCGCCATCGCCGCTTACTACGTCATCGGCCCGGCCGAGGCGTTCTCCAACCTGGCCCGCTTCGATGGCATTCGCTACGGCTATCAGGAGGAGGGCTGCGCCAACCTGTCCGACCAGAGCTCGCTCTCGCGCGCTCACGGCTTTGGTGCCGAGGCCAAGCGCCGTCAGATGCTCGGCGCCTACCTGCTGAGCTCGGGCGTGTACGACAAGTACTACTACGCCGCGCAGAAGGCCCGTACGCTCATCACGCAGGACTACGACGCCGCGTATGCCAAGGTGGACACGATCCTGATGCCCGCCTCGCCGCGCACGGCTTTTAAGTTTGGCGAGATCAGCGACCCCACGCAGATGTACCTGTCCGACCTGTACACCATTTCGCTTAACATTTGCGGTAACGGTGGCATCTCGGTGCCGCTGGGTCTGGGCGAGGACAGCAAGCTGCCCGTTTCTGCCCAGCTGGTGGGACCTGCCTTTAAGGACCGTCAGCTGCTCACGTTTGCCCGCGCCCTGGAGCGCGGCTTTGCCGATGCCGCCACGGGTGCGCCCGCGCTTTCCGTCGCGCCCGATTTTGCCGGGAAGGGAGGCGAGCTGTAATGAAGGAGCTTTCCGAGGTCCTGCAGGATTGGGAGGCTGTGATTGGCCTGGAGATCCATACCGAGCTCACCGCACTCGACACCAAGATGTTCTGCAACTGCAAGCTCAGCCACGATGATGAGCCCAACGCCAACGTGTGCCCGGTGTGCCTGGGCCTGCCCGGCGCCCTGCCGGTGCCCAACAAGCGCGCCATCGAGAGCATCGTCAAGGCCGGTCTCGCCACTAACTGCGAGATCCAACGCCACTCGATGTTCTACCGCAAGCACTACTTCTATCCCGACATGGCCAAGAACTTCCAGACCACGCAGGGTCCGGTCGCCTTTGCCATGTACGGCCATCTTGACCTGGACGTGACCGGTCGCGGTGCCGCCGAGCGCCCCGACTGCGCGTTTGGCGAGGCCGAGGCCCAGAGCCTGGCGAGCGCTTCGGCCAACGCCGAGGGCCTGTCCACGTCCATGACGTCGACCATGCGCGAGGGTAACCAGCGCGACGGTCACCTGGCTAGCTATGACGCGTCCAACCTGCAGATGCCCGAGCGCCGCGAGGACGGTTCCTACACGGTACCCATCCGCATCCTGCGCATCCACATGGAGGAAGACGCCGCCAAGATGGTGCACGTGGGCGGTGCCGAGGGCCGCATTACCGCCGCGGCCGAGTCGCTCGTCGACTACAACCGCTGCGGCACGCCGCTGATCGAGCTTGTTACCGAGCCCGACCTGCGCACGCCCGAGGAGGCACGCCTGTTTATGGAGAAGCTTCGTCGCATCTTTGTGACGCTGGGCATTTCCGACTGCTCCATGGAGAAGGGCTCCATGCGCTGCGACGGTAACGTGTCGCTGCGTCGCCGCGGCGAGACCAAGCTGGGCACCAAGACTGAGCTCAAGAACCTCAACTCGTTCAAGAGCTTGCACGACGGCCTTGCCTACGAGATCTGCCGCCAGGCCGAGGTGCTCGAGGAGGGCGGCATCATCTATCAGGAGACCCGCCACTGGGAGCCCAGCCGCAAGCGCACCGTGGTCATGCGCGTGAAGGAGACGGCTGACGACTATCGTCTGTTCCCCGATCCCGACCTGGCGCCGTTCGACCTGGACGACGAGTTTATCGACCGCTGCCGTGGCGAGATCCCCGAGCTTCCCGATGCCAAGCGCGCCCGTTTTGAGGCCGACTTTGGCATTAAGGCCGCCGACGCCGAGCAGATCGCCGGCGACCCCGAGTTTGCCGACTTCTTTGAGGCGGCCGCTGCCGGTATGGCTGGCAAGGAGGCCCAGACGGTCGCGAACTTGCTGGTCAACGAGATGATTGCCTACCTTAAGGGCGCGGGCGTGTCGCTCGCCGAGTCCGGTATCGCGCCGGCTCAGGTGGCAGCTCTTGCCAAGCTGCTGGCGACCGATGCCATTAGCTCCAATCAGGCGCACGAGGTGTTTGAGGCCATGGCCCAGACCGGTGATGACCCCAACAAGATCGTCGACGAGCGCGGTATGCGCCAGGTGAGCGATGCCGGCGCGCTGCAGCCGATCGTGGACGAGGTGCTGGCAAACTGTGCCGAGCAGGCGCAGCAGTACCGCGACGGCAACCAGAAGGTCATCGGCTTTTTGGTAGGCCAGTGCATGAAGGCGAGCCGCGGCAAGGGCAACCCGAAGCTCTTCAACGAGTTGCTGAGAACGTCGCTCTCGTAGCTGCGAGGCCGTGGAAGCCCCGAGTCGCCGGGGTATTTCCTCCAAATTTCAAACAGTCCTATGCAAGACGAAGGCCACATTTAGTGGCCTTCTTTGCATGCGGAACTCATTTGGAGCAAATACCCCGGCGACTCGGGGCTTCCACGGCCAGACGACTCGGCCGTTCGGGTCAGGTGGAGCTGAATGGAATAGAGTGAATGGGCGCGCCGTTGGCGCGCCCATTGTTTTGAAGGGAACTCATTTTGAGCAAGCGCCCGCCCTGCCGGGGCTCCCGGGTTCTGCAACGACTCGGCCGTTCGGGTCAGGTGGGGCTGAATTTAATATAAAGAATGAGGGCGCCGATGGCGCCCTCATTCTTTATATATGTTGGGAGCGCCAGGTGGTGGGGGCGGTGCCGGTGTGTTGCTTGAAGGCTTGGGCGAAGGCGGCCTGCTGAGGGTAGCCTAGACGCTCTGCAACCTGCGCTATCGTGAGCGCGCTATCGGCCAAAAGGTCCTGTGCTCGTTCCATACGGCGTCTGCGAATGTAGGCGCCCAGGGACTCGCCAGTTTGGGTCTTAAAGGTGGCGCATAGTTTGGAGCGGCTTGTGTAGAGCCTCTCGGCCACCTCGTTGATACCCACACGTCTGCCTTTGTCGAGCGCGCGCTCCACAAGGCTCGCCGCCTCTTGGGCAATGGTAACGCTGGCGCGCGTGTCTGTCGCTTGCTGCGCTTGCCTGTGGGCCGCGCGCGAACAGGCGAGCTCCGCGACCATGGTCTCTACGATGCCTTGCATATAGACGTGTCCGCCTACGGTGCGGGCGCGGTCCTCGTTAATCCGGTGCAGTGTGTGGCAGATGGCGGACGTCGCCTCCTCGTGCCATGGCTCGGCAAACGCCTCAAAGACCCCTGCGAACTCGGTGGGATAGCGGTGCTCCAGTTCGTCAAAATATCCAGGCAAAAAGAGCACCGAGCGCGAGTGATAGAGCCGCCCTGCAAACAGTGGGCTTAGCTCCTCACCGCAGCTATCTTGGACAAAGCTGCAGATCGCGCTGTTCGGCCACGGTCCATGCAGCGGCTTGAGGTTCGCAGGCGTTATGCCGGCTTCGGGCATGCACATGAGCGTGGGCGCGCTGACCTCGCTCACGCACGCGTACGGTTCGGGCGTGTATTCGGCTAGCTGCATGTTGTGCGTCGGGGTAATGAAATGCTCCATGACGATGCAGGTGGGGGAAAGGGGCATGATCCATGCGCGTCCGTGTGCCCGATCGTTTGCCACCTCGCCGGTAAAGACGGCGCCCTTGCCGGAAAGCTGCAGACCAAACTGCTCAAACTGCGGTGCGTAGAGCTCGGTTATATCGGTTGCTGCCCGCCGCATTTTCAAAAGCGTCCCCTTCATTTGCGAAAACGTCCACGCCTGGCCCAATTGTGTGCCCTGGCTAACACGCCCATGATAAGTTTCTTACGGTTAACTCTCAAGCCGTTAGAAAGGAATCTCATGGCAAAGGGATCAAAAAAGGAAGGCGGCGGCATCAGCGAGCTACTTGCATATGCCGGTGACCGTAAATTCCTAACGTATTTGGGCATGGCCCTCTCGGCGTTCTCGCAGCTGTTGAGCTTTGGCCCGTACGTGTGCATCTGGCTTGTTGCGCGAGACCTGATTGCCGTGGCGCCCAACTGGAGCGAGGCCGCCGACATCGCGATGTATGGTTGGTGGGCTGTTGGTTTTGCCCTGGCAAGCATCGTGGTCTATTTCGTGGGACTCATGTGCACGCACCTGTCCGCGTTTCGCTGCGCATCCAATATCCGCAAGGCTACGAGCGAGCATCTGCTTAAGCTGCCGCTCGGCTACTTTGACACGCACGCCACCGGTGAGCTGCGCCGTATCGTAGACGGCTGTGCCGCCTCCACCGAGACGCTGCTCGCGCACATGCTGCCCGATATCGCCGGTGCCACCGCCATGGTCGTGGGCCTGCTTGCGCTGCTATTTGCCCTCGATTGGCGTTTGGGCGCGGCATGCTTAATCTCGGTCGTCGTTTCGTTTTGCGCCATGGCCACCATGATGAGCGGCAAGGGCGCCGAGTTTATGAAGGCTTACATGGGCGCGCTGGTCAAGATGAACAAGACCGGCACCGAATACGTACGCGGCATCCCCGTGGTCAAGGTATTCCAGCAGACGGTCTACTCCTTTAAGGCGTTCCACGATGCGATCGCCGAATACGCCGATATGGCGCAAAACTATGCGGGTACGTTTTGCCGGGGTCCGCAGGTGCTCA
The DNA here is from genome assembly GCA_900544065.1 of uncultured Collinsella sp. Taxonomy (GTDB): domain Bacteria; phylum Actinomycetota; class Coriobacteriia; order Coriobacteriales; family Coriobacteriaceae; genus Collinsella. Next base: position 5,684 of record UQTR01000044.1, read on the forward strand.
ACCTTACTGCGCTCAACGGCCTTGTGGCATTTCTTTTGCCTGTGGCGCTGCTGCTGGCGCCGGGCGAGACGGACTTCGCGCACTTTATGGTCAATTTTACGTTTTACGCGATCTTTTCGGCCGTGGTGCCGACGGCCATGACCAAGCTTATGTTTGTGGGCGAGGCGTCTCAGATGAGTGCTGATTCGCTGGCTCGCATCCGAAGCGTTATGGATTCCAAGCAGCTCTCCGTGCCCGCTCAACCCAAGCACCCCGCTGGCAGTGATGTGCGCTTTGAGGACGTGAGCTTTACCTACGAGGGTGCTGAGGCGCCTGCCGTCGATCATGTGAGCTTTAGCGTTCCCGCAGGTAACACCCTTGCGCTTGTGGGTCCTTCGGGCGGCGGCAAGTCAACCTGCGCAAGCCTGATCCCGCGTTTTTGGGATGTTTCCTTGGGTCGTGTGCTCGTGGGCGGCGTAGACGTTCGCGACATGGATCCGCACGAGCTCATGGACCAGGTCGCCTTTGTGTTTCAGACCAACCAGCTGTTCCGCCAAACACTTGCCGATAACGTGCGCGCCTCCAAGCCTGGAGCCACTGACGACGAAGTGCGCGCGGCCCTCTCCGCGGCCCAGTGCGACGATATCGTGGCCAAGCTCCCGCAGGGCATCGACACCATGCTCGGCGCCGGCGGGGCGTACCTTTCGGGCGGCGAGGTCCAGCGCGTAGCGCTCGCCCGCGCAATCCTTAAGGACGCGCCCATCGTGGTGCTCGACGAGGCCACAGCCTTTGCCGACCCCGAGAACGAGGCGCTCATCCAGCGCGCCTTTAGCAAACTGGCGGCGGGTCGCACAGTCATTATGATCGCGCACCGGCTTTCGACCGTGGTGGGGGCCGACAAGATCGTGGTGCTCAACCAAGGTAGCGTGCAGGAGACTGGCACCCATGCCGAGCTGCTGTCCCAAAAGGGTCTATACGCCAAGATGTGGGCTGAATACGAACAGGCCGCGAGCTGGAAAATCACTGCAGCGACCGCGGATGCCGCCGTCACGAAGGGAGGCGAGGCCTAAATGTTCGCCTCATTCCAAAAGAAGTATTTCCTATCCGATAAAGGCGTCGCCGGCGTAAAACGCGGCATTTTCTGGACCACGCTCACCAATCTTGTGACCATGGCCGGCATGGGCTTTTTGTTCCTGGTCATGGCCGGCTTTGTCGAACATCTCGCCACCGGCGCCGACCTGCCGGATGCCCTACCGATCGTGGGCGGCCTCCTGGTCTTTTTCGTGTTGCTCTTTGCCTCTAACTGGCAGCAGTATTACTACACCTACTGCATCTTTTACGAGGAGTGCGGCAAGCAGCGCATGGGGATTGCCGAGCGCTTGCGCAAACTGCCGCTGTCGTTTTTTGGCCGTCGTGATCTGGCCGATCTAACCGAAACCATCATGGGCGACGTTCAGACTATGGAGCACGCCTACAGCCACGTGCTGGGAGAGCTTTGGGGTGCCATCATCGCAAGCGCCATTGTGTTCGTGGCGTCGCTGTTCTTTTGCTGGCAGCTGGCGATCGCGGCGTTTTGGAGCGTTCCCGTGGCCTTTGCCGTGCTGTATCTGACGCGCGGCCCCATGACCCCGGTGTTCGACCGCGTGCGCGCCGAGAAGGTCAAGGTTACCGAGGCGATCCAGGAGACGCTCGACTGCGTGCGCGAGATCCGCGCCACCAACCAGGAGGCTCATTATCTTGAGGGGCTCAACGCCGTGATCGATGCCGAGGAGCGCGAGACCACCAAGGGCGAGCTCGCCAATGGGCTTTTGGTCAACTCCGCCTTTGCCATCCTGCGCCTGGGGATTGCCACCACGTTGGTCACGGGCGCTGCGATGGTCGCCTCCGGCCAGGTCGACTTTTTGATGATGTTTGCCTTCCTGCTTATGGTGAGCCGCATCTATGCGCCCTTTGATCAGGCGCTGATGCTGATGTCCGAGCTGTTTGCCGCCGAGTCGTCTGCCAAGCGCATGCGTTCCATCATGGAAGAGCCCGTGGCGCGGGGCAGCGAGCAGTTTGAGCCCGTAGGCCACGATGTGGTGTTCGATCACGTGGCATTTGGCTATGGTGCGGGCGAGGACGGCCGCGCCGGCGAGAAAGTTCTTACCGATGTGAGCTTTACCGCCAAGGAAGGCGAGGTCACGGCACTGGTCGGTCCTTCGGGCTCCGGTAAGTCCACGGTGAGCCGCCTGGCCGCGCGCTTTTGGGACGCCACCGAAGGCACGGTCACCGTGGGCGGCGTGGATGTTGCGAGCGTGGATCCCGAGGTGTTGCTGCGCGACTACGCCATTGTGTTCCAGGACGTGCTGCTCTTTGACGACACGGTGATGGGAAACATCCGTCTTGGTCGTCGCGATGCCACCGATGAGGAAGTGCTTGCTGCCGCGCGTGCCGCCAACTGCGACGAGTTTGTGAGCCGCATGCCGCAGGGCTATGACACCATGATCGGCGAGAACGGCTCCAAGCTGTCCGGCGGTGAGCGCCAGCGCATCTCTATCGCCCGTGCGCTGCTCAAAGACGCGCCTATCGTGCTGTTGGACGAGGCGACGGCGAGCTTGGATGTGGAGAACGAGACCGTGGTTCAGCAGGCGCTCTCCCGTCTGCTTGCAGGTAAGACGGTTATCGTTATTGCCCACCGTATGCGTACGGTGGAAAATGCCGACAAAATCGTTGTACTCAAGGATGGTGTGGTTGCCGAGCAGGGCACTCCGGCGCAGCTCAAGGCGGCAGGTGGAGAATTCGCCCGCATGGTGGCGCTGCAAAAGGAAGCAGCTACCTGGCAGTTGTAAGAAGGGGCAAAGGGACAGTCCCTTTCTCACATTGACAATCGGTTACTCCGCATCGTTAATTTTCAAAAGGTTAGCCATGGCTGACCTAGATAGTTAGATAAAATTGAGATATTTCAAAAGCGTGCTCGAGCAAACTTATTTACTCGGGTGCTGAGGCACCATGCCGCGTCCAATGCGGCAAAAGGGAGAGACATCATGAAGAAGTCCACGTTCAACACCCTGCTTGTCGGTGGCGGTTTTCTGCTCGGTACGGCCGGCATCAAGCTGCTCACCAGCGCTCCGGTAAAGAATGCCTGCGTGCAGGGTATCGCGTGCGGCATGCGCATCAAGAACGGCTACCAGGACATGGTCGAGCAGGCCAAGGCTAATGTTGACGACATGGTTGCCGAGGCTGCTTACATCACCCAGAGCGAGGCCGCTGCTGACGAGGCAGCCGAGTAACGCTCCCAGGCACAAACTATGAGATTCTCGATTATTAGCGAGATCCCCGGCAGGACCCGTCTTCAATTGGCGGGTCCTGTGCCAGAGAGCGATCTCGATGCACTTCTTAAGCTCAGCGGCGATATCGACGGCGTGCACAAGGTGCGCGTATATGGCCGTATTGGCCAGATGGCGCTCGAATACGACGAGTCGCGCCGCGATGCCGTGCTGGCCGCCGTCGGTGCGCTCGACGCTCAGGCCATTGCCGACGCAAAGACAGGCTACGTGATGCAGCTTGAGCCACGCAAGCACAAGCTCGTCATGGATCTTGCCACACTTATCGGTGCCCATTACGCACGTCGCTGGTTTTTGCCCACGCCCCTGCGTGCGGTGTTTGTCGTGGCCGGTTACATGGCATTTTTGCGCGCTGCCCTTCATGAGCTCGCGCAGCCGCGCCTGACCGTTCCCGTGCTCGACGCTTCGGCCATCGGCATTTCGTTCGTCAAGCGTGATGTCGACACCGCGGGCCAGACGATGTTCCTGCTCAACGTGGGCGAGCTGCTCGAGGACTACACCCGCGCCATGAGCGAAAACGAGCTCATCAACTCGCTGCTCGATGTGCCCGACAAGGCGCAAAAGGTCGTCGGCGACACCGAGGTAAGCGTTGCCGCCACCGAGCTCGAGCCCGGCGACTTGGTCGCCGTGCGCACCGGCATGTCCATCTGCATCGACGGTGTTGTCGAGCAGGGGAGCGCTATGGTCAACCAGGCGACCCTGACCGGCGAGCCGCTGGCCGTCGAGCGCAGCGTGGGCGACGACGTGTTCGCCGGTACCGTCGTGGAAGACGGCGGCATCTTGGTGCGCGTGCGCGCCAATACGGCGCAAACCAAACTGCGCTCAATCGTCTCGCTCGTGCAGACGGCCGACTCGCTCAAGTCCGAGGGCCAGTCGCATATGGAGGACCTTGCCAACAAGATCGTCCCGTGGAACTTCCTGCTCGCGGGCCTGGTTGCGCTCACCACGCGCAGTCTCATCAAGACCTCCGCGGCACTGATGGTCGACTACTCGTGCGCACTCAAGCTCACGGGTTCCGTTGCCGTCATGACTGCCATGAGCGATGCTGCCAAGATGGGCGTTATGGTCAAGGGCGCTAAGTACTTTGAGTCGTTTGCCAAGGCCGATACCATTGTCTTTGACAAGACCGGTACGCTGACCGAGGCCCAGCCGCGCCTAGCTTGCGTGCTCACGACCGACGGCTGGAGCGAGGACGAGGTCCTGCGCCTTTCCGCTTGCTTGGAGGAGCATTTTCCGCATCCGGTGGCGCGTGCCGTGGTCAATGCGGCACGCGAGCGCGGGCTCGAGCACCGCGAGCGCCATGCTGCCGTCGAGTACATCGTGGCGCACGGCATCGCTTCGTCCATCGAAGGGCGTCGCGCGATTATCGGCTCGGCACACTTTGTGTTTGAGGACGAGAGCGCGCAGCTCGAGGCCGACATTAAGGAGCAAATCGAGTCCCAGATGCAGGGCCTGTCGCCGCTGTATCTGGCGGTCGATGGAAAGGTCGTCGGCGTGCTCGGCATCGAGGATCCGCTTAAGCCCGGGGTCCGTGAGGCCATCGCCGACTTGCATGCGCTGGGCGTCAAGCATGTCGTTATGCTCACGGGCGATTCGGAGCGCACGGCCGAGCGCATTGCGCGCGAGGCGGGTGTCGACGAGTTTAAGGCCGAGCTGCTGCCCGAGGACAAGTACGCCTATGTGGAGCGCATTAAGAGCGAGGGGCGCCATGTTGCCATGGTGGGCGACGGCGTCAACGATTCGCCGGCGCTCGGTTTGGCCGACGTGGGCTTGGCGATGGGTGGCGGAAGCGACATCGCCAAGGAGGTCGCCGATATCATCCTGACCGATACGGACCTCGCGGCGATCGTGCGTCTGCGCCGCATGAGCCAGGGCCTCGTTGATCGTCTGACGAGCTCCTACTCTAAGGTGATGCTTACCAACTCAGCGCTCTTGGCACTGGGTATTACCGGCGCGATTACCCCGCAGGCGTCGTCGCTGCTGCACAACGGCTCGACGATTGCCTACAGCCTGAGCAACGCCAAGGCTTACCTGCATTAGCAGACGTGTTTGCCCACGTTATCTGGCCTGCGCCCAGACGGCATCGGTGCCGTCCTGGCGCAGGCCTTTTGCATTTGACCATTTGCTAGCTTCTCTATATAGTGTTGCTAGCAATGCTAGCAATTGAAGGGAGCAGGATCAACGTGGGTTCTGTTAGCGGCATGGCGCAGGTGAACGTTCGCGTGGATCGCCAGGTCAAGAACCGTGCCGAGGAGGCGCTGCGGCTTTCGGGCGGGTCACTGCCCGAGCTCATCAAAAAGGTGGTGGCCAAGGTCGCGCAGGGTGGCGGGCAGTGCGAGGAAGTGCTTGCGGCCGTCGACGACCGACAACAGACCGTCGCGCCCGATACTCCGTTCGCCGCATCATGGGCGGCGGCAGATCAGCTTTACGCGGACCTGGGCATCGCTATGTCGCCCGTATCCGACGATCGCGATTGGGACACAATCTATTCCGAAGTCATGGACGAGCGCTATCGCCAAAAGGGGATGATCCTGTGAGCGGGGCTCCCCTCAAAATAATGGTGGATGCCAACGTATGGGTTGATTCGTTTTGCGTCGACCATGCCGAGTCGCTTGCCGCGCGTGCGTTTATTGGGCAGGCGACGGAGACGGGGGCGTTGCTGTTCTTCCCGGTGCATATCGCTAAGGACGTACTGTACGTTGTCCAACACGAGCTGAAGCGTAGCGTTCTTGCCAGCGGGGGAGCGCTCGACGAGGCTTCTGCCCGCGCGATTGGCGATGCGGCGCTGGCGTTTGTTCGGAATATGACCGAAAACGCTATGGCCGTGGGCGCTGATGCATCCGATCTGTGGCTAGCCGACAAATATCTGTCGCTCCATCGCGATTACGAGGACAACTTGGTACTCGCCGCGTGCAAGCGCGCGCAGGTCGATTACTTGGTGACCAACGATCGCAAACTGCTCGAACATGCCGATCTTGCAGCAAAGACACCTCGTCAAATGATGCCGATTCTTGCTTTGGCCGAACGCGGCGGCGCGGCTATCGGTTGACGCTAACTGTTTGCGGGCCTCTTGGACGACGATGCGCCAAGGGGCCCGCGTCTTCTATTTACAAAAGCTCGGCCTTAATGGCGGGACTTTCTGCGAGCTGCTCGGCTGCCTTTTCGTCGGAGCTGTCGAGTGCTGCCAGGCTGCGGTAGACCCACTCGTTGACCTGGGTGTTCTTGACGCCTGCGGTCTGCATAAGGGCGCCTACCTCGCGGATTGCTGCGAGCAGATCGGCCTTGGAGCCCACGAGCTCGACCGTGAGGTCGTGGTAGGCGGTCACTCCGCGGTTTTCGCTCACGTGGTCGATAAAGCCCTCGACGGTCTCAAGCTGCTGGGCGAGAGTAGCATCATCGTCAGCGTCCAGCGCGACGAGTGCGTTCGATACCGTGAGGGCGGGATGTCCGCAGGGGACAAAGCCCTCGATGACATCCATAGCTTCGGTAATGGTTGAGCCCAGGCCTGCGAGGGCATTGACGAGTTGTTGCTTGGTATCCATAACGGTCCTTTCGACGGGTCAATTTTGCTTGGCGAAAATATACGTGACGTGATTGGTAACAAAAGTGCGAAGTGCAGCGCACATTGGGGTCTTCACAGCTCGTGCATAGAACAGCTGTCCGCTTTCAGAACGTGGTAAGATAACACTCCACAAGCGGGGTTTGCCTCGCATGTTCCTTGAAAAGTCGACGGTTGTTGGGCGCTCGTGCCCAATGCCATCCAGACTTTCCCGACATTCGGGGGCGACTGGTTTCGACACGATAGCTCTGAGAGAGGAAGCAAGCCGAGGTCTCCTCGCCTCGTTAAACAGGGGTACCGTCAAATTGAATTGACAACAACTCTTCTTTTGAGCCTATGGCTCTCGCTGCTTAGTTTATAGCGGCGCGTCAACCCGGTGATTTCCCCGACACCGGCGCGACGTCATTTTAGGGGAATGCTCCTGCGCACGTAATCGGTATGGCGCGGGCTAAGACCGAACCGGTTAGGACGCCGCGAGCGTGTCGCTGCGCGCAAAGCGTCCGAGACAAAACCAGCGACTGAGCTTGGAGATGCCAATCAGGGGGCTTTCGTGGACCGGAGTTCGATTCTCCGCGCCTCCACCAATATTTACAAGCAGGTAGGTAAACGCACCTACCTGCTTTTTTATTACTTATAGATACCGCGGAGAATCGAACTCTGTGCAGGGCGCGGGCGTAAAGAAAACGCGTAAGCGTTTTTAGCCCGCGGGCGAGGACGCCGGCAGGCGGCCGAAGCCGGTGCGGATTTGCGAAGCAAATACGCGGATTCTCCGCGCAAACTTTCGGCTCAAAACGGATGCGATGTTTATCGAATTTCAGCTGGCTTTGCCTCGCATCAGCGAATCCCCGTACCGCGGAGAATCGAACTCTGCGCAGGGCGCGAGCGTTAAGCTAACGCCTCAGTGACGCAGAGTGGGACACGCTTTCCCAACGGCGGTCCAAGCGGAAAGCACATCCCGGAATCCCGCCTCAAACTGGGACACGCTTTCCGCACCGCCTCCTCAACTCCAAAACCTGCGCGCCCTTCATTCCAAAACTGGGTAGAAGAAAGCCAAAACGCAATCGCAGGAGGTCAACATGACTGCAGAAGATAAGGCGAAAAACGCTGGCAAGGTCGCGCTCGTCTTGGAGGGCGGCAGCTTTCGCGGGCAGTTTACCGCGGGCGTGCTCGACGTCCTCATGGAGGCCGGCGTCGAGATCCCGGCGGTGTACGGCGTGTCGGCCGGTGCCCTCAACGGCGTCAACTACAAGTCGCACCAGATCGGCCGCACCAACCGAGTCAATTTGACCTTTTGTAACGACAACCGCTACATGGGCGCCGCGTCGTTTGCGTCCACGGGCTCTATCGTGGGCTACGACTTTATATTCAACGACGTCCAAGACCGCCTGGATCCCTTTGACAACGAAACGTTCGACGCCAGCCCCATCGAGATGTATGCCGTCGCGACGGACATGCTCTTTGGAACTGCTGCCTACCTGCCGGTCAAAAGCGCCGTGCTCGACCTCGATGCCGTGCGCGCTTCGACCTCGTTGCCGCTGGTGACGCCGCCAGTCGAGATTGACGGGCACAAATACGTCGACGGCGGCGTGGCGGATTCGGTTCCTATCGAGCACGTGCTCGAGGAGGCGGGCTTCGACCGCGCAGTCGTCATCGTCACCCAAGACCGTTCGTACGAAAAGAAACCCTACGAGTTTATGCCGGCCGCGCGTGCGCGTTATGCCGACTACCCCTACCTGCTCGAGGCCATCGAGACGCGCCACGACCGCTACAACATCCAGCGCATGCATCTGTGGAAGTATGAGCGCGAGGGCCGCGCGCTGGTCGTCGCTCCGCAAAAGCCGGTCGAGGTCGGCCATGTCGAGCATGATCCGGCAAAGCTTTTGGACCTGTATATCCAGGGCCGCCAGGAGGCAAAGCGCTTGCTGGGAGATATCGAGACATTTGTCGAGCGCTAGCGCTGCAACGTCACGGCTCGTGGATGACATGTGCAGAAACTCTGGTCGGAGCCAAAATACCTGTTGACTCGTACGGCGAGCGGGGTAATATGGACGGGTTACTTGCAGAGCCCCGTGAATCTCTGTAACAACACGTACTGTACATGGAGGAGTCTAAGTGATTTCGAAATCGACTCACTACGCCAAGCAGGGCGAGGTCCAGCGCAACTGGGTTCTCGTCGACGCCGATGGTGCTGTCCTGGGCCGTCTTGCCACCCAGATCGCAATGATCCTGCGCGGTAAGAACAAGCCCCAGTTCACGCCCAACAGCGACTGCGGCGACTTCGTTGTCGTCATCAACGCCGATAAGGTCCAGCTTACCGGTAACAAGGCCGACACGAAGACCTATTATCGCCACAGCGGCTACAACGGCGGCCTCAAGGCTGAGAGCTTCCGCCAGGCTATGGAGAAGCACCCGGAGAAGGTCATCGAGCGCGCCGTTCGCGGCATGCTGCCCAAGACCACCCTCGGCCGTGCCCAGATGACCAAGCTTAAGGTCTACGCTGGTGCCGAGCATCCGCACGCTGCCCAGAACCCCACGAAGATTGAGCTGGAGGCTTAAAGATGGCTGAGAACACCGTTGTCTACCAGGGTACCGGCCGTCGTAAGAACGCCGTCGCCCGCGTCCGTCTCGTCCCCGGCACCGGCAAGGTGACTATCAACAAGCGTGACGCCGAGCAGTATTTCGGCCGTCATCAGCTCGTTGAGAACGCCCTTGCTCCCTTCAAGGTGACCGACACCGCCGGTCAGTTCGACGTTATCGCTCTGTGCGATGGCGGCGGCATCTCCGGTCAGTCCGGCGCTCTGCGCCTGGGCATCGCTCGCGCTCTTCTGAACGCTGGCGACTACCGTGCTGACCTCAAGAAGGCCGGTTTCCTTACGCGCGATGCTCGCGTGGTCGAGCGCAAGAAGTACGGCCTCAAGAAGGCCCGCCGCGCTCCCCAGTTCTCCAAGCGCTAAGGTTTTATCTCCTTACGAGATACAATGTACAAGCGGGGCCTGCCGATTCCTCGGCGGGTCCCGCTTTTCTTTTTCGACTAGGGTGGGCGGCTTCGTTTTGCCCACTTGGGAAGGAGCGATCCTATGCCCCAGAACATCTTCGGTACCGATGGCGTCCGTGGCGTCGCCAACGCCGATCTTTCGTGCGACCTCGCGTTTCGCCTGGGTCGCGCGGCGACCAAGTTTCTTGGTCCGGACATCTGCATCGGTCGTGACACGCGCCTTTCGGGTACCATGCTCGAGAGCGCTCTGACCGCCGGCATTATGGCCGAGGGCGGCCGTCCGCATTGCTGCGGCGTTATCCCCACGCCCGCTGTGGCGCTGCTCACCGTCCAGAATGATCTCGACGGCGGCATCGTCATCTCTGCTTCGCATAATCCGCCGGAGTTCAACGGCATCAAGTTCTTTAGCCGCAAGGGCATGAAGCTGTCTCTTATACACATCTCCGAGCCCACGAGACCCTAAGACATCTCG
>UQTR01000045.1 GCA_900544065.1 uncultured Collinsella sp.
GAGATGTCTTAGGGTCTCGTGGGCTCGGAGATGTGTATAAGAGACAGCCGTGATGCCCTCGGCGGCCGTCAAGTCGTCAATGCCCTCAAACGAGACCAGATCGCCATCGCCCGTATCGGTGACGGACACGACCGTGCAAAAGCGGTCGCGCTTGAGCGCCGGCGGCGTCAGGGCGACGCGCATACCAGGCTCTAATACAGAAGGAAGCCCCCGCAGCGGCTGCGCGAGGACCTCCCCCTTCCTTCCGTGCGGCTTGACCACACGGGCGATGTTTTTGTACTGGGACCTCAAGGTCCTAGCCCAGAACCTCTACCTCGACAGCAGTGTCGAGGCGAGCGGCCAGTGCGCGGGCGAGCGTGCGAATGGCCTTGATGGTACGGCCACGACGGCCGATGACCTTAGCGACGTCATCCTCGGCGACCGAAACCTCAATCGTAGAGGCGTCGTCACCATCGATGACCTCAAGGCTCACGGAATCCGGGTCGTCGACGATCTGAACAACGAGATATTCGACGAGATCGGCGATGCGATCTGAGAGCATTGCCTCACCCTCGAGCTGTGCAGCGTCAACCTCAGGCACGATTTACTCCTCGGCGCCCTCAGCGGCCTCAGCGGCAGCCTTAGCGGCCTCGGCCTCTTTGGCGAGCTGCTTCTTGGACTTCTTGACGACGGTCTCGGTCTTCTCGCCCTCGTTGGCGGCCTTGACCAGAGCGGCGACGGCGTCGGTGAGCTGAGCGCCCTTGGACTGCCAGTCGGCGATCTTCTCGAGGTCGAGGTTGATGGTCTTGGGGGCGGTCATCGGGTTGTAGCGGCCAACCTCCTCGATGATACGACCGTCACGCGGGGCGCGGGAATCGGCGACGACGACACGGTAGTACGGACGCTTCTTAGCGCCGTGACGAGCAAGGCGAATCTTGACTGCCAAAGGAAACTCCTCCAACCAAGCAGCTTTAGGCTGCAACTACAAACAAACAGTTGAACATAATACGCCATCGACGCGGGCAGGTGAAGTCCGTGAGACCAACTTCTTCGGTGTAGTCGAGGGCAAATCCATATCTTAGACAAGAATTCGGGATTTGCAAGCACATACACGCACCCCACATGAGCTGCGCGGTATACTCATGACATGGAAAGACGCGAACATACATACGGTTATGAGGATGCCATGGGCGTCACGCCGCCTCCCTGGACGGGTCCGGCGGTGGGCCTCATGGACCTCGATGCGTTTTTTGCGAGCGTGGAGATGCTCGATCATCCCGAATGGCGCGGAAAGCCGCTAATCGTGGGCGGGGACGCCGATTCTCGTGGCGTTGTGTCCACCTGTTCTTACGAGGCACGTCGCTTTGGCGTACACTCCGCCATGGCCTCGGCCGAGGCACGGCGCCTGTGTCCGCAGGCCATTTGGACGCACGGGCATTTCGATCGCTACCGCGAGGTCAGCGCGCAGGTCATGGCGATTCTTGCCGAGGAGACGCCGCGCGTGGAGCGCGTATCCATCGACGAGGCATTTATCGATATCACACCGGGTCGCTTTGCGCCCGAGGACCCGCTGCTGGTTGCACGGCGTATAAGCGACCGTGTGGCAGCGCTGGGAGTAACGTGCTCCATTGGCGTGGGCTGCAACAAGACGGTCGCAAAGATCGCAAGTGAGCGGGATAAGCCGTTTGGGCTGACCATCGTGCGACCCGGAACCGAGCAGCGCTTTTTGGCCGCGCTGCCGGTATCTGCCATGAGCGGCATCGGGCGCTCGGCCGAGGAGCGACTGCGCCGTATGCGCATCTACACCCTCGGCGAGCTATCACGTGCACCGGAATCCACGCTAGCTGCAATTTTTGGCGTCAACGGCGAACGCATGCGCCAGCGTGCGCTGGGACTCGAAATCTCCGAAGTCACGAGTCTCGATGAAGAGCGTGAGGTTAAATCGGTGAGCAATGAGCGCACCTTTGCAAAAGATTTAACTGAGCGTGGGGACATCGAAGCGGCGATTGCGCTGCTGGGTGAGTCGGTTGGACGCCGTCTACGCCGTCAGGGACTGACGGGCGGCACGGTAACGCTCAAGCTTAAGTATTCGTATGGAAGCGGTCGCTCGGCACAGCGCCGGCTGCCTCATCCGACCGACGATGAGAACATCTTTGTGGCGGTTGCGCTCGAACTGCTCGACAACATCTGGCAGGAAGGCATGCATGTTCGCTTAGCAGGCATCGGCATGAGCGACTTTGACCATCAGGGCGGCATCCAGACCGACTTGTTCTGCGAAGTCGACGACCGCGGAGCCCAATCCAGCGACCGCCGCGAGCTCTCCGTCGCGATCGACGCCGTCCGAGACAAGTTCGGCGACACCGCCCTATCCTTCGGCCGCCAATCCCGCTTCAACGATTAACCGCCTTTGGGCAAAAAGAAAGCCAGGCAGGTACGGAAAACCGCAACTGCCCGGCGAAATGCGCGAGGCTAGCTAAAAGCCCCGTATCAAATGAGCCACTAGAGGAGGTCGAGGGGGAGCTGGGGGGCGTCACCCCAGAGCTTTTCTAGGCGGTAGAAGTCGCGGGCTTCGGGAGTGAAGACGTGGACGACGACCGAGCCGTAGTCCATGAGCATCCAGGTCTTCTGCTCACGGCCCTCGATGGAGAACGGATGCTCGCCGCAAGCCTCGGCGACCTTCTCCTCGATCTCGTCGACGATCGAATCGACCTGGCGGTTGTTGGTACCGGTGGCAAGCACAAAGTAGTCGCACACGTCGGAAAGCTCGGTCAGGTCGAGTACCTGCACGTCCTCGCCCTTCTTGTCGTAGGCGGCCTGCGCGGCGGCGCGGGCGACATCCTCGGCGGCGACTCCGCTCGCGGACAGCGAGGCGGCGGTGCGGTCGGACGTGGCAACGAAACTCTTGTGCTCCACACCTTCAAGAATCTGCTCGTCGGTCATGGTCTCGTCGGCCATGGAATACCTCTTTCTAGACAGCCCGAGCTAGCGTAGCTGGGCGTAATGGTTGTAAATCGTAATAGCCGTGGGATAAAGATAGCGCCCGGACTGGATCACATAGACCAGACCCTGCGCAAAACAGGAGAAGAACAACTCGTCGAGCGTCGACTCCCCCACCATCTTGCGCAGCGCATGTGCATAGTCGCCGTGGCGGTTGGGCTCGATGGCATCGGCCACAAAGACCACCATATCGAGCGGCGTCATGTCGCAGGCACCCACGGTGTGACGGTCGACGGCCTGGAAAACGGCCGGCGACAGCTCGGGAAAAAGCTGCGGAAGCTCATAGGCGGCAACCGGGCCATGCAAAAGCGGCGTCGCAGCGGAAGGAGAGCCGGCAACCTTGATGCCGTAGTGCAACGCGCGGGCCACGAGCTCGTCGTCGGAGAGAACCTTATCCCAGTCGTGAATCAGGCCGGCGGCGGCGGCATCAAAGCGGTCAACGCCGTAGACCTCGGCCAGATGAAGTGCGGTCTCGGCAACACCCAGCGAATGCACATAGCGCTTGCGCTTATCTTTCATGCGAACATCGAGCAGCTCTTGAATGCGCTTGAGCAGCGCGCGCTCATCGCCCTCAAACTGATCCTCTACCGACAACGTAGCCCCCATCACTCAAAATCTTCTTGACCCAGATCGACATACAAACTGCGCTTGCGAATGTAGCCGAGCACAGACTCGCTCGTAAGATAGCGCACGCTCATGCCGCGAGCAACTCGCTTACGAATGTTCGTCGAGCTGATCGCCAGCGCCGGAATCTGAATATAGCGCACATCGAACGGCAACCCAGACTCTTTGATTCGGGCACGCGCCGTATCGATATCAAAGCCCGGTCGCGTCGCCGCAATAAAGGTAGCAAGCTCAGCGATTCGCTCGGCATCATGCCAGGTCACAATATCGATAATCGCGTCGGCGCCCGTAATAAAGTAGAGCTTTACCTGCGGCGGGTAAAAGTCGCGAAGGGCATGAAGCGTATCGGCCGTATAGGTTACGCCTGGACGGTCAATCTCGAACCGGCTCGCCAAAAAGGCCGGGTTCGCGGCGGTGGCGAGGACCGTCATGGCATAACGGTCCTCGGCAGGCGTCACCGGCTTGTCAAGCTTAAAGGCGGGAGAGCCCGCCGGCATAAAGAGCACAGCGTCCAAGTCGAGCGACTCGCGCGCCTGCTCGGCAGTCACCAGGTGCCCGTAATGAATCGGGTCGAATGTGCCGCCCATAATGCCAAGCCGAAACTCTTTGCCCTCTTTTATGGGCAGCTCGGGCAAACCGATTCCACCGCGCAGCGACATGGCTTACTCGCCCTCCGAGGTCTCGGCATCGTCCGCGGCATCCGCCGCATCGACAACCTCGACGCCCTCATCCGCAGCATCGGCCACGTCAATGGCCTCAACGGCAACGTCCTCGCCAGCGTCCTCGAGCTCCTCGTACTCCGAGAAGTCCTCAGCGCCCTCAAAGTCAAAGGCGCGCTGGCAAATGCGGACCTCGTCGCCCGCACGGCAACCGGCCTTCTCGAGCGCGTCGTCAACACCCATACGCGCAAACTTATGCTGCAGGTAGATGACAGCTTCCTCGTTTTCCCAGTCGGTCTGGATGACCATGCGCTCAATCGCACGACCAACCACACGGAAGGCACCGGGCTCTTCCTGGACAATGCGGAACCGCTTCTCGCGCTGCAGACGGCGGCGCTCCCACTCCTCGTCGCGCAGATCGACCGGCTCATCGGAGACCGCCAACTCGGCGCGCAGCTTAGCCACCTGCTCGCCCACGGCAAGCATCAGCGTGTTGAGGCCGGCGCCCGTCACGGCGGACACGGCAAAGAACATATGTCCGTCGTCGAGCGCGGCGCGCTTGAGATCGGCAATCTTGTCGGCCGTGCCCGGCGCGTCGCACTTGTTGGCGACGACGATCTGCGGACGCTCCGAAAGCTCGGCGCCATACTGCTCGAGCTCACGGTTGATGATGCGGTAATCCTCAACCGGGTCGCGATCCTCAAAACCGCCCGTCATGTCGACGACATGCATGATGAGCGCCGTACGCTCAATGTGGCGCAAGAACTGGTGACCCAGGCCCTTGCCCTCGCTCGCGCCCTCGATAAGACCGGGGACGTCGGCAACGACGTAAGAATATTCGCCGGCACGCACCATGCCCAGATTGGGCACGAGTGTGGTAAACGGGTAGTCAGCAATCTTGGGGCGGGCGGCACTCATGCGCGCAATGAGCGATGACTTACCCACCGAGGGAAAGCCCACGAGTGCGGCATCGGCCATAAGCTTCATCTCGAGCTCAATCCAGTGCTCCTCGGCCGGCTCGCCTAGCTGGGCAAAGGCCGGAGCGCGGCGCACCGACGTCACAAAGTGGGTATTGCCCAGACCGCCGGCACCACCGGGCGCCACGACGACGTGCTCGCCGTCGTGCACCAGGTCGGCAATCTCGAACATCGGTGTCTGCGTCTCGGGGTCGAGCTCGCGCACCACGGTGCCCATAGGGACCTTGAGAATCAGGTCCTCGCCGCTCTTACCGTTACGACGGGCACCCTGCCCGTGCGTGCCGCGCTCGGCGCGGAAGTGATGCTTAAAGCGGTAATCGATCAACGAAGACAGCTGGGCATCGGCCTGGATGACGACATTGCCGCCACGACCGCCGTCGCCGCCATCGGGGCCGCCCTTGGGGACAAATGCCTCGCGCCTAAACGACATGCATCCGGCTCCGCCGTCGCCGCCGCACACGTTAATGCGGCTGATATCGGTGAACTGTGACAACAGAATCGCCTCCTACAAAAAAGAGGGAGACCCTTGAATCCTAAAACTCAAGTGCCTCCCACATATGTGCTCTATGAAGGGTGAATTACGCGTTCGCGAGCGGGCGTACGCTGACCCTGTGCTTGATACCCTTGTGGAACTCAACGGTACCGTCGACCAGCGCGAACAGCGTGTCGTCCTTGCCACGGCCAACGTTCTCACCCGGGTGGATGTGAGTGCCGTGCTGACGGACGAGAATCGTGCCCGTGGTTACCGTCTGGCCGGCATAGCGCTTCGTGCCAAGGCGCTGACCGCGGGAGTCACGGCCATTACGGGAGGAACCGAGTCCTTTTTTGTGTGCCATTGTGTATACCTACTCTTTCGTTACGAGTGTAATCTACTCGGCGACGGGAGCCTCGGCAACAGCCTCGGCCTCTGCCTTGACAGCCTTCTTGGCGCGGGACGTAGCCTGGACCTTCACGATCTTCAGCTTGGTGAGCTGCTGACGGTGACCCTTCAGACGACGATAGCGCTTACGCTTGTGGAACTTGAAGACCAGCTGCTTCTCGCCCTTGAACTGCTCAACGATCTGAGCGGTAACCTTGGCCTTGGCCAGCTTGTCGGGATCGGTGACGATCTTCTTACCATCGTTGAGGAAGATGACCGGCAGGGTGACCTTGTCGCCCTCATTGCCCTCGATCTTCTCGACGGTGATGACATCGTCGGTGGCGACCTTGTACTGCTTGCCGCCCGTGTTAACGATTGCGTACATGTTTACTTGCCCTTCATGCATCAGTTAGTGCAACAGCCGAATATAGTAGCAGGCGAAAATACCCCCGTCAACGAGTATGTGGAGCAAATCCACAAGTTCGCACAGGTATGGGGCTGACGAGTCGGCCCTCGTCGTCCTCGCATGCTTGATTCTGACGCTCGACATCGTAGGAGCAGATGGTCACGAGGTCTTGCATACCGGTGGAAACAATAGGTGCATCCACGCCCGGGGTCAAGCCCTGCAACAAAACATCAGCAGCGGAAAGCAAAATTTCCGGACGCATGGAGCCTTCGTTGTCGGCATGGGTGTCGAGCATGAGCACCAAATGGTCCGGGCGCTCCCCCGCCGTGAGCTCATAGTCCACGAGCGTGTGATCCAAATCCAAGCGCTTGCTCTTTTTTCCGCGCGCGTAGTCGATGCCATGGTCCGCGCGCAGCGTGTCGATCGCACGACGTACCTCATCGGCGCTTGCGGGCGCCTCGGGATCCAAGTGCAGGTCGATGCGATACGACAGGCGCGTGAGCTGCGCCGTCAACGCCGGCGTGCGCACGTCGATGTACGCCGCCTCGATGGGCGCCAGATCGGCCGGAGACGCCGCAGCCAGGCGCCCAAACGCCTCGTCGAGCGCCACGAACTCGGTCATAAACAGGTCATACCACTCGCAGGTCGACGACGTACCCACCGGTAGCGCCGAAGAGAAGCCCACGCGCATGTGCGGAGAGAAGCCCTGCGTGACGGCATAGGGAAGTCCCGCACGGCGCACGATGCGCTCAATGGTATGGATTACTTCGAGATGGCCCAGGTACTTAAGGCGATCGCGCTTGCCATAGCGAACACGAAGCCTAAAGAGCGTGGGGTTGTCGGTCAGGCGCTCACTCATGCGCGATCACCCATCAATACATTCTTGGCGTGGAGCGTGGGGCAGATCCCGCAGCCGGTGCACGACGTGCGGGTGCAGTCGGGAGTCGTGACGCCCTCGAGCGAGCGACGGTACTCGCGCTCGAGGAAGCCGCGCGTGCAGCCGGGGCTCACGTGCTCCCACGGCAGGCGCCAGTCCAACTCGTAGGGCAGGTGTACGAGCTCGTTGAGGTCGATGCCGTTTTTGGCAGCAGCCTCCTTCCAGTTATCGAGCGAGAAATGCTCTACCCAGGCGTCAAAGCGAGAGCCCGAGCGCCAAGCATCGATGATGACGGGCGTCATGTCGCGACCGGCGCGGGACAGCGCGGCCTCGATGAGCGAAGTCTCGGCATCGTGGTAATGCACACGGACGGCACGGTTGCGAACGCTCGTGATAAGCAGCTTCTGGCGACGCTTGACGTCGTCGTAGTCGAGCTGCGGGCACCACTGGAACGGCGTGGCAGCCTTGGGGATAAAGACCGAAACCGAGATCGACACCGAGATCGAGCCGCGACGAGCCTTGGGCACCACGGAACGACCGAGCTCCAGCACGTGATCGGCCAGATTGGCGATGGCCACGATGTCCTCATCGCGCTCACCGGGAAGGCCCATCATAAAGTAGAGCTTCATGCGGTTCCAGCCGGCCTCGAAGGCCGCCTTGGCCGCACGGTCCAGGTCCTCCTCGGTCACGTTCTTGTTAATGATGTCGCGCATGCGCTGGCTGCCGGCCTCGGGCGCGAACGTCAGGCCGCCCTTCTTCTCGCCGGCAACCGACTCGGCCATATCCACGCCAAACGAATCCAGGCGCTGCGACGGAATAGACACGCGAATACCCGTATCCTCCAGGCGACGATTGAGCCTGCCGAGCACGTCGCGAATGCAGGAGTGGTCGGTCGTGGAGAGCGAGGTCAGCGACACCTCGTCATAGCCAGTCTTTTCCAGACCCTGAATCACCGACGAGACGATCTGGTCGGCCGAGCGCTCACGCACCGGGCGATACGTCATGCCAGCCTGGCAAAAACGACAGCCGCGGGCGCAGCCGCGCAGGATCTCGATAGACAGGCGGTCGTGAACCAGCTGCGCATAGGGCACGCACGACTGCGACAGCGGATTCGTGGCGCCGAAATCCTCGACGACACGCTTGTAGACCACGGTCGGCGCATCCTTGCCTTCACGCGGCACGGTGTAGCCATGCGGCGAGCAGGGCTCGTCATGACGAACCTCATAGAGCGACGGCACGTAGTTGCCGGCAATGGATGCAAGCTGCTCGACAATCTGCGCGCGCGGGACTCCTTCGTCGCGCAGGCGGCGATGCAGCTGACAGGTCTCGAGCAGCGACTCCTCGCCCTCACCGATGAGGATGACATCGAAGAAGGCCGCGTACGGCTCGGGGTTGTACACCGAGGGGCCGCCGGCGATGATGATGGGGTCGTCTTCGCCTCGATCGGCCGCTAACAGCGGAATGCCAGCGAGGTCGAGTGCCTCGAGGAAGTTAGTCACCGCCATCTCGTGCGGCACATGCAGGCCGACGATATCAAACGAAGCAACCGGCGCTGCACCCTCGAGCGAGAGCAGCGGAATACCCGCCTCGCGCATAGCGTCACCCATATCGGGCCACGGCACATAGCCACGCTCGCAGGAGATGCCCTCGGCCTGGTTAAGGATGTTGTAGAGGATGGCGATACCCTGGTTGGGCAGACCAACCTCGTACACATCCGGGTAGATCAGGCAGCAACGGTAATCGGCATCGGCCTTGGAAAGCGTGCCCCACTCGTGATCGATATAGCGACTCGGCTTCTCGACCTTGGCGAGCAACGGCTCAATTAAATGAAAACAATCTTGGTATGCAACGCGCAACGGAAAACCCCTAAGCAGCAAGATCTGATGCGTCCTGGTAGGACGCCATAGGACGGGTAGCGCCCGCGACCGTGGTTACCAGATCGCGAACGCGGGAGAACGTGGCAGTGACCGCCTCGTTGGCACGGCTGTAGTCGACATCGCGCTCGTAGAGCGAAACAAGCGCACGGCCCATGCCGTAGGTGCCCGCGGCAGCAGTGAGCGCCTTGACGGCAAACCCAATATGCGGCGTCTGCTTGACGAGCGCGCGGGTGACCGCGCGGATCACAAGACCGCCGGCAAGCACGCCCGCGACCTCGTAGCCGCGCTCGGGCTTAATACCGCGTCCAAAGACGGCAGCGAGCTCAAAGAGCATGCCCACCTGCGCCAGCGCCATAACGGGATAATCGGCGCCCGGCAAAAACACCAGCGCACCGGTCGCCATATTGGTGAGCGCGCACGAGGTAATGATACGATTGGCCGCCGCGATGCGCATGAAGGCAAAGTTCGCCGCAAAAGCCGTTTCCTTTTCGGTGCGATCGAGAATCCAGCGGGCAAGCGTCTCGAGCAGATACGTCTTATCGGTTGCCGCCACCACGCCGAGCATGGGCGTGGACTCCTCGATAAACGGCACCTCCACAGCAGACTCGGCAAGCACGCACACGGGCGCGCCGGCGATCACGAGCTCCTGCACGGCACTCTCCAAGCGGTCGGAACCGCACGAGAGCACCAGTACCACATCGGTATCGGTCTTTGGAGCAATTCGCTCCTCCCCCAGACGCTCGACGCGCACAATGCCCGAGGTCGTCTGCGGCACAAAGGCGTCACGCACCGTCTCGGCCAGAAAGCGCGAGGCGGACGAATCCAGATAGACCGAGACGCGCACCGGCGTATCGGAATCCTTCTTAACGGACGCGCCCACCTTAAAAGCGCGGGTCAGCTTATCTACGGGAATTTTCATAGCAAACCCCTCCAGCGGTTACGCGGCGCCCGAACGATGCCGCCATATGGATTGTACGATACCCACCGTCAGCAGCTGAATCATCATCGAAGACGAACCGAAGCTAATAAACGGTAGCGGAATACCGGTAATCGGCATCATGCCAATGCACATGCCGATGTTTTCGAAGGTCTGGAACGCCCACATGCCAACGATGCCCACACACGATAGGCGCAAGAACAGCGACTCACACTTAAAGGCGACGCGAATCGTCGAAAAGATCAGCAGCACGTAGAGGCATAGGAGCAAAAAGGAACCGCAAAAGCCAAAGGTCTCGGACAGGAAGGCGAAGACGAAGTCGGTGTGGAACTCAGGCAGAAAGCCGCCGGCCGACTGCGTCGCATGGCCCAAACCCTTACCAAAGAAGCCACCCGAGCCAACGGCGATCAACGACTGCTGCAGATTGTACGCATCGTCCGAATCGGCATTATCGGGGTCGATAAAGACCGTCAGGCGGTTCATCTGATACTGCTTGATGAGCACATCGTGGCCGAGCAACGAATCAAAGACCGAATCGAGCGCCAGGACGAGGGCCACCAGGCCCACGAGCAGGGCCAGGGTCGACAGCACCCATTCGCGGCGCGCACCGCTCATGCAGATGACGATGGCGCCCGAGACCAGCACGACCAGGCCCGAGCCCAGGTCGCCCATGGCGACGACGGCCAAAAACGGGATGGACAGCATGCCGCAGAGCTTGACGTAGTCGCGAACGGTATCGATGCGGCCGTTATACTGCGAGCCAAGCGTGGCAATAAAGAAGATGGTGATGAGCTTGGCAAGCTCGACCGGCTGGAATGTCAAGCCGATACCGGGAATCTTGATCCAGCCCGTCATGCCCAGACCGCCCGTATAGGACAGACCCGGAATCTTGGGCGAGAAGATCACGATCAGGTCGATGACGAGCAACGCCGTCGAGAAATTGGCAATACCGCGCAGGTCGGTACGCCAGACCAGCACCGCCAGCACCGCTCCGATGCCAATTCCCAGCAGATGGCGTGAGAACGAGGCATCGGCCTTAAACTGCGAAGCCGACCAGATGATGATGGCACCGTAGGCAACGAGCGCCACAGTAGCCACGAGCACACCGATATGCACCTTTTGGCGAAACGTACCGCGCGAGGCCGAAAGTTGCTTGTTGACGCGGTCCAGGCTGCTGCGAGAGCCGGTCTTGGTTGAACGGAACAGATCCGCCGGAGAAAAATCCATCGCAACCTCCTATCGAACCGAAGAATCGCCCGAGGCCGAAGAGGTATCGGGCTCGTCATAAATCACGCCGAGCACGTCGCGCACGACATGCATCGCGGTATCTGAGCCACCGCCGCCCTGCTCCAGGACAGTAGCGATGACATACTTGGGATCATCGGCCGGCGCATAGGCGCAGAACCACGCGTATTCGTCCTCGCCGCTTTTCTCGCCCGTGCCCGACTTGCCGTATACCTGCGGCGTCAGGGTGCCAAAGTGAGCCGCCAGGGACGTCGATGCCGTGTAAATCACGTCGTGCATGCCGTTGCGAACAAGAGCCAAATCCGAATCGCTGTTGATCTTGGCCTCCAGGCGCTTCTTCTTGCCTTTGCCGTTGTACTTATAGGCATCGCCGTCGCCATCGCGCGACACGGCAGACAAAAACACGTGAGGCACGTACTGCTTACCGCCGTTGGCGAGGCCCATGTAGGCGCATGCCATCTGCAGAGGCGTCACCAAAATGTCGCCCTGGCCGATGGCAATGTTGGTCATATCGCCGGCATTCCACTTGCGGTCCTCGGCAGAGGCGTCGGTAAAGTACGACTCTTTCCACTCGGCATCGGGAATACGGCCCGCGCCCTCACTCGGCAAATCGATACCGCAGGTCTTGCCTAGGCCCCAGCGACGAAAGACCTCCTGCAGGCCCTCGGAATGTTGCTCGTCATAAAAGAACGCCTTGCCCATATCGTAGAAGACGGGGTCGCACGAGTTGGCAATACCCGACTGCAGCGTCATGGTGCCGTGTCCAGACGTCAGCCAGCAGCGCTTGCCCCAAGCCTTGCCCAAGCCCGTCCAATAGCCCGTGCAGTTGGTTGTCTGCGTTGAAGTGTAGGTTCCAAACTCAAGACCGGCCAGTGCCGAGAGCGGCTTGATGGTCGAGGCCGACATGTACTGTCCGCTAATGGCGCGGTTGAGCAGCGGGTGCGAACCCTTGTCATCATTGAGCTCGGTCCACACGTCATTTGAGACGCCGCCGATAAAGACGGACGGATCGAACTTGGGCTCGCTCGCCATGCCCAGGATCTCGCCATTGTTGGGATCGAGACACACCACAGCGCCGTTGCCGGCATTGCTGTAGCCAGTGGTCTTGGCAAGCTCGATAGCGCTCGCCAGTGCCGTCTCGCAGGCCTGTTGGATCTTAAGGTCGAGCGTGAGCTTAATGTCGGAGCCGGCCTTCGCCGGCACGGCGCCGGCCTGACCGGTCACATTGCCCGAGGCATCGACCTTGACGGTCTGCTCGCCACGAATACCCTGCAGCAGGTTTTCGTAGTAGCTCTCAACGCCCGCCTGGCCCACGATATCGCCCGACTGGTACGTAATCTTGCCAGCAGAAGCATCATCATCGCCAGAGGTTTTCTTATTCTGGGCCTCGAGCTGCTCGGAGGTAATGGTGCCGGTATAGCCCAAGATATGGCATGCCGTCTCGCCATATGGATACTGGCGCTCGGTACGCTCGGCAATCTTGACGCCCGGGAACTCGCCGGCATGCTCCTGAATATAGGCAACCGTGGAGCGACGGACGTCCGTCGCGATGGTATGCAGGCTCTGAGCGCCCTCTGTATTGTCCTGAATATTGCGAAGGACCGCCACGTAAGGCATTCCAAGCACGTTGGCAAGATGGCGAACCAGAACCTCATCCTCCGCAAGGTCGCGGTAGGCCACAACAGCAAGTGAGGGACGGTTCTGGACAAGCGCCACGCCATTGCGGTCAAGGATGCGACCGCGCACAGCGGGTGTGGTAACGGTGCGAGTCTGATTACTATTGGCCTGCTTCTCGTAATAGTCCGACGAGACCATCTGCATGCCCCACAGCTTGACGGCAAGCGCCGCAAACATCGCGCCCACACCCGTGGTGAGGATGGAAAAGCGGCCCTTAAAGGCGGTCGCCGCGGTATTGCCCTCGCCCTCGGTGGCGCGCGGGGCCGTTCCATGCTGCGTATCGTAGGTAAAACGGGAATCGCCACGACGCATGATGACCAGCGCGACCACGATGGCCACAACCAGCACGATACCGGCGATAATAACCGTCAACTGGGAAGACATCTACGGGCCTCCCCTATTTGAGCTTGCGGGTCTTGGGCTTAAAGCGCATACCCGTCTGGCGTCCGCCACGCGCGGAGAATCCATAGCCGGACTGCGGCACGACGCCGGACATCAAAAACGGAATGGCAACCAGACCCGTCAGGATCGAGGACGGCAGTGCATGGCCGAAGATCGCCACGACAAAGCTCGTCTCCAAACCCATAAACAGCAAGATGATGCTGTAAATCACATTTATGACGAGCGCGAAGGCACCCACAGTGATGCCGCGCGCACTCGGGGTACCGCCCGTCTGACCGGCGGCGCTATGCACCAGGGCAAAAGAACCCACGGTCAGCAGGAGCGACATAACGCCCACCGGCACGGCAGCGGAAAGGTCATAGAACAAGCCGCTGCAAAAACCGCACACGACGGCACGGGTCGGGTCGCCCGAGAACACGCTTAGGCACACCAGGATAATCATAAAGTTGACGCGACCGCCCGCAATGGAGATCTGCGGTGCCAGGCCTGCCTGCAGCAGCACGCACACGATGGCGGCGATTACAAACGTGCGGGAGCTCATCCCCTGCTCGTGTAGATCCATGGACATGCCCCCTATTCGTTCGAGCCAGAATCGGTCGTCTCGGACGTGTCGGAACTGTCATCCGAGCTCTCGTCCTTCGTCTTGGTCGCAGCATCATGCGACGTTCCCTGCGGCGTGCTGTTGGCCGTGCTCACGTCCTCATCCGAGGCCGACTGTTCGTCGGTCAGCGAGGTAATGACCAGCACTTCCTCGTTGTTCTCGGCCGTAGTCTGAGCGCGCACCACAATGGTGTAGTACACGTCGTTTGCCGATTTCTCAACCGACGAGACGGTGCCGAGCGGTAGACCCTTGGGGAACACACCGCCAATGCCCGAGGTCACGATGATGTCGCCAACCTTAACGTCGGAGTCGACGCTCACGTACTCAAGACGCAGCGTGCCGTCAGCCTGACCCTGCAGCATGCCCTGGGCGCGCGTGTCCTGTACCATGGCGGACACACCCGAGTTCTCGTCGCCAATCAGGCGCACGGTGGACGTCTTGGCCGAGACTTCGATGATCTGGCCGATAACACCGGCCGAACTCGTCACAGGCATGTTGATGGTAAGGCCGTCGGCAGAGCCCTTGTCGATGGTTACGGTCGAGGTCCAGGCATCGCCGGAGGCACCAACGATACGAGCTGCGGTCGATTTGAGGTTGTAGGTCGACTGCAGGCCGACCAGCCCCTCCAGACGCTCGGCGGTCTTTTGAGCCTCGGAGAGCTCAGCAACCTTAGAGGTCAGTTCCTCGTTTTGCTTCTTAAGCTCGTCAAGCGTGTCCTGCGACGCCGTAAGGTTAGAGAACACGTTGCCGATCGCATTGAAGGGAGCCGCCACGGCCGAGCCCACAAAGCGCACCGGCGAGGTAATCGTCGTTACGCCCGAACGCACGGCATGAATCGGCCCGGCCTCACCCTCACGAATATAAAACGTGAGCAGCAACACCGAAATCAGGCTGAAAACAATCAACGGGCGCATACCCGTTGATTGTCGCTTGGTATTCAGATTTGTGGAGAAACCCGAAGATCGTGCCAAATGGAATCCACCTTTTGGAAATTAAGCATTGGTCTGGACGAAGCCGCCATCAAACGCATTGGCCTCGAGCACGCGGGCACAGCCGTTAACGACGTTATCGAGCGCCGTGGGGCTGACGTTGACCGAAACGCCGGTCTCATCACGCAGGCGCACGTCGAGACCGCGCAGCAGCGCGCCGCCACCGGTCAGCAATATGCCATAGTACATAAGGTCAGAGGCAAGATCGGGCGGCGTGGCATCGAGTGCGTCCTTGACGGCCTTGGCCATCTCGTCGAGCGGCTTGTTGAGCGCGCGACGAATCTCCTCGCTCTCGATGCGCACGGTCTTGGGCAGACCGGTGATCACGTCGCGGCCGTTGACCTCGACGTCGAGCTCGTCCTTGAGCGGCACGGCGGAGCCGACCTTGATCTTGATGTCCTCTGCCGTACGCTCGCCGATGGCCAGGTTGTAGGCATCACGAACGTGCGTGAGGATGGCCTGATCGAACTCGTCGCCGGCAATACGGATGGACTGCGAGACGACGATGCCGCCCATAGCGATAACGGCAACCTCGGTGGTACCGCCACCGATGTCGATGACCATGGAACCGGTGGGTTC
>UQTR01000046.1 GCA_900544065.1 uncultured Collinsella sp.
GCCTTTACCTTAAACGTCGGCGAATCGCTGTGCGACGCCGTGAGCTGAAAATGATAGTCACCGGCAACGCCGTCCTCGCCCCACGTCGCGGTCAGGTCCTCGCCCACCTTAAAGGCAATAACGCTCGAGGTATTGCGCTGCGTGTAATAACGCCCGCCCGGCTCGATGTCCCACGCCGCGTTCTCGGGCAGGTAGGTAAAGCCCGCCTCGTCGAGCTCGGCCATAATGGTCGCCGCCGTATGGAACATGCTGGGACATGCCTCGATAAAGTCGATGAGGTCGTTGGCGGCCTCGATATCGTCGGCCGTCACATGCGCGCGCTCGGGCGTTTCCTGATCCGTCATGCTCTCCCCTTTCGCTGGGTTGATGGTCCCCTCCAGCATACCCCGCCACGCCAGCGCCGCACTCTTCATTCCATGTTTAATCCCGCGCCGCTCACCAAGTTGAGCCATCATGCCCGCGCTCCTTTTGCGACAATTACGCTAACAGGACGAGAGGAGCCGTCATGAAGCCACGTAACATTGCCATCGCCTGCGGTGTCGCGGGAGTCGCCGTCGGCCTTGCCGCTGCCACCGGTATCGTTTACCGCAAGCAAATCAAGTCCGCCGCGTCGCTCAAACGCTTGACCGGCTACGCGGATAGCTATGACCTGTACGCAATCGACATCGCCTACGACTACGATCTTGATCGCATCATCGCCGCTGGCGTGCGCGACGACCAGGGCTACATCGATGCCGTGGTGGCGCAGGTGCTGCCCGGTGTGCCGGTACATGTCCAGGCGCCCCAGTTTGCCTGCAGCGCTTTTGTCGCCGTAGATGCCGAAGGCCGCGTGCGCACCGGTCGCAATTACGACTTTAAGGACGACACCTCGGCGCTGCTGGTGCGCAATCACCCACGCGGCGGCTATGCTTCCATCGGGCTTGCCGCCCTTAACAACCTGGGCGATAACACTCCGCTTGACTCCGTCGCCGGACGCGCCGCGGCGTTGATGGGCCCGTTTGCCCAGCTCGACGGTGTTAACGAATGCGGCGTGTCCATTGCCGTACTCACTCTGGATTCCAAGCCCTGTGACCAGGACACGCAGCGCCCCGTCATCAATACCTCGCTCGTCATCCGCCTGGTGCTCGACCGTGCCGCCACCACGCAAGAAGCTGTCGACCTGCTTTCCGCCTACGACATGCACGCCATGGCAGGACGCGATTACCACTTCTTTATCAACGACGCCGCCGGTGACGCGCGCGTAGTAGAGTGGGATCCGCGCGATCCAGACCGCGCTTTCAAAGCGACTCCTGTACGCCAGGTTACGAACTTCTACGCCTGCTATGGCGACGAAGTGCTGCCCAACCAAAAGAATGGCGAGCTGGGCCATGGTAAAGAGCGCGCCATCGCAATCGCCGATGTCCTTGACGCCCATGTCGGTGCCCAGGACGAGGCAGTCGCTTGGAAGGCCCTACGCGCTGCAGCGCAAGAACCCAATCCGAAAGACATCACCAGCAATACGCAATGGTCGGTCGTCTTTGACAATACCGAACCCGCCGCCGCCATTACGCTGCGCCGCCACTGGGGCGACGTCGACGCCTTCGCACTGTAAGGACCCAGGCTCGTCGACCTTACGCTCGCCTGACGTTGTTTACATTTCTATACGCTTGAGCTAACACGTTTTACCCCCGTATCAACAGTGTGCGGGGGTAAACTTATGCGCATGTTATAACTTGCCCGGAAGGATTCATCATGCTTAGGATCGGTCTTCTTACCAGTGGCGGCGACTGCCAGGCGCTCAACGCCACCATGCGCGGCATTGTCAAAACGCTTATGACCAATAGCGAAGAGCCTATTGAGATCTATGGTTTTGAGGACGGCTACCAGGGCCTTATCTACAGCCGGTTCCGCGTCATGACGCCCGCCGATTTTAGCGGCATCCTTACCCGTGGCGGCACCATCCTGGGCACGAGCCGTACGCCGTTCAAGCGCCTAGATATTCCCGAGGCCGACGGCGTCGAGAAGGTGCCGGCAATGGTCCACACCTATCATAAGCTGCAGCTCGACTGCCTGTTTATGCTAGGCGGTAACGGCTCCACCAAGACCGCCAACCGCCTGCGCGAAGAGGGCCTCAACGTTATCGCCCTGCCCAAGACCATCGATAACGACACCTGGGGCACCGAGTTGACGTTTGGCTTTACGAGCGCCATCGACGTCGCCACCAAGTGCATCGACGACATCCACACCACTGCCTCGAGTCACGGCCGCGTGTTCGTTATCGAGATCATGGGCCACAAGGTCGGCTGGATTCCGCTGTACGCCGGCGTCGCGGGCGGCGCGGACGTCATCCTGATTCCCGAGATCCCCTACGACATGGACAACGTCATCAAGACCATCGAACATCGCATGGAGACCGGCAGCCGTTTTACCATCGTGGCCGTCGCCGAGGGTGCCATCTCTAAGGAGGACGCGGCGCTGTCCAAGAAGGAGTACAAGAAAAAGCTTGCCGAGCGCACGAGTCCGTCGATTGTCTACGACATCGCCAAGGAGATTGAGACCAAGACCGGTCGCGAGACCCGCGTCGCCATCCCCGGCCACACGCAGCGCGGCGGTCAGCCCGATGCCCAGGACCGCATCTTTGCGACCCAGTGCGGCGTCGAGGCGGCGCTCGGCTGCCTGCGCGGCGAGTTTGGCTACATGATTGCCCTGCGCGATGGCAAGATGTGCCACATGCCGCTCGAGGATGTCGCCGGCAAGCTCAAGTATGTCGATCCCCAGAGCGACCTGGTACGCGAGGCCAAGGCGTTGGGCATCAGCTTCGGCGACGAATAGCCTCGGCCGAAACTGCTCTCATCGGAGACCCCAGGGCTTACCTCCCAAATCGTCCTCGGACATGTCAGGATCCCGCCGTGCGCTTCGCGCGGCGGGATCCTTCCGTCCTGCGGAAAGATTTGGGAGGTAAGCCCTGGGGGCTCCTGCGGTAACTAGGGAGGCCGAGGCTATTCGTCTTCTTGCTGCGGGTGCGTGGGCTGAGATTTTGGGATGTTGCAGGCTCTTAGCTGAGAGTAGCACTGATATTTGTCCTGAAATGGCTGGTCGTTAGGGGTTGCTACCGATAGTTGCGGTAGGGTTGGGGCAGATTCTAACTAGAAATGGTGGTCGCTACCGGTTGTTCTCGGCATACTCGGCTCATTCGATTACGGTCACCACACGAAAGGAACCACCATGGATCTTGCGATGGCACAGCGGCTCGTTGATCGCCGCAAGGCTGCCGGGCTTTCTCAGGAGGCGCTTGCTGCCCAACTGGGCGTAAGCCGCCAGGCTGTTAGTAAATGGGAGCGCAGCGAGTCCTCACCCGATACCGATAACCTCATTGCGCTCGCCGCGCTGTATGGCGTGTCGTTGGACGAGCTGCTATACGGGGAGGCGGCCAACGATGCCGACGACCTGGAGGGCGGTAGCGCCGACACCGAGACGGCGGATGTGGCTGACGAGGCTGAGGATTCTGCCGAGCACGCCGATTGCGGCGACAAACCACTTGTCGATATTTCCCTCGCACGCGGTATCCACGTCATTGATCCCAATAAAGGCGAGGAAGTCCATGTTGGTTGGAGCGGCATCCATGTGACCAACGAGCGCAAGGGCGAAGAGGTGCATGTGGGACCGGACGGCGTGCATATCGATACGCTTGAGGACGATGGACATAGCGTGCGTACCAATGACGACGGCACCGTCACCATCGACGGCGAGACGTTTTCCAGCTGGAAGGAAGCACACGACAAGCTCGACCATCATGGCAAGCATTTCCACACCAAGGTCGGACGTGCATGGAACAAATTCCCCTTCCCCGCACTTGTCACTCTCGCCTATTTGGTGCTCGGCATTGTCTACGGCACGTGGGGCATGGGGCTCTTGCTCGTCTTTTTGGTTCCCGTCTACTACGCAATTGGTGACTTTATCGATCGACGCCACTTATCTAAGCTGATCGATGTCGTCTATTCAGTCAGTGCTGAGGCATGGTTCCTCTACATGTGGCTCTGCCTGAAACAACCCCATCCCGCCTGGGTAATCCTCATCACCATCCCAGTCGTAAAAGCACTCATGCGCTGGTGTCGCAAACAATGGAAGTGCCGCAAACAGGCCTAAACCGCCCCAACCAGCCGGCGCCACTCATCCGACACCGCTCGCCCCTTCCAAGTTGCGGTGAAATAGGGACTGTTTTGAAGCTCCAAAGCGCCCAACAGTCCGTATATCACCGCAACTTACAAACAACTGGGTCAGATCCGGCACGGAGATTAGCATTGAGCTGACCGCACACCAAGAAAAGGGCCCATTTACTACGTTTAACTCGAGAGGGCCGACCATACCCGCCTTTTCCGAAAATTGACAAGCCCTCTACCTGCGGTTTTATTTTTCGTTTTCCCGGCATGGTTGAGGGTATCCAATTAAACGTAGTAGATAGGCCCATTTTGCGGCATACGACCCATTCAAGCCCAATCTCGAAGGCTAAAGAGAGTCTCTATCCACGCCTGCGAGCGAAAGCCAAATAGAATGAAAGGCAAATGGAAAAGCCCGTTTGACGAGCGGAGGACATATGCGCGACGTAGCCGAAAGCGACTGGAAGCTGTTTAAGAAAATGCTTCCTCAATGGCAAGAACGTTATATGGAAAAGCTCATCGGCCAGTACGTTGAGATACTGAACGGCGACAGTGAAGCGTCCAGTAGATTTTGGGCACTAGAAGAGCGCCTCAATAGAGACAAGCTGTCCTCAGGCGTAATTGCAAACGACATTCGCCGCAGCACAATGCACCGCGAGATAGCCAATTTGCTTATCGACAGCGTGATCACCCTTGACGACCTTGACGGTTTTACCGAGGACATTAAGAGCTATGCGCAACACTGGATTGGCCAGTAAGAGCACTGAACGACAGACATCCCCAGCAAAACGGGGCAAACGCCGGGCCACCTAATGATTGTCCGGCGTTTGCCCAGATAAAACCTGCCAAAATAAACCTGTCCCTTTTTGGCAGGTTACTCGGCGCTCTTGAGGGCGCCGACCATGTCGATCTTATTGAGGGTGCGATTGGTAGCGAGGTTGACGATGATCGTAAAGCCGAAGGAAAGCACCACGGCAAGCACGTAGCTCAGCGGCTCGACCTCAACGTCAAAGTACAATGACGGCATCTGTAAGATGTACGTAAAGCTCTCGGCCAGCGCACCGCCCAGCGGTACGCCCAGCGCGGCTCCGATCGCCGTAAGAATCAACGTCTCCTTGTTAACGTAATGGTGCACCTCGCCACGGCGGAAACCCAGCACCTTGATAGTCGCCAGCTCGCGTTCGCGCTCGGAGATATTCGTATTAGACAGCGTAAACACCACCACAAACGACAGGCACGCCGCCATAAAGGTCACAAGCACCACGACCGAATTGATAATCGTGTAGTTTGCCTCATAGTTTTCCCAATGCTCGGCGGTACTCGACAGCGTAATCCAACCATCGCTCTTAAGACGGTTGGTAAACGCAATCTGGTCGGCCGACGAACCCTTGAGCAGCGCAAAGATGCCATTGAGGCGAACGCTGCGCCCAAACGCGCGCTCATAGGTGCTCTGCGTCATGTAAAGCGTGTTGCCCAGATAGTTAAGCGAAATGTCGCTGACCTTGACCTTGGCGACGTTGAGTGACGAATCCTGGACGTGCGCCGTATCGCCCGGTTGAATCCCCAGCACCAGCTGTGAACTCTTACTCAGATACACGTCTCCGTCACGCAAAGACAGTGGCTCTTTGGACTCATCCTCAAGGCGAACATAGTCGTCCAGATCGTTCGTGCGGTCATCGGGCACCACGATCAGCTGCACGGTCTCGCTCTTTCCGCCGAATGTAAAGGTGACGTTGTCGGTCATGATCGGCAGCGTCGAAGTTACGGTCACACCGGAATCCTTGACCGCGCTTCGCTCGTCGAGCGCCGCGCACGTCTGCGAAAAATCGTCGGGATTGGCAACCGCCAGCAGGTCGTAGCGTGTGATGTGGCCGTACTGCTTGGGCGAAAGCGCGACCGACGTATCACGAATGCCCATGCCGCAGATCACGAGCGCCGTGCAGCCGGCGATGCCGAAGATGGTCATAAAGGCGCGCTTTTTGTAGCGGAACAGGTTACGCGCTGCCACCTTGTTCAAAAAGCCCATGCGGCGCCAGATAAATCCGATACGCTCGAGCAGAATGCGTGAGCCGGCACGCGGCGCCTTGGGGCGCATGAGCGAGGCAGGGGTCTCGGCCATCTCGTGGCGGCAGGCGATAATCGTGGCGCCCACCACGCCCACGGCAAACAGCGCCACCGAAACGATCGAGGACACGATGTCGTACGAAAGTAGCATCTGGGGCAGTGAGTACATGTCGTCGAACACCGTAAACAGGAACAGCGGCAGGCCCACAAATCCGATGATGTTGCCGAGCACGCCGCCGATCAGACAAGCCCACAGCGCATAGTCCACGTATTTGGACAGGATGCGCCCGCGCGAATAGCCGAGCGCCTTATACAGGCCGATGAGCGTGCGCTCCTCCTCGACCATACGCGTGGCGGTGGTAAGGCTGATGAGCACGGCGACGATAAAGAAGATGAACGGGAACACCGTGGCGATAGCCTCAATTGACGAGCTATCGCTCTCCACGCTCGAGTAGCTTGCGATATTGCCGCGGTCCTGGATGTACCAGGTGCATTCGCCCAGATCGGAAAGCTCGGCGCGGGCATCGGCAAACTGCTGGTCGGCGGCGGCGCGGCGCTGATCCAGGTCGGTCTGCGCTTGCACGCGCTCCTCGCTGCCCTCTGCCATGCGATTGATGTTGTCCTGCTCAATCCCAAAGAGCATATTCGCCTGACGCTCAGCCGCGTCCAAGCTCGCCGGCGTGTCGACCGTCAGCTCCTGGGCGCGCGCCTTCTCACGCTCCTCGCGGATCTTCTCGATATTGCCCTTGACCTCATTGATCTTTGCCGCGTAGGAATCCGAATAGGAGTTGAGGCTCTTGGCTCCCTCGACGATCACGTGGACCGCGGAGTAGGAAGAAGATGTCGCGGCGTCCTCGCTCACATAGAACTTATAGTCCGCCGCCGAAGCAGCGCGAAAGGCGTTGACTGTCGAGTCAGAACTTACATCAGTGGGGTCGAGGACCTCAGCCGTAATGGTGTAATCGCCCGCGGCAAACTGGTCCTTGGCGCTTTGATTGGACGAGCTCGCGTCATTGGCGGCAAAACTCACCGTATCGCCGATTTTCTTGCCCGATGCCTTCAGGAACTTCGAAGTCACCGCGACTTCATCGGCGCTCTCGGGCAAATCGCCGTTCACGAGCACCGGCTGATCGATGTTCTCCTTGGAGAGACTCTGCACGACCACGCGCTCGCGCGTTGTGCCCACGGCGGTGTAGGCGGTCTCGGTGTAGATGCCCTCGGCCGTTTCGACGCCATCGACCTCTTGTATGGCGTCGAGATCATCGTCAGTCAGGCCATAGGTCGACTGCACGTTAATGTCATAGACATTTTGCTGGTCGAAGTAGGCATCAACCGAATCACACAGGTCCTCGCAACCCGCCTTAAGGCCGCACATCACGCTCACGCCAAGCGCGGTGATGACCACGATTGACAAAAAGCGCTTAAGACTGCCTCGGATTGTGCGGTAGATGCCACGGCGAAAAACCGTCGGCACCATATCGTTTGAGCTTTGGGCAGTGCGGTAGGTCGTAAAATCCTGCTCGCGCTCCGTGTTCTGCGCGTCGCGGCGTAGGCTGTTTTGGCGGTCTTGGTCCATGGGCGCTACCACTCGATCGTCTCGATAGGCACGGGATTTTGCTGGACCGTCTCGCTCTCCACGCGACCGTTCTTAAAGCGGATCAGGCGATCGGCCATGGGCGCCAGCGCGGAGTTGTGGGTGATGATGATGACCGTAATGCCCTGCTTGCGGCAAGTGTCCTGCAGCAGCTGCAAGATCTGCTTGCCGGTTTTATAGTCAAGTGCGCCCGTGGGCTCGTCGCACAAAAGCAGCTTGGGGTTCTTTGCCAGTGCGCGGGCAATGGACACGCGCTGCTGCTCGCCGCCCGAAAGCTGCGCGGGGAAGTTGGCGAGGCGCTCACCCAAGCCAACCTGGCAAAGCGTTTGCTCGGCATCGAGCGAATCAGGGCAGATTTGCGCCGCAAGCTCAACATTTTCGAGCGCCGTCAGGTTGGGGACCAGATTGTAGAACTGGAAGACAAAGCCGACGTCGGCGCGGCGGTATTCCACGAGCTGCGCCTCGTTAGCGGAGCTCACATCGCGCCCGTCCACCGTCACGGTGCCGGAAGTCGCCGTATCCATGCCGCCCAGAATGTTGAGCGCCGTGGTCTTGCCGGCACCCGAAGCACCCAAAATGATGGCGAGCTCGCCGCGCTCGACCGTAAAGCTCGCGCCGTCGAGTGCGTGAATGCGGGCGTCGCCCTCGCCGTATGCCTTGATGACGTCTTTGAATTCGATATAAGCCATCGATCGGTTCCCATCTGGTCGGATAACTCTTTAGTATTACCCATTTCGCACCGACTAAAAAGGGACGGGTTTATTTTGGCAGGTTCTATATGGGGAAACGGCAGCTATAGATGAGGCGCCGGGGAGGCAGAGAAATCATCGATGGGGTCAGGCCGACCGCCAAACACAACGCACGCATCTCAATCTGTCAGCCAAATCATTCGAACAGCTGTTCGTTTCTATGATATGATTCAGCTATCTAAGCAGGCCAATACGCAGAAAGGCGGCCAACATGGCGTTCGACTTTAAGAAGGAATGCAAGGAGCTCTACAGACCTGCGAGCAAGCCGAGTATCGTAACTGTCCCGCCTATGAGCTACGTTGCCGTTCGCGGAAAGGGCGACCCAAATACCGAAGGTGGCGAGTATCAAAATGCCCTGCCGCTGCTTTACGGCATCGCCTATACCGTCAAGATGTCAAAGAAAGGCTCAAGGAGTATCGAGGGCTATTTCGACTTTGTGGTACCGCCGCTCGAGGGCTTCTGGTGGCAAGACTCCCCGAGCGGCGACATCGATTATGTACGCAAGGACGATTTCAACTTTATCTCGTGCATCCGCCTGCCCGATTTCGTCACTCAGGATGACTTTGACTGGGCGGTCGCGGAAGCCACGGCCAAAAAGAAACTGGACTTTTCTGCCGTCGAGCTGCTTAAAGTTGACGAGGGTCTCTGCGTTCAATGCATGCATACCGGACCCTACGACAGCGAGCCGGCAACCGTAGACGCCATGCATGAATATGCGACCGAGCAGGGCTATGTCCCCGACTTCTCAGACACCCGTTTACATCACGAAATCTATCTTTCCGATCCACGCAAGTGTGCGCCGGAGAAACTTAAGACTGTGGTTCGTCATCCTATCAAGCGCGCTGAATAGCGTGGAGCGTCATTTCACGCGCTGGGTTTTAAGCCAGCCAACCAGCCGCCTCCTAGGCCGTCCGGTAATTATCTTGACGCGGCCCGTCGCATCTTATAAGTTTGTTTTGCTAAAGCTGGAAAGCCTCTCAACGATGCGCAACTCCAGCTCTTTTTCTATCAAGAGGCTTAATGAAATACCAGAAGTCGCGGATATCCATCAACGAACAAATAGCACTATTGACAGAAAACAAGGGTCTTAAGTGCTCTGATCAAAGCGAACTCGAGCGAGCTTTGGTCGAAGCCAACCACTACAGACTGTCGGCCTACTGGTTTCCCTACAAAACCAAATGCAAGTCCGGGATTACCATCTTTCGCGAAGGCACAACATTCGAAACCATCATCTACACGTATGAATTTGACCGAGCCCTCCGGCAGTTAATGTTTGATGCGGTCGGCAGTGCGGTCGGCAGAATTGAGATCTACCTCAGAAGCAGAATTGCCTATCTTGCCTCTGAGGAACGCGGGCCTTTCTGTTACCCAGATGTCGCCATAACGAGGCTCAACTCGGCATGCCCGTCGAGCTCTGCGCCGCACTGGGCTACGCAGCCGTCTTTGGCAGCGCCACCAATACGCTGCTCGCACCCATCCTTATTGGCTGCGAAGTCTTCGGCTTTGGTAACTTGCCGATGTTCATTATTGTCTGCGTTGTGGCTTACCTGTTCAACATGGATAAGTCCATCTACGCCCTGCAGGAGCGGGCGTAGATCGATGTCCAGGCAGGTGGTCTCAGCCGGAAACGGTGTCCCACTCTGAGGCTGTATTCCGGGACACGGTTTCCGCTTGGAACGCCATTCGGAAAGCGCATCCCGCTTTAAAACGGAATTCCGGGACGTAGTTTCCGTCTGAGCCTCCATTCGGAAAGCATGTCCCGTTCTTTCACGGCATCTTGGCTATGCAAAGCGCTCGAGTGTTACTCCTCGTACGCGCCCTCAAGCCGAAGCAGCCACTCCTTGCGATCAAGCCCGCCGGCATATCCGTTAAGCGAGCCGTCGGCCGCCACCACGCGATGGCATGGCACAATAATCGAAACAGGGTTGCGAGCGACCGCGGCCCCCACGGCACGGGGAGACACAACGGGTGTCTCATTTCCCGGCACACGATGTCGAGCCGCAACACGCTGGGCGATCTCGCCATACGTAGCGACCTCGCCACGCGGAATAGAAAGCAGCTCGTACCAAACTTCACGCTGAAACGCCGTGCCAATCAAATGCAACGGCGGCGTAAACCGAGGTTCCTGCCCTGCAAAATAAGCATTCAGCCAAGCCCACGAACGCTCAAGCACCGAAGAAGCCGCACCATTTGCAGGACTCACCGACGACATGCCGCCAGCACCAGAAACTGCATCGGCGCCTTCAACATGTTCAGGATCTTCTTTGAGAAGCGTGGAGCCAAAATGCTCCTGTCCCTCAAACCAAAGCCCCGTCAGACCGCGGCCATCAGCGGCAAGCAAGATTTCGCCCAAAGGCGAAGCAAACGTCGTCGTGACCACCAGCGGCTCCTTTCAAAACTCCGCAACATAATACCGCGAATTTTGCAGACAACCCCAATCGACCCCAAAGTCACCCAAGGCAGCAGGCGCGCAGCGCCGAGGCCGCCGCCGGGACCAGGGCCCGCAACAGCCACGCGCCCCCACATCAGCCCAGCGGCCTCAACCAACAACGACCCCATCGCAGGCCGCTTGCAGCAGCGTCACCGCAGGCGGGGGCCGGGCTCAGTTTTCAGAACACTCCGCAGACCAGTGTGGCGCCTTGTCCGCGGCTCCGAAGGAGCAGGACAAGGCGCCACACATGGTCGAGGACGTTCTGAAAACTGAGCCCGGCCCCCGCCGGACAGGTCACACTACTCGCAGAGCAGCTTAGCGATCTGGACGGCGTTGGTTGCCGCGCCCTTACGGATTTGGTCACCGCAGCACCAGAAGGTAATGCCACGCGCGGCCTCCGGGTTCGAGATGTCGCGGCGCACGCGACCGACCCAAATCAGGTCCTGATCGGACGTATCCATCGGCATGGGGAAGCGGTCGTGCGCATCCTCGGCGCTCATGTCGTCAACCAGCTTCACGCCCGGAGCGGCAGCCAGCGCAACACGGGCCTCGTCAACCGTAATGTCACGCTCGAACTCGAGCGTAATGCTCTCGGAGTGCGAGCGCAGCACAGGCACGCGCACGCAGGTGCAGTTCACGCGCAGCTCGGGCAGGTGCATGATCTTACGGCCCTCGTTTTGTAGCTTCATCTCCTCAGAGGTAAAGCCCTCCTCCTTGACGCCGCCAATCTGCGGAATCAGGTTGCTCGCCAGCTGGGCGGCAAATGCGCGCGGCTCGGGAA
Organism: uncultured Collinsella sp.; assembly: GCA_900544065.1. Taxonomy (GTDB): domain Bacteria; phylum Actinomycetota; class Coriobacteriia; order Coriobacteriales; family Coriobacteriaceae; genus Collinsella. Next base: position 11,756 of record UQTR01000046.1, read on the forward strand.
TCTCCTCGCCACGGCCCAGGGCAGCAAGCTGCGCTTCGAGCTCGGCCATACCGGGAGCACCGGCACCAGAAGCCGCCTGATACGTCGAGACGATCATGCGCTTCACGCCGGCAAGCTGATGCAGCGGCCACGTGGGAACCAGGCCGATGATGGTCGCGCAGTTGGGGTTGGCGATAAGGCCGTGATGCCACTTGATGTCGTCGGCATTGATCTCGGGCACGACCAGCGGCACCTCGGGATCCATGCGGAAGGCATGGCTGTTGTCGACCACGACGGCGCCGCGCTTTACGGCCTCGGGCAGCAATTCCTTGGCGATATCGTCGCCGGCAGCGCCAAGCACAATGTCACAGCCCTCAAAGGCCTCGGGGCAAGCCTCTTCGATCACGATTTGCTCGCCGCGGAACTCGACGGTCTTGCCCGCGGAGCGTGCGCTTGCCAACAGCTTGAGCTTGCCGACCGGGAACTCCTGCTCGTTGAGGCACTCGAGCATCTGGGTGCCCACGGCTCCCGTCGCGCCCAAAATAGCAACCGTGTACTGTTTCATGCTTCCCCCTTTAAAGGTTGTGGCTTTTGCCCGCACGCCGAGCAGGCCGATTATTGTTGCCAGTTTATACAAGAACAGGGCGGGCATGAAACCCGCCCCGTCGAAACGAAACCGAAACGAAACGCCCCGCCGTAGATTTTTGAGACATGACCCAAAAATCTACCGAGCAGTCGCTACTTTTTGAGCGCGGCCAGGGTGGGATCGGCCGGCGCGGGAGCCTCCAGATCGGAGACCTTCACAATGCCGTTCTCATCGGAGAAGGCACGGTAAATGGTCCGAATCGCAAGGTCGAAGTCCTTCTCCTCGACACCGATAATGATATTGATCTCGTCACAGCTCTGCGAAATCATGCGCACGCTCACGCCGGCCTGGCCAAGCATGCCAAACAGGTGGCCCGAGATGCCTGCACGACCGCGCAGGTTACGGCCGACGGTCGCGATGAGCGCCAGACCCTCGACAACCTCGATCTCGAGCGGCTCGACCTCCTGCTGAATGTCACCAACGAGCGAGTACAGCGAATCGTGCACGTCCTGCTCCTGCACCACGGCGCCAAAACGGTCGACACCGGTGGGCATGTGCTCGACGGAAACGTCATAGCGTTCGAACACCGAAAGCGCACGGCGCATAAAGCCAACGCGGGGCTTGGTGCGGTCGCGGGCAACGTTGATGGCGACAAAGCCGCGCTTGCCGGTCACGCCGGTAATGATGGGCTCCGCCTCGCCCTCATCAGCCGTCTCGCTAATGATGGTACCGGGGTCCTGCGGCGCATTGGTGTTCTTGATGACCAGCGGAATACCCGCCTCGCGCACGGGGAACACGGCCTCCTCGTGCAGGACGCTTGCGCCCATGTACGAAAGCTCGCGCAGCTCCTCGTAGGTAACGCGCGCAATGGGCTGAGCCTCGGGAACAATACGCGGATCGGCAGAATAGAAGCCCGAGACGTCGGTCCAGTTCTCGTACAGGTCGGCGCCCAGGCACTTGGCCAAGATCGAGCCCGAGATATCGCCACCGCCTCGATCGAGCAGCTTGATCTGGCCCTCGCGCGTCGCGCCGTAGAAGCCAGGCATAACGAAGCCGCCCTGCTGGCCATACTCCTGCACCAGCTCGGAGGTGCGATTCATGCTGAGCGTACCGTCGTGATGGAACGCCACAACCGTCGCGGCGTCCAGGAACGGTAGGCCCAGGTACTCAGCCATCAGGCGAGCGGTAAAGTACTCGCCACGGCTCACAAGCTCCTCGGTGGAGTAGCCGCCCGAGCGGGCGCGCTCGGCAAAGGCCGCGAACTCCTCACGGATGGGATAGGTGAGCTCCAACTCATCAGCGATATCAAAATAGCGCTGGCCGATGTCCTCGAGCAGCTCCTCACACGACACGTGGTACTTAACGTGCGCATTGACCAGATAGAGCAGGTCGGTCACCTTGGTGTCGCCCTTAAAGCGGCGGCCGCAGGCGGAAACCACCACAAAACGGCGGGCAGGGTCGGCGTCGACGATGGCCTTGATCTTTTTGAAGTGTTCGGCGTCGGCGACCGACGAGCCGCCAAACTTGGCAATCTTAATCATGGGCTGGAGGTTACCTTTCTAAAAAGCCTCTGCGAACCTATTTTGCGCGCTCTGATACCATGGTTTCACCGATTGGGACCAAGGCATCCGAGGAGCAGTGTTATATGGGAACTTATCATAGTACACGAGGACGCACTTTATCGTGCTCAAGTAAGGTGGCAATCCGTACCGGCATCGCTCCCGACGGGGGTTTGTTTGTCTCGGACGAGCTCGGCACCCAGCAGGTCGATATCAGCTCGCTTGCAGATAAATCGTACTTTGAAATCGCTCAAGATGTGTTGGGAATGTTACTGAGTGATTACACGGCCGAAGAAATTTCGGCGTGTGTCGACGAGGCATACCGCGGCACGTTCGCGAGTGAAGAGGTTACGCCGCTCGTCAAACTCGACGCTGCGCCGGGCGCTGACGCCCCTCAGACCTATGTGATGGAGCTCTTTGGCGGTCCCACGAGCGCCTTCAAGGACGTCGCCCTGCAGATGCTCCCCCGCTTGATGGCCCGCACTTCCGCCAAGGACGGCGGCGCCGAGCGCATCATGATCGTCACCGCCACGTCGGGCGACACAGGCAAGGCAGCACTCGCCGGCTTTGCCGACGCCCCGGGCACGGGCATCACCGTCTTTTATCCCGAGGGCAAGGTCAGCCGCGTGCAGAATCTGCAGATGTCCACGCAGGAGGGCGGCAACGTCGCCGTCTGCGGCATCCGCGGCAACTTCGACGACGCCCAGAGTGCCGTCAAGCGCATCTTTGCCGATAAGGAGCTGGCCGAGCGCCTGGAGGCCGCCGGCACCGTGCTTTCGAGCGCCAACTCCATCAACGTCGGCCGCCTGGTGCCGCAGGTCGTCTACTACTTTGCCGCCTATGCGCAGCTGCTGCGCGCCGGCGCCATCGAGGCCGGCGATGCCGTGGAGTTCTGCGTACCGACCGGCAACTTTGGCGATATCCTGGCCGGCTACTACGCCAAGCGCATGGGTCTGCCCGTCGCCAAACTCGTCGTGGCCAGCGACAAGAACAACGTGCTCGCTGACTTCCTGACCACCGGCGTCTACGACCGCAACCGTCCGTTCTTCACGACCATTTCGCCGTCGATGGACATCCTTATTAGCTCTAATCTGGAGCGCATGCTCTACTTCCTGTCCGACGGCGACTGCGAGCTCGTTGCCGGCCTTATGGAGCAGCTTGCCCAGACCGGTCGCTACGAGGTGCCTGCCGAGCTGCTGGCCAAGATCCAGAGCGTATTTGGCTGCGGCTGGGCCAGCGAGGACGAGGTTCGCGCCGCCATCAAGAGCTGCTGGGATGCCAACGGCTACGTGATCGACCCGCACACCGCTTGCGGCTATCACGTCTTTGAGCAGGTCGCCCCCACCGAGGGCGCCAAGGCCCGCGTGCTGCTTTCGACCGCCAGCCCCTACAAGTTCCCGCGCGCCTGCTGCGATGCCCTGGGCCTCGACGTTCCCGAGGACGACTTTGAGGCCATGCGCGTGCTCGAGCAGGCAACCAACACGGTCGCCCCAGCCCAGCTCGCCGAACTCGAGTCCAAGCCCGTCCGCTTCGAAGACGTCTGCGACGTCGATGAGATGGCCAGCTACGTAGAGCAGGCTGCAAAAAAGATAGCAACCAACTAAACCCCTTATAAGGCGCCGGCGAAAGCCGGCGCACCTTCTTTTATCAGATACCTACCGGGATGATGACGAACGTGCATAGCGTGCCTGGCTGTTTAGTTCGTCGCGAGTTCCGCACGCAAAGGAAAGCACTTAATGTGCTTTCCGTCTTGCGCAG
>UQTR01000047.1 GCA_900544065.1 uncultured Collinsella sp.
GCCTTATCGTCGGCAGCGTCAGATGTGTAATAAGAGACAGGCCCACGACGATGCGGTCGGGGCGCATACGCAGAGCATTGGTCACCAGGTCGCGAATCGTCACCGCGCCCTCGCCCTCGATTGACGCCTCACGCGCCTCCAGACGAACAACGTGTGGGTGATGTGCAAACTTGAGCTCGGCGGAATCCTCGATCGTCACGATGCGCTCGCCGGTGGAAATCTCGCACGACAGCGCGTTGAGCAGCGTGGTCTTGCCCGACCCCGTGCCTCCCGCAACCGCCAAGTCCTGCCGCAACGACACCGCGCACGACAGCAGCTGCGCATACCAAAGCGGCAGTGACCCCAACCCCACAAGCTCGTCCAACGAACAGATACGGTCCGAGAACTTACGGATGGTGAGGATTGGCCCATCGATCGCCACAGGTGGAATCACCGCGTTGACGCGATAACCCGTCTTGAGGCGGGCGTTGACGATGGGGCTACGCTCGTCGATACGACGGCCGAGCGGCGAGATGATGCGGTCGATGAGCACGCGGATCTGCTCGTCGTCCTCAAACGCGTGCTCGATGGGATACAAAACGCCACTGCGCTCAAAAAAGGCAGAGCGACAGCCGTTGATCATGATTTCGGTAACGGTGTCGTCCTCGATGAGCGGCTGCAGCGGTCCCAGGCCCACCACGTCATCTAGGATCTCGTCGATGATGGTCTCACGCTCAGGCGTCGCCAAATCGGTCGGCTCTTCCACGTTGAGCGCCGCTTCCACCGCCGGACGCAGCTCAGAACGGGCAAGGGCCGGGTCGACGTAGGCACTGATGCGCGCCACCTCGTCGTAGCCCATGCGGTCCATCACCGCACGCTTGGTGCGGCGTTTAACGGCACGGCGGCGTCCCGCATCAACGGGGGCAGCCGCGGCGGCCGCGCCGGCGGCTTTAATCCTCGTCTGCAGGCTCATCGCGAATCACCCTCACGCGACCAGGGAAGACGGATGCGCGGGCGCTCGGTGCGGGTCGCGCGGTCGGCGACCATATCGCTCCAGGGACCGACGGCGCAGCCCAGCTCCACGAGCATCTCGCGCGTGGCCTCGCGCACGCTGGTCGCAAAAGCGCTCGACTGACCCACTGCCTCGTCGGCGCGACCGAATGCTATGAGCGCGGCCAAGTCCTGACCGCCATCGGCAATGCGGATCTTGGAGCTCAGTGCGCAGGCAATCTCAAAGCGCATGGCGACGTCCTCGTCGGCACCGCGCGCACCAAACCGGTTGAACACGGCGCTCATACGTGTGCGTGGCACGCCTACACGGCTCGCCAGCTCAATGACGCGCGAAGCGGATGTCGCGGACGATACTGCCGCATCGCCTACGACCAGGCAACGATCGCTCGCCGCCACCGCGGCGGCCACGGCATCGCCCCAAAAGACCGAGGTGTCGACAAAGACCACGTCGGATTCGCGGCGCAAAACATCGAGCAATAGCTCCACCGGACGCGCCATGAGCTCGGCCTTCTCGGGGGCCGCGACAGGCCCCCAGAGCGTGACGCCCGGGGCGACGCGCATCGATGCGGCCACGATATCCGGCTCGGCAAGTGCGCCCGCCGCCGACGGCTCGATAAGCGTCGCCATATCGTGCGGGGCATCGACGCCCAGCAGATCGTAAAGGTTTCCAAACATGAGGTCCAAGTCGAGCACAGCGGCACGCAAACCCAACAGCGACGCCGCATGCGCCATGGTGGCAACGATCGTCGACTTGCCGCAACCGCCCGAACCCGAAACGGCGCAGACGACCGGTGCCCGACGCGACGGAATCGAAGCGTCCGCCGACAGCGCGGGGACTGACGGTGCAGGAACCGGCGACACGGACGCGGGCGATAACATCCCCGTCTCCCCCGCCGCGGTCACGCGCTGAGCCCAAGCCGGCATGGCAGGCTGCCCGGGCTGCGGTTCCGAAGCCAAAGACGCAGCGGCAAACGGCTCGCCAGTCCCGGCAAAACCCTCGACCTCGTCGAGCTCATCGGCCAGATTTATGCCGTGCACGTATCCCATATCTTCAGCCAGAACGTCATCGCCATACGGTACCGGCCCTCCAGCGTCATCGTATGCAAGGGGGTCCCGGGGGCGCCGACCATGCTCGGCTTCCGCTTTTCCATATTCATCAACACGCGGGCCTCTTGTAGCGCGAGGCGCCCCGGGTTCCCTATCAACAAAAGCATCGGGCTCAATCGTCATGCGCCGATCGGAATCAACCGTTCCCTCACCCGCGCGCCCGTTGCCGCACAAACTGTGCGCAGCGATGACCTCGGTCGCCCCCGCGCGAAACAGCCCCTCGATATCCGACGGGTCAAGCGTCTCGATCAACACGACGACGCGACTCACACGGCCCTCGGCCGTCAGGCGCGCAACGGTCTTCCGCACGTCTTCGGTATCGAACAGAGACGCCGCGATGATGGCGGCACCGCGGCGCGACGGAAACGCCCGCGCCATGGATACCAGCCCGTCCAAGTCGCCCACGCGAAGCACCTGTGCGCCCACATCGCGACCCTCGACTTCCTGCTGTAGCAGCCCGTAATCGCCGCACGCGCAGCACGCAAGCCAGATCGCCTTCATCACTCGTCGCCTCCGCTCTTTTTGCCGCGCGCCGTGGCGGGAATCGTCAAGCTGACCGTTCCCTTTCCCGAGGCTCCCAGCAATTCCTTGACATCTTCGGGGTCTGCCGCCAGCGTCACCCACTCGATCTTGCCTTCGCGCGTGGCGCCGGCCTCTTCGCTGGTATCGATCACGTACGCTCCGCACAAACGATCGGTCACGCCATCTTTTTGCACGTACACGTCCACATAGCTGCCCACGCCCGTGGCGCCGCCGACCGAGTGCTCGGCATCGACCGCCACCGAAACGGCGACCTTGCCTTTAGGCACCTCGAGTTTGTGGCTCTCGGCCTTGGTGTAGACATTGCAAATCACGGCGTTTTTGGGAATGCGCGAGGTCGTCACGTCGCCGCGCACCTGACGCAGCTCAGTCGCCGCATCACGCGGCAACAGACTCGCCAGCCATTCCTGAGTTATGACATTAGTCTCGTCGAGGGTCTCGCCCGCATCGATATCGCGCGCCGCGACGCACACCTCAACGCGTTCGCCGCCGTATTTTGCCAAAGTCTCGGCCTGGGCCCGCTCGGCTTGTGAGCGGATCGACGAGCCGTAGACCATGCAGAGCGCCGCGGCAAGCACGCCCGCGACCAGACTGATGGCGATGCGCTTGCTCTTGTTCACGGCCGCTCCTCTCATGGCGGTGCCGGGCAAATGCCCGTACCACCATTGTCTGGGCGACCAGGGCGCAAAGCGGCGCAATCGCAATCTTGGTTTTACGTGTCAAACCAATTGCTGACCAAAAGCTGACCAGCCCGTCAAGCTCGTGGCAAGGTTTTGGTCAGAACATCGGCAAAACGCGTATTTCGAGGCGCTTTGGCAGCAAAAAAGCCGCCTCCCGAACAGTTGGGTGACGGCTGTCATAGGAAAATTCAATTACAGATGGACATCGGGGTCGAGCATTTGGGCACTCACGCGCATGGATGACGCCAGGTTTTGGAACGTCTCCAGGCGCAGGCTGTCGATCTGTCCCGCGTCCTCGGCCTCGCGAACGGCACAACCCGGCTCATGGGTGTGCGTGCAATCGCCAAACCGGCACGCACGCGACGCCTCGACGATCTCGGGGAAGGCACGCGCCAGACCCCGCTCATGTCCCACAAGCGGCAGGCTGCGCAGGCCCGGGGCATCGGCGATCACGCCGGCGTCGCCCGGCAGCGCCACCATCACGCGCGCAACCGTGGTGTGGCGACCTTGGTCATCACGCTCGCGCACGCCGCCAGTGGCCAGCGCATCGTGGCCCAGCAACGCATTGAGCAGCGTTGACTTGCCGGCACCCGACTCACCCAAGATCATGGCACAGCTCCCAGCCGGCACGCAGGCGCACACCTCGTCCAGGCCGCGGCCCTCGGCAGAAGACGTCACGATCACGCGCACGTCCGGACCCACCAGACGGCGCACACGGTCCAGATCGCGCTCGAGCTCATCGGCCTCGCAGCGGTCGGCCTTGGTGAGCACCACCACCGGCTCGGCATCGCAATCGAGCGCCAACACCAGTGAGCGCGCCACGCGGTCGAGCAGTACCTCGCCGGCGCCGAGCGCCTGCACGATCAGCACGCTGTCGACGTTGGAGCAGAGCACCTGGCGCTCACCGCGGGCACGGCCACGCCAACGCTCAAAGCTCGTACGGCGCGGTAGTACGCACTCGATGACGCCCATGTCGTGCCCGGGAGCACGGCGAACCGCCACGCGGTCGCCCACAGCGGGCAGCAAGACCTCGTCCTCGCCACGTGACTTGGCAAACCCTACGGCATGCTCGGCACGAAACGCGTCATCGGCAGTCGCCACCAACGGAAACCCACGGTCCAGGCGCACCACGGCGCCGAGCTGCATCTGCTCGGGCTCCTCGGCCTGCGCGCAAAAGTCGTCAAATGCAGCCTGCTGAGCCGCATCGACCGGCAGGTCATCGAACGCCGGAACATCCTGCAGCGCGTCAAGCCCCGGTACACTCGCCAGCAACTCCTCAGCAGATGCAGGGGCTTCGGTCGCGAGCTTCCGACGACGATCGCGCTTAGCCCGCGCCCCCGTCGTCTTTTTCTTAGCCTTAGCCTTAGCCTTGCCCACAAACGCCTCCCAGCACCAAAAATCACAACTGAGCAGGTATTTTAAATCAAAAAGAGCTGGCCGGGCAAAGCCCGACCAGCTCACAAACTTTCCCTCAGCCCTTTTCATCCGCACGGGAGAAAAGCCAGCAAGGATACCGCAGGGCCCGCCCCGGAAGCCCTTTCTCCCGAACGATCCCGCAGCGCGAAGCGCGAGGACCAGTGAGGGAGAAAGGGCGTGGGGCGGGCCCGGACAGGTACGTTACTCTTTCTCCACAGCGCGCATGATCGCCTTGTAGATCTCCATCAGCGGAATGATCAGGAAGGCCAGGCCCAGCGCGGCGATAACGCCCTTAAGCTCAAGCGTCACAGGGCCAAAGAACATCTCGGCAAGCGTCGGCTGCACGGTCACGATAACCGTCAGCACCAGCGCCAGCGCGGCGGAAGCCCACAGCCACTTGTTCTGCTTCTTCATGCTAAACAGCGACGCACGACGGCTGCGCATATTGAAGCAGTGGAAAATCTCGACCATGTTGAGCGTGATGAACGCCATCATCACGCCTTCCTCGTCGGCATTGCCGGCGATCATATCGGCGATGTGGATGTAGCCCATGTCAAAGTACACGCCCACAAAGAAGCTCGCCAGCACCAGCACGGTGATGATCAGGCCCTGGACCACGCAGTCCAGGCCCATGTGACCGGCAAAGACGCCGTCCTTGGCGTTGCGCGGCTTGCGCTTCATGATGTCGCCCTCGGCGTCCTCCATGCCCAGCGCGAGCGCGGGGAAGCAGTCGGTAACCAGGTTCACCCACAGCAGCTGCACCGGCTGGAAGATGGTAAAACCGATAAGCGTGGCGATAAACACCGAGAAGACCTCGGCAAGGTTGGCCGAAAGCAGGAACTGGATGACCTTGCGGATGTTGTCGTAGATGCGACGACCTTCTTCGCAGGCACCGATGATGGTGGCGAAGTTATCGTCGGCGAGCACCATGTCGGCAACGTTCTTGGTGACGTCGGTACCGGTGATGCCCATGCCCACGCCGATGTCGGCGCGCTTGATGGACGGGGCGTCGTTGACGCCGTCGCCCGTCATGGCGACGATCTGGTCGCGCGACTTCCAAGCCTCAACGATGCGGGTCTTGTGCTCGGGCTGAACGCGGGCGTACACGCCGTAGTCCTCGATGTGCGCGTCGAGCTCCTCGTCGCTCATGCGATCGAGGTCGGCACCGGTGATGGCCTGGCTGCGATCGGTGACGATGCCCAACTGCTTGGCAATGGCCACGGCGGTGTCGATGTGGTCGCCCGTAATCATGACAGTGCGGATACCGGCGTCGTGCGCCTCGCGGATAGCGTCGGCCACCTCGGGACGGACCGGGTCGATCATGCCGGACAGGCCGCAGAAGACCAGGTCATGCTCGAGCGCAGCGGGGCTGCAGTCGGCGGGAACCTCGGTGTAGGTACGGCTCGCCAGCGCCAGCACGCGCAGGGCCTCGTCGGCCATGGCCTTGTTGGCTGCCACGAGCTCGGCGCGGCGCTCCTCGGTCAGGGGGACGACCTTATCGCCCTCGTAGATATGGGTGCACAGGCCGATCACCACGTCGGGCGCGCCCTTGGTGTACTGCTCGTACTCACCGTCCAGGGTCTCGACGACCACGGACATCATCTTACGGCCCGAGTCGAACGGAGCCTCGCCCACGCGCGGGTGCTCGGCAGTCAGGCCAGTAAGACCAGCCTTGCCGGCATCGTTGACGAGTGCGCACTCGGTCGGCTCGCCCACGGCCTCGCCCAGCTCCTCGTCCCACTGGGCATCGGAGCACAGCGCCATGCCGGCCAAGAACTTCTCCTTGGGCGCAGCGAGCTCGTGCTTGACGACGGTCATCTTGTTCTGGGTAAGGGTACCGGTCTTGTCGGAGCAGATGGTCTGTGTGCAGCCAAGGGTCTCGACGGCGGAAAGCTTGCGGATAATCGCCTGGCGCTTGGCCATCTTGGTCACGCCGAGCGAAAGGACGATGGTCACGACGGCGACCAGGCCCTCGGGAATGGCGGCGACGGCGAGCGAGACGGCAACCATAAAGGTGTCGAGCAGGGCAGTCGGGTCGGTAAGGACGTTACCCACGCCGTGACGGATGATGTCAACGCCAAAGATCACGACGCAGATGACGATAACCATGATGGTGAGGATGCGGCTGAGCTCGGCGAGCTTCACCTGCAACGGCGTGAGCTCTTCCTTGGCCTCGGCCAGGGCACCGGCGATCTTACCCATCTCGGTATCCATGCCGGTGCCGACCACGACGGCGCGACCGCGACCGTACACCACGGTGGAGCCCATGTAGCACATGTTCTTGCGGTCGCCGAGCGGCACGTCGTCGGTGCCCGCGGCAAGCTCAATCACGTTGGCGTGCTTCTCGACCGGCACGGACTCGCCGGTCAGTGCGGCCTCCTCGATCTTCATCGTGGCGCTCTCGAGGACGCGGCAGTCAGCCGGGACGGAGTCGCCCGCCTCGAGCATGATCACGTCGCCGGGCACGAGCTCGGCGCTCGGCAGGTGCACGAGCTTGCCGTCGCGCAGCACCTTGGACTGTGCCGCGCTCATCTCCTGCAGGGCCTCGAGAGCTTCCTCGCTCTTGGCTTCCTGGACCACGCCCAGCACCGAGTTGACGATAACGACGAACATGATGATGGCGACATCGGCAAAGTCCGCCTCGCCCTTGACCATGCCCGTGAGCGCGCTGATGACGGCGGCAACGATCAGCATGATGACCATGGGGTCTGCCATCTGCTCAAAGAAGCGCTTCCACAGCGGCGTCTTCTCGGCTTCCTCGAGCTTGTTAGGGCCTGTCTTGGCAAGGCGCGCCGACGCCTCGCCGTTGCTCAGGCCGAGGTTCTCATCGACACCTTGGTCGCTGAGCACCTCCGCCGCGGCGGACAGGTATTCCTTTTGCATATAGAGTCCCCTCCTGGGATTCGGGCCACTCAGCAGATTGATGCCCGATCATAATTCCCAGGAGAAGGGCAAGGGCTCATCAAGGCTGCCGTGCTGAGCGGCAGTTGATAGTGGAGCTATGGTACCCCAAAGCGACGCGTCTAGCCAAAACATTCCATCTGGAAACACGGCACAAGCGCAACGGTGCAGACAGTGTGATGCTCAAGATTGATAAAACGTTTTTTCTTCGGCGCATCGTCAGACTGAAATATCGCCCAGATAGCAGCGGTTAGAACGGTTGGTAAAGTTTTTGCATATACCGTTTTTCCGCAAAAAATGAACTTCTAATTCGGCATACGGTCGATTTTTTGGGGTATTCGGTCGGCATTTCGTTATAATCATCTCAGTTTTATTTCTTATGGTTTATCTATCAGCGCAAGACGATGTCAGATGGAGGTCTGAATGTACAAGCGCACCAAGATTGTATGCACCATGGGTCCCGCCTGCGATAGCGACGAGACCATCCGCGAGATGATCAAGGCGGGCATGAACGTCGCCCGTTTTAACTTCTCGCACGGCTCCTACGACGAGCACCACGGTCGCATCGAGCGCGTCCGTCGTATTTCCAAGGAGCTCGGTATGCCCGTCGGCATCCTGCTCGACACCAAGGGCCCCGAGGTCCGCACCGGCCTTCTGGTCGACGGCAAGAAGGTTGCCGTCAAGACCGGCGACAAGATCGTCGTCACCGCTCAGCCCACATCCGAGGATTTCCACGGCACCGCTGAGCACATCTCCCTCGACTACCTGGCTCTGCCCTCCGAGGTCGAGAAGGGCTCCCTCATCCTGATTGATGACGGCCTGGTTGCCCTCGAAGTCGAGTCCGTCAGCGGCCAGGACATGACCTGCGTCGTCAAGAACGACGGCCTGATCGGCGAGCGCAAGGGCGTCAACATGCCCAACGTCAACATCTCGCTGCCTGCCATCACCGAGCGCGATCGTCAGGACATCCTCTTTGGCCTGACCGAGAACATCGACTACATCGCCGCTTCCTTCATCCGTGACGGCGAGTCCGTCCGCGGCATCCGCGAGCTTTGCCGCGAGAACGGCGGCGAGCACGTGACGATCTTCCCGAAGATCGAGTGCGCTCTGGGCGTCGAGAACTTCGATGAGATTCTCGAGGCTTCCGACGGCATCATGGTCGCCCGTGGCGACCTGGGCATCGAGATCAAGCCCGAGCTCGTTCCCCACATCCAGAAGGAGATCATCGCCAAGTGCAACGCGGCCTACAAGCCCGTCATCACCGCTACGCAGATGCTCGACTCCATGCAGCAGAACCCGCGCCCGACGCGCGCCGAGGTTGCCGACGTCGCTAACGCCATCTACGACGGCACCGACGCCGTCATGCTTTCCGGCGAGTCCGCTGCCGGTAAGTACCCGGTCGAGGCCGTCAAGATGCAGGCCAGCATTGCTCTCGAGACTGAGAAGTACCTCCCGGCTCACGCTCCGCTCGAGGTTCCGGCTGACGCTCACGGCACCCGCGTCGTCAACAACGTTGTGGGTATGTCCGCTGTGAACATGGCTACCACCGTTGGCGCCAAGTGCATCACCGTGCCAACGACCACCGGTCGTACCGCTCGCCTGATTTCGCACTTCCGTCCCAACATGCCGATCTGCGCGTTCTCCCGCCACGAGTGGGCCGTCCAGCAGATGATTATGTACTGGGGCGTTATCCCGCACCAGGCCGAGATTACCCAGGGCACCGTCAACGGCACGATCGTCAAGGCGATCGAGACCGCTAAGGAGCTCGGCTACGTCGAGGCCGGCGATCTGACCGTCGCCACCGCCGGCGATCCCCGCATGAGCGTCCAGCTCGAGGACAAGGTCTCCTCGACCAACGTCGCTTACGTCGCTCAGGTGCGCTAAATCGCACTTGCAAGCACACTTGCATTGCAAAGGGCCCGGAAGGCTTTGCCTTCCGGGCCCTTTTTTAGGACCTACTTCATATGCCGCTTCATCGATTTGTGATCAGTCGCGAACCTTTCCGATGCCGAGCGTACCACCGAAGATGCCCTGCGACGGGAGCTGTTGGTCAATTGGGATGAACTGTTCACCGTTAAGCCGGCCGGCTAGCAGCTAGCAATCAGGGGGACTGCGGGAACGCCAGAAGCAGCAACGCGAGTCGCAAATCCCGCCTCGGTCAGCTCGATGACCTCGGTAAACGTTGCGTCGAAAAACTCCTCGGTTAGCAGGCGGTATGGCGGATGGTCGGGCTCACCGGGGTTTTCGCGTACAATCTCGTGCATGACGCCGATGGTCTTGAGCACATATTCTTTATGGATGGGATACTGCCCAAAACGCGTCGCAGCGGTATACAGGCGATCGGTCGCACGCGGGATGGAAACAATGCCCAGCGTCTTGCCAAACCAGTCAAAGTCGCCTTGCTTTTTAATGCGGAACTCCTCGCACGGCTTGCCGCCGTGCGCCTCCAGGTACTGATTCACGCGCGTATTCCATACGGTATCGGCCACCAGATGCGACCAGACACCAAGTGTCAAATCGAGCAACGACTGTGCCACATCTTCGGACGCAAGCGAGAACTCACAGGCGCCGGGACCGGCAACCGGCTCGGCATCCTTGTAGCGCTGGGGATAGTGCACGCGGTTCAGCCGCTCGCGTTCCTCGATAATCGAGGTCGCCGCGGCCGGCGCACCGATGGGCGAACTTTTAAGCAACGGTGCCACATAGGTATCCCAGAACTCATGCTCACGAGGCTTAGGGATGGGCTCAGGCTTGGCAAAGTGCGTAATGCGGTACGGAATGGGATCGGCGATGCCAGGGACCATATAGCCCACGAAGATATCCGGAACCACGCAGCCAAACAAAAAGGCATTGCGGTCGCGCACGCTATTGGCAAGCGCACCGGTGCGCTCCAGCAAACGCTCCGTCTGAGCGATATGAATGTTCCAGCTTGGCATAGCCACCCCCATAAAAACCTGGATAACTATACCATCACGGCAAAGCCGCGCGGGCGGCTACGCACGCTCTACGCAGCAACTAGTCCGTAGCACCGCTTTCGGTTCCATACGACGGCGAAGGTGCCTCGACCACATGGTGATATCGATCGATATAGATTGCACGGGCACCCAGGCGTCGCACCAAATCCTGGTGATGCGTGCTCATCAAGACCGTCTTACCCGCCGCGACGTAGGCCAGCAAGAAGTTGACCACGATGTCGCATGAATCCTCGTCGAGTCCATTGGTAGGCTCGTCGAGTACTAGGATATCGGGGTTCATAGACACAACCGCAGCCAGCGCCACGCGCTTCTTTTGCCCACCCGAAAGCTGATAGGGCGAGGCATCGACCAGATCGGCAACCTGGAACAGCCCCATGGCATCGCGCACGCGGTGCTCGAGCTCGTCTGCCGGCAGCCCCATCTGCGCGGGACCAAAAGCAACTTCCTCGCCCACCGTGGCGCAAAAGAGCTGCGCATCGGCATTCTGGAACACAAAGCCCACGCGCTGATGGAACCGCTGGGCAGCCGCGGGATCCTTGAGATATGCCGCATCGACCGCATGCCCGTCAAACAGATACGTGCCCGCGTCCGCGAGCTCAAGGCCGTTGATAAGGCGCATGATCGTCGTCTTGCCGCAGCCGTTGGGACCTAGCAGGGCAACGAGCTCCCCACGGTCCACCTGCAGCGAAACGCCATCGACCACCGTATGGCCCGCATAGGAAAACACCACGTCGCGAAACTCGATGAGCGGCGTTGTCTCGGCGCCAGCAGCACCGCTCGCGCCCATCGCGTCATTCGTATCGTTTGCCAAAACGTCGCCCTTCCCTATTCACATCAACGGATCGACCGCCCGCGCTACAGCACCGCGCACAACACGGCGAGCAGAACCACAACGACCGCGTAAACCGCATCGCGCCAGCCAAAGCCGCTCCGCGCAGGAGCCGGATACGCACCGGCAAAGCCGCGGCAGAGCATGGCCTCGTCCATCGCGCGGCTGCATTCCATCGCCTTGATAAACGTCATACCCATGATACCCGCGATCGAATCGGTACGCGAAAATCCCCCAGGCGCACGGCCAACGCTGCGCAGCATGACCGATTCGCACAGATTGTGCGCCGTGCGTCCCAGCACCTCGATATGCTTGAGTGCCATATCAAAGGTAAAGATGACCTCGTCGGGCAGGTGCAGCATTTTGAGCGCCGCCGACATGCGGCTCCAGGTAAGCGTCCACGAAACGCCCAGCACCAGCGACACATTAATGAAGGTCTTGAGCGCGATCTTGAGCATGGCGCCCGTGGCAGACGCGCCCAGCAGCAGGGCAGGCAATGCCAGAACCACCGCAAGCCCCGTGGCGCCGAGCGCCGGTACAATGGTCGCACGCAGCCCGCGTGCGGGGCGCACCGCGACCAGCACCAGCGCGATAGCCGCCATCAACATGAGGTACAGCGGGCTCTGCGTCAGACACACGCACAGGACGCAGACGAACATCCCCACCAGGCGCACCGGAGCCGAAACGCAAGAAAGGGCGCGGTCGACCATCGACCCGCCCTCGTGCGCGCCTCCACCCAGGCGAACCCGCTCAAGCAGGCTCGCCAGGTGCAAGACGTTCTTTTGCATCACACGATGCCGAGCCCCCGCGGGCTCGTATCGCTCCTCGGCCGCAAGCCAGCTAGGCAGCTTGACCATCTGCATGCGCTCAGTTTTCCTTGACCGTAAGCGAGATCAAGCGGAATGCGATGGTGAGCACCGCCACGCCAATTACGCCCGAGAGGATATACATGGCAGCCTGGCCGGCAAAGCCAAGACCCTGCTCCTCGGAATAGGCCTGCAGGTAATCACCCGTAGGCAGAGCGTCGGCAAAGGTCGGGGTATCAAGGCCGACCGAAGCCTGCAGGCTGTCGTCGCCAGCCTCCTGAACGGCGGTCGCGGCGCCCTCGGCGTCCCACTCACCCCAGGCGTCACCCGTGGCCAGCAGGCCCAGCGGCGTGGCCACGACAAGCACGGCGATCAGGATGAGCGTGGGGACCAGCGAGGTCTTCTTAGCAGCAGCGCCCTCGGCAGCAAGCTGGCCATCGACGGCCTCGGGCCCGACGATAATGCTCGGCGCCGTCTTCTTAATGAAACCGTAGATGGCGGCCGTCGCCACGCCCTCGATCACGCCGGCAACCAGCATATGCGGGATCAACATGGCCGGAATAGCCACGGACAGCGGGAAGGGGCAGTACAGCGGCGCGCCCGAAGCGTTGGTAAAGAGCATCGGCTGAATACCAAACTCGATTGCCGCGCACAGGGCCGCCAGGCACAGGCCGACCCAACCGCTCACGATGGCAGAAACCGAGGTGCCCCAGCTCTTGTCGTGCAGACGGCTGTTGAGCGCACGGAACACGATAGCAGCGACAAACGGCAGCACAAAGGCCATGTTAAAGCAGTTGGCGCCAAACGACAGAACGCCGCCGTCGCCAAACAGAAGCGCCTGCAATGCCAGCGCGACCGAAACCGCAATGGCAGCAGCCTCGGGGCCCAGCAGCAGCGCGATGAGCGCGCCGCCGACGGCGTGACCCGTGGTGCCGCCAGGTAGCGGCACGTTGAACATCATGAGCAGGAAGGAGAACGCGGCGCAGATGCCCAGGAAAGCCATGTGCTCGCGATCGAGCGTGGCGCGCACCTTTTTGATGCAATGAACCCAAACGGGCACCATCGCCACCGCCATAACGGCATCGGTCTGCGGGGACAGGTAGTTATCTGGAATGTGCATATACGCCTCCCGGTTATCGACGCACAGAATTGCAACGCCGCTTGAATCACCTTGTCAGTGTTACGCATTGTCAGATTCGTAACACGCCGCGGGCTATCATAGCAAAACGGCGCACTGCCGACAAAGCAGCACGCCGTTATGTAATGCGCGTGTCATATATGAAGGCTCAACGGTGCCTTATACCGAAAACAGCAGTCACGTAAGACTCGGCGGCAGCCGACGCTGGCCTATATCCGGCGCAGGACCTAGCCGCGGACCTCGCCGTTTACGCCCTTGCACACCTTGGTGACGATCTTCTGGTGCGCCTTCTCGACCTCTTCGCTAGTAAGCGTGTGGTCGTCCGAGCGATACGTGAGCGCAAAGGCCATGGACTTCTTGCCCTTGCCGATACGAACCGGATCGCGGTAGACATCGAACAGGCGCACGCCCTCGAGCAGCTTGCCGCCGGCGCTGGTAATACGGCGCTCAAGATCCTCGCAGGTCACGGCATTGTCGACCACAATGGCAAGGTCGTGCTCAACGGCCGGGTACTGCGAGAACTCGCGGTAGTTCTCCTGGTTGCGGGCGCCCTTGATCAGCTTGTCCAGGTCAAGCTCAAAGGCAACGACAACCTCGTCGATGCCGCAGGCCTCGCGCGCCTCGGGGTGGATCTCGCCGACCCAACCCAGCACGGTGCCGCCGGACAGAACCTCGGCCGCACGACCCGGCTGCAAAAAGGCATAGCCCTCGCCCTCGACGGGACGGAAGCGAACCTTCTCGATGCGCAGCTGGGCGAGCAGCTCCTCGACGATACCCTTGCCAAAGAAGAAACGCAGTTTACGGTACTTCATGTTCCAAGACTGCTCGCTCCACTGGCCCGAGAGCACACCCGCGACGGACTTGGTCTCCTTGGGCAGGCTGGCGTTCTCGCGACCGTGGAACAGGCTGCCGACCTCGTACAGGTGCACGTTGGGCGTACCGTGCGCCTCGTTGTAGGCCACGGACTGCAGCAGGCCCGGCAGCAGCGAACGACGCATCTCGGTCTGCTCGGCCACCAGCGGGTTCATGAGCACCACGGGGCAGCCGCGACCCTCGGTGGGCATGCCGATCTTCTCCAGGTCGCCCGGGGCGGCAAAGCCAAAGGTCGTGGTCTCGTTGAGGCCGCAGGCGCGCAGGATCTCGCCGACCTTGCGGGTGAGCTTCTGCTCGCGGGTCAGGCCGCCGATGTGGTTCTTGGCAGCCGGGATGGTCGCCGTCACACGGCCCATGCCCCATAGGCGCAGGACCTCCTCGATCAGGTCAATCTCGCGCGGCAGGTCGGGACGGAAGCTCGGCGGGGTAACCATAAAGTCCTCGCCGTCGCGCTCGACGGTGCAGCCCAGACGGGTAAGCGAACGCTCGATAAAATCGGGCTCGATGTCGGCACCGCAGATGGCATGCACGCGGGCCAGGCGCAGCTTGATGCTGTCGATGGTCTTGGGCGCGGGGAAAACATCGACATAGCCGGGAGCAACCTCGCCGCCGGCGATCTCCTCGATGAGCGCGCAGGTAACGTTGGCGACATCCACGCAGCCGGTCTCGTCAACCTGGCGCTCAAAGCGAATGGAGGCGTCGGAGATCAGCGACAGATCGCGGCTGGTGTGCGAGGTGCGACCGGCGTTGAAGCAAGCGCTCTCGACCATCACGTCGACGGTGTCGTCCTCGATCTCGGAATCCATGCCGCCCATAACGCCGGCCAACGCCACGGGGCGCTCGCCGTCGGTGATAAGGCCCATGCCGGCGTCGAGCACGCGCTCTTCGCCATCGAGCGTCGTGAATTTCTCATCCTGCTGGGCGGCGCGAACCACCACGCGACGGTGGCCATCGCGCTCGGCAAAGGTGTCCAGGTCAAAGGCGTGCAGCGGCTGACCGGTGAGCATCATCACGTAGTTGGTGATGTCGACGATGTTGTTGTGCGGACGCACGCCCAGGGCGTTAAGGCGCTTGACCATCCAGTCGGGCTGTCTCTTATACACATCTCCGAGCCCACGAGACCCTAAGACATC
>UQTR01000048.1 GCA_900544065.1 uncultured Collinsella sp.
TGCTCGGACAGTCCTGCTCGCACGGAGAGCACTTAATGTGCTCTCCGTGCGAGCAGGACTGTCCGAGCAGGCGATGTTGCCCCATACGCCCGCCCGGGTCCGCCGGGATTACGACAGCTTGACGATCGGTGCAAAACCCTTCATAAGCTTTTTTGTCTGGCCGGTCTTTTCGAATTGAACCTCGATCATGTCTCCGGCGACCGAGATCACGGTGCCCGTACCAAAGGTCTTGTGGCTCACGGTATCGCCCGCGGCAAAGTCCTGCGATGCACTGGCGCGATCGACCTTGCGCTCCACCGTCGGCGACACCTTAGATGACGGCTTTTTGGCTCGCGGCGCGCCCGAGCCAAAGGTCGAGGCAACACGGCCGGCGTCGGGCGAAACCCCACGATGGCGCTCGGTCCCGTAACTGCTGCCGCCAAAGAAATCGTCGAAGCTCGATCCGCCGCGCGATCCGGAACCACCGGTCGAGCGCGTATGCGAACCGAACACCTTGCCGCCATACATGTCCGAGCCCATACCCGAGCCAAACGTGCCACGACGGTCGCCGCGCTTCTCCCAGCCCGTGCCCTCAAAACCGGCAGAACCGATGCCGCTAAACTCGATATCCTCAAACGGAATCTCGTTGAGGAAGCGCGAACGCGGGTTGGCAGAGGTCGAGCCGTAGGTGCGACGTGTGGCCGCATAGGTCAGGAACAGGCGCTTGCGAGCACGCGTGATGGCGACGTAGGCCAAGCGACGCTCCTCCTCGAGCTTGCCCGGATCGTCACTGCCGACAAAGTCGTGCACGTGCGGGAAGATACCCTCCTCCATGCCGGCCACGAACACCGCCGGGAACTCCAGGCCCTTGGCGGAGTGGATGGTCATCATGGTAATGGCATGCGTCTCGCCGGCCAGGGAATCCAAGTCGGAGCGCAGGGCCAGCCACTCCATGAGTGCCGGCAGCGCCTTACAGGTGAGCGGACCGTAGGTGCGCTCGATCTCGTCGGCATGCACGGCACCCGCCGGCATCTCCGTCGGCGCGGCATACGCGTTGCCCGCGATGGCGACGGCCAAGGCATCCTGCGGCGAGAGCGCCGGGGCGGCTAGGTTATCGAGCGGATTGGAACCTGCGGCATCGCGCGCGCCGACGAGTGCCTCAAACGAGGATGCCGGAGCGGACAGTCCCGGCTCGGGCGCGGGCGCACTCACCACGACGGGCTCGGACTCGGCGCCGGCAGGCACGTCGGCAACACCGGCCGCGCGCAGCTCTTCCAAGCTCTCGAGCGTACCCTCGATATCCTCGTGCGTCTCCTCAAATTCGGCGGCGACGCCCAGGAATTCCTGGATGTTCTCGGCGCGGCTCTCGGACTCCATGGTGCCCTCGGCGCGAAACGCCTGCAGCAGGCCCGTCTTATCGACAATCATCTCGACGACGTCCTTGAGCTCGCCGTCCATGCGACGGCCCTCGCGCACCAGCGCCACAAAACTCGACAGGCCGTTGCGCACCTTGGCACTAAACATGCCCGTCTCGGCTGTTGCGATCTCGCAGGCCTGGAAGAACGAGCAACGGTTGTCGCGCGCCAGCTGCTCAATCTTTTGGATCGAAGTGGAGCCGATGCCGCGGCGCGGCGTGTTGATGACGCGCTTGACGCTCATCTCGTCGGCCGGGTTCACGATCATCTTGAGGTAGGCCATGACATCGCGGATCTCGGCGCGGTCGAAGAATCGCGTGCCGCCGACGATCTTGTAGGGCACGCCCGCGCGCAGGAACATATCTTCGAGGATACGCGACTGGGCGTTGGTGCGGTAGAACACGGCGATATCGTCGTAGCTCGTACCCTTGGCATGCAGCTTCTCGATCTCGCCGGCAATCCAGCGACCCTCGTCGCGCTCGTCGCTTGCCTGGAAAGCCTGAATCTTCTCGCCATCACCCTCGGCCGTAAACAGGCGCTTGTCCTTGCGCTGCGAGTTGTGGCGAACAACGGCATTGGCGGCGCTCAGGATATGGCCCGTAGAGCGATAGTTCTGCTCCAGCTTGACGGTCTTGCAGTTTTTAAAGTCCTTCTCAAAGTCCAGGATGTTGGTGATGTCGGCACCACGCCAGCTGTAAATGGACTGGTCGTCGTCGCCCACGACCATAAGGTTTTGGTACTTGGCGGCCAGCAGGTTGGCGATCTCGTACTGGACGTGGTTGGTGTCCTGATACTCGTCGACGCTAATGTAGCGGAAGCGCTCCTGGTACTTGTCGAGCACCTCGGGGCGGGTGCGCAGCAGCTCGAGCGTGCGCACGAGCAGGTCGTCGAAGTCCATCGCGTTGGCGGCGCGCAGGCGGCGCTCCAGCTCCAAGTAGACCTGCGCGGCCTTTTTGTCATTGGGGCTGTCAGCGGATTTGAGCATGTCCTCGGGCCCGATCATGGCGTTTTTGGCCGAGCTGATCTTGCTGCGGATCATGTTGATGGGGAACTGCTTTTGCTCAATGCCGAGCGCCTGCATAATGTCGCGCACCATGCGCTTTGAGTCGTCGTCATCGTAGATGGTGAACTGACCGGTATAGCCCAGCAGGTCGGCGTCCTCGCGCAGCATGCGCACGCACATGGCATGGAAGGTGCACACCCACATGCCACGAGTGCCGCTTGGGATGAGTGCCGCCAGACGCTCGCGCATCTCGGCAGCGGCCTTGTTGGTAAACGTGATGGCAAGAACCTGCCAAGGCTTAACGCCCAGGTCGCCGAGCATATGAGCGATGCGGAAGGTCAGGACGCGGGTCTTGCCCGAGCCAGCACCGGCAAGGACCAGCAGCGGGCCCTCGGTGGTCAGGACCGCCTCGCGCTGGGCGGGGTTAAGGCTATCGATATCGACGAGCGGCTTGGCAGGTTTGGGCGCCGGAGCCGGGGCGTCGTAGATGTCGAGCGGAACGAGCTCGGGCTCCGGCGCAGCGGGGGCGGTGTATGCATCGAGCGGCACGGGTTCCGGCGCAGGCGGCACGGGTACCGCGGCGTTCTTTTCCCAGGGCAAGGGCTGGGTCATGGGCGACTCCTCATCTGACGGACGGCGCGCCTGCGGGCAGCGCCATAGTTTGAGCCGTACCAGTATACCGAGCCGCGCGGACACCGACGCAAATCACACCACGACTCCGTGCGCGATCGTCAGACCCGCCCCAGCGGATTTGGCGCAATGGGGTCAGGTTACTTTGCACCAATCTATTGACAATCACGAAACCGCCGATGTCATGGCAGCAGCAGCGAGCGGCGGCCAGAGCGAACAAATTGGCATGAAAAGAGGGCGGCATAGACCTTTTGGTCATGCCGCCCTCGTTGAATGACAAGTTGTCGCTCTGGCCGCCGCGCAGCGTCAACCAAGTTACAGGCCGAGCATAGGCTCCAGAACGAAGAAGTACGCGAGCACTACGATGCCCAGGATGATGCGGTAGACGCCGAAGCACTTGAAGTCGTGACGGCGAACGAAGCCCATAAGCCACTTGATGGCAATGAGCGACACCACAAAGGCGACGACGCAGCCCACGCCCAAGATGGCGATCTCGTTGGTGCCGAACGTGCCGCCCTTGATGAAGTACTTGACCAGCTTGAGCGCACTCGCGCCAAACATGACAGGGATGGCCAGGAAGAACGTGAACTTAGACGCCACCGAGCGCGTGCAGCCCAGCAGCAGGCCGCCGATGATGGTAGAACCGGAGCGAGACGTACCAGGCACCAGCGAAAGCACCTGGAAGCAGCCGATACCCAGCGCAGTCTTCCAGCTGAGGTCCTCGAGCGTGGCGATGGAGCCAAAGTCCAGGTTCTCGTCATCGTCCTCATCCTCAACGGTAGCCGTGGCGGGCGCCGCAAAATGCGCACCGGCGGGACGTCCACCCGACACCACAGCACGCGAACCAAACGAACCGGCAACGGCCATTTCCTCGCGCTTGCTCGCGCGCCAGTTCTCGACCACGATAAACAGCACGCCGTACACAATGAGCGCCAGCGCCACGACGGGAGCATTGTAGAAATGCTCCTCCATCCAGTCGTTGAGCGGCAGGCCGATCGCCGCCGCAGGAATGCAACCGAGCACAATCTTGCCCCACAGCACCCAGGTGTCGCGACGGCCCTCCTTGCCCTTGCTGGGCGAGAACGGATTGAGTTCATGGAAGAACAGCACGCAGACGGCCAGAATGGCGCCGAGCTGAATCACGACCAGGAACATATTCCAGAACGTCTCGCTCACGTTCATCTTGACGAACTCGTCCACCAAGATCATGTGACCCGTCGACGAAACGGGCAGCCATTCGGTGATGCCCTCGACCAGGCCCATGAAGGCAGATTTTAAAAGCTCGATGATATCCAAAGGGACCCCCTCGTTAGACACCCGCCGGTAGATGTTCTGCGGACGATGCGGGCGATGTCCCATTATCAACCGTTGGCGGTGCGACCGCGCCTACCCTTACCAAAAAACTCGCCCGTTCACAGAATTGCGAGCGGTCAAACCCAAATCCTTGGGTATAACTGCAACAAGATAAAGTGTCCGGCGGCCAACGCGCCCGCGCCCGCCCGATGCACGAGCCCCGCGCCCGTGCGATAGACCAAGGAGGAAACCATGAACGAGGGCTACACCAAGGTATTTGTTTCACTCGACGGTACTGAGCAGCAGGATTTTGTGCTCGCACGCGCCATCAAAGTCGCCGCGAACAACGGCGCTAAGCTGATCATCGGCCACGTCATCGATTCCACGGCACTCGAGAGCGCCGGTTCCTATCCGGTCGATCTGGTCAACGGCCTAGAGGAGGCATTTAAGAACTCCATCGCCAAGCAGCTCGAAGAGGCCAAGGCCAATCCCGACATTCCCGAGGTCGAGGTCATGATTCGCGCCGGCCGCATTCGCGAGACACTCAAGGACGAGATGCTCGACGTGGTCAAGCCCGACCTGGTGCTCTGCGGCGCCCGCGGCCTGTCCTCGATCAAGTATGCGCTCCTGGGTTCGATTTCGACGTTCCTGCTGCGCAACACGGACTGCGACATTTTGGTCGTGAAGTAGCGTTGCTCCCACCGGCCGCGGGGCCTGCGGGGTTTCCACGGGCACGTCCTCGCCGCGTTGCGGCTGCGGGATGTGCCCTTAGGACACCCCTCCCGGCCCCGCGGCCTTCGCAGCCTTACTTCAGCGAGTTGGCTGATAAAAGATGGCGTGCCGCCCCGTTTGGGGTGGCACGTTTTGTTTGGGCGGACGTCTGCCGCATGCGTTACTCGAAATATTGGAACTTATTCGTTGAAAACGCGAATGTTACGACGAAGCCTTCGCCGGAGTCGGATGCCGCGGTGACGTCGATGCCCATCTTGGAGCACAGGCGCGCCACCAGGTAGAGGCCGATGCCCGTTGCGCGCTTGGTGGTGCGGCCGTTGTCGCCGGTAAAGCCCTTCTCGAACACGCGCGGCAGGTCGGCCGCGCTCACGCCACAACCGTTGTCGGCAACGGTAAGCTCAATGCGCTCACTCGCCAGGCCCTCATCCAGCAACGCGCCCGAAAACACGATCTTCGCGCCGTCCTCGCGCGCATATTTAATGCTGTTCTGGATGAGCTGACCTAAGATGAACTCCAGCCACTTCTCGTCGGTAAAGACCTCGAAGTCGAGGTTTTCGCACACCGGAGCCACGTGCGCTGCAATGAGTTCGCGCGCGTTGGCCTTAATCGCACCCGTCACCAAGGTCTTGAGATCCCAGCGGCGAATCAGGTAATCGCGCTCCACGACTTCCGAGCGCGCATAGTACAGTGCCTGGTCGATATAGCGCTCAACGCGAGCCAGCTCGCGACCCAGGTCATCCACACGCGACAGGTCGTCTTCGCTGCCGTCTAGGTTTTCAAGAATCAGATGGGCCGCCGCCAGGGGCAACTTGGCCTCGTGGACCCAGCTTTCGATATAGTCGCGATAGTCGTCGGTTTGACGTCGCCCTTCCGCTACCTCATCGCAAGCCGCCTTGCCCACGCGGCGCAGGACTTCGTATTCGAGCTCGCCCTCGGCATAGGTCGGACACTGCACCATCTCCTGCACCCACGCAGGGCTTTCCAGCTCCTCGGCCGCGCGCTCCAGCTGGTGCAAAAATCGACGACGGCGCGCGTACTCGATCACGATGCCGAGCATGCCAAAGATAAAGGATACGCCGACCGCCACGACCACGATAGAAACGGGTGCGCCGGCGACCGTCAGCACAAAGCAGCTCAGCAGCACGCCGCACGTCCACACGGCGACGGGAAGCAGTGCATCTTTAAAGAACTTGCCAAACGACATAGCCGGCCCCTAGACCGAATAGCCTTGGCCGCGATGCGTGGTCAAATACCCCTTGATGCCGATTTTTTCGAGCGTGGTGCGCAGGCGGTTGATGTTGACGGTGAGCGTATTGTCGTCCACGAAGGCGTCGGAGTCCCACAGGTCCTGCATGATGGCCGAGCGCGAAACGATCTTGCCCGCGCGACCCAAGAGCAGCGAGAGGATACGCAGCTCGTTTTTGGTGAGCTCGGTGCTAGTGCCGGTTTGCGTGTTGGTGACCATGGAGCGGGCGAGGTCAAGCTCCAGCCCCTTGTGGACAAGTGTGCTGCGCTCGCCTGACGCCGCGGTGCGACGCAGCAGTGCGTTGATGCGCGCCACGAGCACGCGCGCGCTATAGGGCTTGGGAACAAAGTCGTCCGCGCCGAGCGTCATGGCCATGACCTCGTCGATCTCGGTCGTGCGCGAGGTGAGGACGATGATGGGGACCTCGGATTCGCGGCGAACCTCGTGGCAGATATGCTGGCCGTCCTTGACGGGAAGCGTGAGGTCGAGCAGCACCAGGTCGGGCGCGGCGGCGAGAATATCGCGCGAGACATGCTCGAACGATTCGCAGGCCTCGATTTCAAACCCGGCGCGGGCAAGGATGTCGACAAGCTCACGACGAATGGGCTCGTCGTCCTCAACGATATAGATCAGCGCCATGGATTCCGCTCCCCTCTTGGTTGTCTTACAGCCATTATTGCCGCGAAGCCGCCGATATGCGCCTCGCGCGGCGCCAAGGTGACAGAACTGTTCGCGAACGAAAGCGTTTGGCTCGCCCCTCGCTCGCGGCGGGCGCGGGGATCACATGATTATAAAATCCCCGTCCCAGAAAAATCATTTAGCGGCGGGCTCGGAGCTTTTCGTAGCCGTCAGCAAAGAAGGCGACCGTCGCGGCATCGGACTCGGCGGCGTCAGTGTCGGCAGCGGGAACCACACCGTGCTCGTCACTCACCAGGAACAGGGCGCCCTTGAGCTGCGCGGGAATGTCCACACGCGTAACCGAGATGCCCTTGGTCTGGGCCAGCTGCTCGATGAGCGTCGCCGTGCCACACAGGCACTCGTCCGTCGGCGCCACAAAGGCCAGCTCGCCGTTGTTGACGGCAGCGAGCAGCTCGGGTGCCACGCCGGTCTCGTCGGCCTCGGAGCGGGCCTCGGCGGAGCGGGCACGCAGCGCCTTGGCCGACGTATCGGCTAGCGACTCGTACTCCCCCACCGTCATGGCAGCGTTGCCGTTGATGTCGATCACCAGCATGAGTACGCCGTCGCGCGCAGTGTAATCGCCCTCGGCAAGCGACCACTCAACGTGCTGTTTGGCCCAGCTGAGCATGTTATGGGTAAGCGGTTCGCCCTGCACCAGTCGCTCGGACAGTGCGCGGATGTGGCGGTTGAGCATGGGCACCTTTTTGTTGGACATACGCCAACGGCAGACAAGCGCGGGCTTGTCGAGCGTAAACTTCTCGACCGCCTCCTGATTGGCGCAAAAGTCCTCGTACGCACGCTGATCCTCGGCATTGCCAAACAGCTCGGCATCATCAATCTGGGGCATGGTTGTACCTTTCGTGTTAGTCATTCCGTCCTCTTATACCAAAAAGACGGCCCTCCAAACGGAGCAGCCGTCTTTTGCAGAGATTATTTTGACGATATGGTCAGGCGCCCGAACAGTTTAATGGGATAGAGAAACATCCCATTAAGGGTTTTCCAAGTGCCCGAGATTGCCCCGAAAGAGGAGCGCCGCGTACTAAATGTACGCAAGCGACGGTTTGAGGGGCAAGGTCGGGTGCTTGGGAAAGCCTCTAGTGCCTAAAATGCCTAGCTCCGGTGAAGACCATCGCAATACCATGCTCGTTGCAGGCCTGGATGCTCTCGTCGTCGCGCTTGGAGCCGCCGGGCTGGATGATGCAGGTCACGCCGTGCGCGGCAAGCACGTCGACGTTGTCGCGGAACGGGAAGAACGCGTCGCTTGCACAGGCAAAGCCGCCCTTCTCCACGCCCTCGCGCTCGCAGAAGTCCTCGGCACGCCCGCAGGCCAGCAACGCGGAGTCAACGCGGTTGGGCTGACCCGGGCCCATGCCAATGCCGGCCTTGCCCTTGGAGACCAGGATGGCATTGGACTTAACGCCCTTGCAGACCTTCCAGGCAAACTCGAGCTCGGCCATCTCGGCGTCGGTGGGCTTGCGGTCGGTGGGGAACGTAAAGGTCGCGGGGTCCTCGGTCACGTGGTCGACCTCCTGCACCAGCATGCCGCCGTCGATGGAGCGCAGCTCCACCTGGGCGCCGTGGTCCACGCCGCCGGTAGCCAGCACGCGCAGATTGGGGCGCTTGGCCATGCGCTCGAGCGCCTCGGCGGTGTAGCTCGGGGCGATGATGACCTCGACGAACTGCTTGTTCTGATCGGCAAAGTGCTCAACCAGCTCAAAGGGAACCTCGCGGTTGCAGGCGATGATGCCGCCGAAGGCGCTCTTGGGATCGCAGGCAAAAGCGCGGTCGTA
Organism: uncultured Collinsella sp.; assembly: GCA_900544065.1. Classification (GTDB taxonomy): domain Bacteria; phylum Actinomycetota; class Coriobacteriia; order Coriobacteriales; family Coriobacteriaceae; genus Collinsella. The sequence continues at coordinate 8,767 of UQTR01000048.1, forward strand.
GGCGGCCGTGATGTCCTCGGCAACGGCGGAACCGCAGGGGTTCTGATGCTTGAGGATCACGCAGGCCGGCTCGTCGAACTCGCGGACCAGGTTCCAGGCGGCATCGGCGTCCAAATAATTGTTGTAGCTGAGCGGCTTGCCCTGGATCTGCTCGGAGCCCACAAGCGGGAACTGCGAGCTCGCGGTGTTCTCGCAGCCCTCGGCAAAGCGATAGACCGTGGCCTTCTGTTGCGGGTTCTCGCCATAGCGCAGGTCGTCGACCTTCTCCAGCGAGATCTCGAGCTTGGCAGAGGTGTCCGCCACGTCGCTTGCCTGAGCGGCAAGCCAACGGGAGATAGCCGTGTCGTAGGCGGCGGTAGTCTGGTAGACCTTCACCTGCAGGCGGCGACGGGTGGCAAGCGTGGTGCAGCCGCCAGTCTCGTGCATCTCGGCTAGGACGGCGTCGTAGTCAGCCGGGTCAGAGATGACGGTAACGCTCGCAGCGTTCTTGGCGGCAGAGCGCAGCATGGAGGGACCGCCAATGTCGATGTGCTCGATGGCGTCCGCAAAGGTGACCTCGGGGTTGGCGACGGTCTTCTCGAACTCGTACAGGTTGACGACGACCAGGTCAATCAGCTTAATGCCGTGCTGAGCGGCCTCCTGCATGTGCTGCTCGGAATCGCGGCGGGCCAGCAGCGCGCCGTGAACCTTGGGGTGCAGGGTCTTAACGCGGCCGTCCATCATCTCGGGATAGCCCGTGAACTCCTCGATGGGGGTTACGGGAACGCCCGCGTCCTCGATGGCACGAGCCGTGCCGCCCGTAGAGATGATCTCGACGCCAAAGTCATCGACCAGCGTCCGTGCGAAATCGACGACGCCCGTCTTATCGGTAACCGAGATCAACGCGCGTGCGATCTTCACATCAGATCCCATGCAGTCCTCCTGTCTGGTACGCCGCCGTGCTCTGTGAGTCGGTGATACGTCGATCTGCAGCGCTCGCGCAGCGGCATTGAAAATACTGATTTAATGTAGCGCATCGAGCGCATCGATGCACCCCGCAACGCACGGCTGTGCAGAAAAAGTTTGCGAGCGAAGGGGATGGACACGGCATCGGGCACGGTGAGTTCATGGAACACAGGGGCACCATAATTAGATGCCAATGGCGTGGTAGAACTGTGCTCGATATGTATCCGCAATAGAAAGAGGCACCATGGTCTCGCGGGTTCTCTACCGACCGTTTGATACCGAAGATTTCGACGCCATCGCACTGATTCTGCAGCAGCTTTGGCATAACAATTCGGATAACGATGAGTACAACCGCCTCGAGGCCGCGTGCGACCTCGCCTATTGCCTTTCGTCATCGACGTTTTCGCAGGTTGCCGTCATCGACGGTCAGGCGCGCGGCATTGCGCTTGCGCGTGCAGGACAGAGCTCCGGCACCGCCGTCAGGGAACATTGGATGGATACCGAACGCGCGTTGCTGTCGCAGATGCGCGAGCTGGAGCCCGAAGCTTGCGCCGAGTACCTCTCGTTTGTGCGCACAACCATCCGAACCAACAACCGCCTGCTCGAGAAAAGTCCGCTGCCGCATGACAACGAGGTCACACTGCTTGCCGTGGATCGCGATGTCCACGGCCTGGGCGTTGGCACGGTTCTGCTCGACGCCGCTATCTCGCATCTGTCCTCGCGCGGGGCGACCAGCGCACACCTGTACACCGACTCCAACTGCTCGTGGAAGTTCTACGAGCTGCACGGCTTTAAGCGCACGGCCACGCACCGAGCCAACCGCGAGGAACGCCGCCACGCCATGCCGCGCGAAAGCTTCCTCTACGAACTCGACCTAACAGCCTAGCCTCGGCAGCCACACCTGGTCATTTAAGTCTGTCCCCAATGAGTGGCCTAGGGGGTTTGTAGATAGCCGTGGTCAAAAAACATCAAATATGAGTACTGTTACCTTTTTAGTAGCAGCGATTTGGGGCATTTTTGATGCTTGCAGGCATGACGACCAGCTGCGCGAGCTGACGTAGCTCCCCAAATGTTCAATAAAATGGGCTCCTAACGAGAAGTACTCTCATTAGGAGCCCGTTATTATGTGCAAACATATGTGACCAACGCAGCAACAGTACTCATATTTGGCATTTTTTGTCCACTGCCCCTTGCGCGAAAGTCCTCAACGGAAAGTTTAGCCCGTTTCGATGCACAAAAATGGGGTGGATCTTCCCTGGCAACCGCCCAGAAAGATCCACCCCAAAGCAAGCGCTCGCTAGAACGTTCCGCCGCCGCCTCCGCCGACGCCGCCACCGCCGCCACCGGAAAAGCCGCCGCCGCTACCGCCGCTCGAGCTATCGGAACTCGAAGCCAGCTCGCGGATGGTCTCGTGATACACATCGTTAAACGAATCGAGCGGAGACTCGTTGCCGTAGTGATGGTAATACCACCAGTAGCAGGGGTAGTTGTCGTAGAAATCATCGCTGTTGCGCAGGTCCGCAGGCACGGCCTCGGCCAGCTGTCGCAGCACTTCTTTCGAAACGCCCAGGGCAACGCCCATCACCAGCAGCTTGTTCCACAGAATCAGATCGCTGGGGATGGCCTCCTTCAGGCGCGTAAAGTCCTCAAGCCAATGCTTGAGCGCCTTGCAGCGAGCCGCCACCTCAGCGCCCTCCGGCGTGTAACGGCGGAAGGTGCAGCTCAGGACAAAGCCCACGATCGTAACGGGAATCGAGATCATAGCGGCACCGACGTTGGCGTCCGCAAAGTCGGTATAGATCAGAGAGCCCAGAATGCCAAAGACAATGATGATGCCGAGAACCAGGCCGGCCACCATCGCGATAGTGCCATCCGATGCGATAAACTCGCGCGCCTCCAGCTTGCCCTTAACCGTGCTCTGATAATCCTCGAGCTTGTCGCCAACAGATGTGGTGCGCTCGCTAGCGTATTCCTCCAGCTCGCTAAACGTGCGCGAACGGACTCCGTCCTTATCGGGCTTAACGCCAGCGAAGAAGACCTTGAGTACGTCGCGGTCGATGCCGTCCTTCTTGGCAGCCTTCCAGGCCTCGTCGGTCACTGTGATGCGATACGTCTGCTCCTCTTTTTCGCGACGGAGCAGACCCTTCTTCTTGGTCTCGGTCGCTTCTTCCAGCTTGATCACGCGGTCGTCGGTCAGCTTCATCAGCGTGGCGATATATGCCTGATCGGGCACGTCGTTCCAGCTCATAAGAGTTGCAAGCACCGCGGGATGATCGGCGGAGGGCACATCGCGGAAGTACTCGTCCTGGAAGAGCGGCTTGGGCTTGGGCCTGCGCAGCTTGAGCATCACGATTACACCGGTATAGGCAACCGCCACAACAACACACATCACGGCAATCGCGCCGGCAACCGCACGCGCGTGCTCACGGCGGGCGTTAGCTTCGTCGGCCCATTCCTTCTCTTCGCTCAGGATCGTTGACATGCGCTCTTCGCCCGAGGCGGCAAGCTGCGGCACCCAGTCGCTGGGGAAGGCGATGCGTGCCTCGGCAAACTCACCCTCGTGCACGCACGGAATGGTGTAGGTGACCATGGGTTCGTCCGCATCGAGCGATACGTCGCCCGTCAGCGGGCCGTGGCCCCATGCGCGGAAGTTATCGCCCTTGACGGCCGCCGTCCCGGCAGCGGCATTTGCGAAGTACACTTCCATCTCGACATCGTCGGAATCCGCAGACCAGCCGTCACCCACGAACTTCCAGTAGAGCTCGGCGGTATCGGCCCAGTTCATAACCGCACCGGTCATGGTGTAGCTCACGTAATAGATCGCGCTGTCGCCGCTCTCGTGAGGGCTGAACACCTTAATCCTTACGCCGTCACCGGTCTGCTCGACCGTATAGACGCCAGAGTCGCCCTTGTTCGCGCTATCGACTTTGTTAAACGCGGTGTCCTCTTCCTCAACGCCCAGCACGTCGACGCTCGCCGAGCCGCCCTGCTGGTTAGTTCCCGTGTTGATATCCCAATACAAGCCGTTGATGTCGTCGTCGAAATCAAACTGGCGCCCCTCGACAACGGTCAGCGATCCATCGGCCTCGACCGTGGCGCCGATATAGGTTTGGGTCATGGAGTAGCCGTCGGCGCACGCGGCGGCGGGAAGCAGCAGCAACGCAAGCGCGACGAGTACGCAGACGGAAGAGAGTCGCGCAAACAGGCGGCGCTGCCGGCAGGCATTGGCAACGGGGGCGTTCATAGGCACATCCTTTGTCTGTAAAACCAACATCGCCATTGTCCCACGTTTGCGGGCACACATGACGAATATGACGAATATCTGGGCCAACGGAACGTCAAATGGGACAAAAGTCCCACCCGAGTCTGGCACTTAGGGACGTTCCTTATCTGCCGGCAGTTTGGGACAGTCCTTGGCATGGCCTGCGCCAACGATAGATACCACTTCACAGCTCCGTCACAGGTGTAGCGGCTTTGTGTGGGCGCGGCATGCGCTGATTGAGCCGGCGAGCGAGGGGCATAAAACACTTGAGCGAAAACGGTTTGCCCCTTTGCCGTTCGCTCGAGGATCATGTCCCCCTTTTCCGCGGAAACCCCGGCAGTTGCGAAGAGCTGCCGGGGTTTCTGTCGTTTGTGAGGCTGAGTCGGTGCGCGGCGATCGAGACGTTGAGCCGCAAACCCGCCGTGCGCAATGCGCAGCGCCGCCAACTTGCGAGCCACGGCAACGCCTTCCCTACCGTGTCCCGCGCTATACTCGTCCGCATGGATATCAACGCACGCAACATAGCAGCGCCCGCCGCGGACGCGCCAACGACGACCTCCTCTCCCGCTCCCACGCCCGTCGTGGGTCGCTTTGCTCCGTCGCCCTCGGGCCGCATGCACCTGGGCAACGTGTTCAGCTGCCTGTGCGCGTGGCTTTCGGCCCGCAGCCAGGGCGGCAGCATCGTGTTACGCATTGAGGACCTGGACGATCGCTGCAAGCGCCCGGAACTTGCCGCTCAACTGATTGACGACCTGGCTTGGCTAGGGCTTGAGTGGGACGAAGGCCCCTACTACCAGCACGATCGCCTGGACCTGTACGAGAGCGCCCTGCGCCGGCTGCAAGACGCCGGCCTCACCTACCCCTGCTTTTGCACGCGCGCCGAGCTCCACGCCGCGAGCGCACCGCATGCCAGCGACGGCACGCCTATCTATCGCGGCGCCTGCCGAGGCCTTTCTGCCGAGGAGGTTGCCCGCCGCAGCGTTCTGCGCGCTCCGGCCACGCGCCTGCGCGTGCCCGCCGTCGACGACCTCGCAGACGATGTGGTCGAATTCGTGGACCGCACGTATGGTGCCCAATGCGAAGCACTCGCCACCGAATGCGGCGACTTTTTGGTGCGCCGCAGCGACGGCGTGTTTGCCTACCAGCTGGCCGTGGTGGTCGACGACGCCGCCATGGGCGTCACCGAGGTCGTGCGCGGATGCGACCTGCTGGGCTCCACGCCGCGCCAAATCTATCTGCAGCATCTACTGGGACTGCCCACGCCGCACTACGCACACATCCCGCTGCTCATGTCACCGGACGGCCGCCGTCTTTCCAAGCGCGACCGCGATCTGGACCTGGGCGAACTACGCGCCCGCTTTGGCACGCCCGAAGCGCTGCTGGGCTGGCTTGCCGGGCAAACGGGCATTGCGCCGGATGCCACGCCCCGCTCTGCCGAGCAACTGGTCGAGCACTTTAGCTGGGACGTCATCCGCGCGCACAGGGAGAACATCGTTATGAATGGAGACCTTTCGCTCATATGACCCAATCCGCTGTCAAGAGCCACAATGGCCCCGCCGACCGCTTGCAATCGGTCGGCGGGGCCTGCCGTTAACCCGTCCCGGTCCGCCCCCGGCATGTCGTCGACGCCTTCGGCTCAGTCTCATATCCGCGGATACCGTTCTGTCGGCCCGCACTCCATTCCTTCGGCGGGGTTCCCCAAGTCTGTCGAGGCGCATGCGGAGGGCTCCGCGCGCACAGCGAAATAGGGGGTGTCCCCGAAGGCCGCCCGGCTCGCCGGGACGGGGGCTATGTCTATTCCGCGCCCTCCCGGCACATCATGCCGAGGGCCCAAAGCCACCTCACGAGCTCGGCCGCGGTGGCGGCGTTCGCCTTCGCCTGGGGCATGCCGCGGGCGAGCATCCCCTCGCGCCGCCGCAGGAGCCGCTCGGACCCCTTCCTCCCGTGCATCCTTATCTCGAGGGGCACGCCCGTGTCCCTCGGCATGAGCTTCGGCTGGTGCCGCGCCGCGGCGTAGCACCATGAGCCCTCAACGGCCAGCTTCCTCACGAGCGCGTTGCCCGCGCCGCTGACGCCTCCGAGCCGGACGGAGTCGCCGCTCGACCTCTGGCTCGGCGCGAGGCCGAAATAGGCCGTGACCTGCCTTCCGGAACGGAACCTCGCGAAGTCGCCGACCTCGGCCGAGAAGGCCGCGGCCAGCTGTTAGCGCTACTGTAAAACTGTCTCTTATACACATCTGACGCTGCCGACGATA
>UQTR01000049.1 GCA_900544065.1 uncultured Collinsella sp.
CCTCCACCAGGAAGGGCAACATGCCCCAGTTGATGCAGTTGGAGCGGTAGCGCTTTGTGGCATACTCGCAGGCAAAGTTGGCCGCGCCGCCCAGCACGCGCTGGCAGCTGGCGGCCTGCTCACGGGCGGAGCCGTCGCCGGGCTTGTTGGCAAAAATGGCCGAGCCAATGTTGGTGTTGGCCGCATCGGGCGCGTAGCCCAGTTTCTTCAAATCGTCGTAGACACGCGCAACCTCGGCGGGCAGCTCGCCTGCCTTGCGCTGTTCGTCCAGCGCCTTCACGGCCTTGGCGTTCGGCACGTAGGCCGGATCCTTGCGGGAGAGGGTGAACTCCGCCAGCCGCAGCGGGTTGGAGCGGAAGGACGACGTCTCGCCCGACGGGATCAGCTCGTCGGTGGTCGTGACGGGGTCGGTGATGTAGCTGACAATTTTGACCAGCAGGTCGTCGGTCAGGGCGGGCTGCTCGGGCCAGTCCTTGATGTTCGGGCCGAATTTCAGCGCATAGTCCGGCTCCGGATGCCCCCAGCCGTTGTAGACGCGCTTGTCGTAGACACCCTGCTCAAAGTGGTAGTCGGGCACGGTGTACTCCACGTCGGTCAGCTCGCTGGCGGCGGTCAGGTAGCCGCCGTTGGCCGCGGTGGCCGCAATGGAGCGGGCGTCCATCAGGGCGACGGCGCTGATCTGGCCCTCGCCGGGCTTGGAACCCTCGCGGTTCGGGAAGTTGCGGGTCGTGTGGCGGATGGAGAATTCGCCGTTGGCCGGGGTGTCGCCCGCGCCGAAGCAGGGGCCGCAGAAGCACTCGCGGAAGATGCCGCCGGCGGAGACAATGTCCGCCACAGCGCCGTTTTTGACCAGCTCCAGATAGGTCGGCATGCTGTCGGGGTAGACGCTGAACTTGAACTCGCCGTTGCCGCAGCTCTTGCCTTTGATGATGTCCGCCACGGCGCAGATATTTTCATACGTGCCGCCGGAGCAGCCGGCCACAACGCCCTGGTCAACGTAGATGCGGCCATCGTCGCAGATCTTGCCGACGAGGTCCATCTCGACCTTGCCGCCCAACTGCCTGTTGGCCTGGTCCTGCGCCGCCTGCAGGATCTCTTTGGCGTTGGCCTTCAGCTCGCGGATCGGGTAGGCGTAGCTGGGGCGCATCGGCAGCGCGATCATGCACTCGCCGGTGGAGAGGTCAAGCTCAATGCAGCCGTCGTAGTAGGCCACGTCGGCGGGCTTCAATTCCTTATAAGCCTCGGGGCGGCCATGCTGCACAAAATATTCCTTCGTGGTATCGTCGGTCTGCCAGATGGAGGACCAGCAGGTCGTCTCGGTGGTCATGACGTCGATGCCGTTGCGGTAGTCGGCACTCAGGTTTGCCACGCCGGGGCCGACGAACTCCATGACCTTGTTCTTAACGTAGCCCTTGGCAAAGACGGCGCGGATGATGGCGAGCGCCACGTCGTGCGGGCCGACGCCGGGGCGCGGGGCACCCGTGAGGTAGATGGCAACGACGCCGGGATAGGCGACATCGTAGGTGTCGCGCAGCAACTGCTTGGCCAGCTCGCCGCCGCCCTCACCCACGGCCATGGTGCCTAGGGCGCCGTAGCGGGTGTGCGAGTCGGAACCCAGGATCATCTTGCCGCAACCGGCAAAGTTCTCACGCATAAAGGAGTGGATGACGGCGATATGCGGCGGGACAAAGATGCCGCCGTACTTCTTGGCCGCAGAGAGGCCAAAGACGTGGTCGTCCTCGTTGATGGTGCCGCCCACGGCGCACAGCGAGTTATGGCAGTTGGTGAGCACGTAGGGCAGCGGGAACTGCTCCATGCCCGAGGCACGCGCCGTTTGGATGATGCCGACAAAGGTGATGTCGTGGCTCGCCATGGCGTCGAAGCGAATCTTGAGCGCCTCGGGGTCACCGGACGTATTGTGTGCCTGGAGGATCGAATACGCGATGGTGCCGCGCTTGGCATCCTCGGGCGTCTGCGTAATACCGCGCTCAGCAGCCTCGGCCGCAGGTACAACCTCGCTGCCACCGCGCAGGTAGATGCCGTCCTCGTACAGCTTGACCATACTGTCTCCCACTCTGCCCGAAAGGCTCGGGCGCATAGCATACATTCGTTCAATATCGTGCCATAGAACGGTTGCAAGTGGGTTACGAATCTGCACGTTCACTTTATTTCAGTAAAGTAAAGAACGAGCCCACTGTGAGCCGGCAGATTTTGCGCAAGAGTGCCCCTTTCAACTAGTCATTTAAGAACGTCCCCAATGACTACACCAGAGCGAGCAAGGCAACGCCGCAGGTAGAGGACGGACAGCGAGCGACGTCCAGAGCGAACAAGTTGGCATGAAAAAGGCAAGGCATAGACCTTCTGGTCATGCCTTGCCTTTTGAATGACAAATTGTCGCTCTGGGCGGCGCGCAGCGTCGACCGGTCCGCCGTTCGTTAGAACGGCGGAACCTAGAGATCCCCGCCGGCACCCAAAAGCTTGCGCATGACCTGCTCGGGGTTGACCGAGCCGTCGCGCGGGGCCAGGGCGGTGATCTTCTTCTGCATCTTGTACTCGTGCAGCTCTTCCTCGAGCTGGCGCACGCGAGCACGGAGCTTTTCGTTCTCGCGCTCACGCTCCTCGGCACGCTCCTTCATATCGAGGATGCGCACCACGCCGGCAAGGTTGATGCCCTCGTCGGTGAGCTGGTTGATGAGCTCCAGGCGCTCGATATCGGCACGCGAATACAGACGCGTGTTACCGCCTGAGCGCTGGGGGTTCACCAGGCCCTTGGACTCGTAGACGCGCAGAGTCTGCGGATGCATGCCGGTCAGCTCGGCCGCCACGCTGATCATGTACAGCGGTTTGTTCCTATTGTCCTCGGCCATGCTACCTGACCCCTTTCCGTCTCGTTATCGTCCATCATAAGCCCGCGGGCGCGGGCGTGCGCCACGACCGCCCTAGAACGTCGCCTTGTAACGGTTGACCTTCTCGCGATAATCGCGCGTGTCGGCCTCGCGCAGCTTGGTCATGGCATCGCGCTCGTCGTCGGATAGGCTCGTGGGAACCTGCACCTTGATCTCGACAAGTAGCGCACCCGTGCGGCCGCGATGCTTAACGTCGGGCGCACCCATCTCCTTAAAGCGGAACTTCTTGCCCGTCTGGGTGCCAGCGGGCACCTTCAGACGAACCGTCGCGCCGCCGGGCGTGGGCACATCCACCGTGCAGCCGAGCGCCGCCTCATAGACCGAGATCGGCACCTCCATGGTCACGTCGGCACCCTTGCGCTTAAACAGCGGATGCTCCTCCACATGCGTGGTCACGACCAGGTCGCCGCGCTCGCCTCCGGCAACGCCGTACTCGCCGCGACGCTTGTAACGCAGCTTGCCTCCGTCGACCGCGCCCGCAGGCACCGAGACCGTAATGGTCTGCTGCTCGCCCGTCGAGGGAATGCGGTAGGTGACCTTGTGCGTCACGCCGCGGAACGCGTCCTCGGCCGTTACGTCGACAGTCAGCGACAGATCGCCGCCCTTGCGCGCGCGGTTGCGGCCCGCGCCCGCACCGGCAGCACCCGCGGCCCCGGCAAAGCCCGAGCCCCAATCGCTGCCCCAGGCGCCGTTGCCGCTAAAGATGCTGTCGAAGATGTCACCCCAGCCGCTGGCGCCCGCGCCGGCACCGTAGCCGCCGCCATACGCGCCGCCCGCGCCCGGCATGCCGCCGAACATGAGCATCTGGTCGTACTCTTTGCGCTTCTTCTCGTCCGAAAGCGTCTCGTAGGCCTCACTAATCTCCTTAAACTTGGCCTCGTCGCCGCCGGCATCGGGGTGATATTTTTGCGCGAGCTTGCGAAACGCGCTCTTGATCTCTTTGTCGGAGGCGCTCTTGGATACGCCCAGGATGTCATAGAAGGTTTTGCCTGCAGCCATCGTAGCTCCTCTCCTGTTACGTCCGCCGTCCCTGCGGACGACGGCTCATGCTTTCATATGGCACTAGGCCAGAAAGGGCCCCGGGTGTTGCCCCGGGGCCCTTCTCAATTACTCCTCGGTGCTCTCGGCCGTATCGGCCGCGGCATCCTCGGGCGCCGCTTCGGGCTCCGGTGCGGGGCGCTTCTCGCCACCGTAGGTCACCGTCACCATCGCGGAGCGCAGGATGCGGTCCGCCATGCGGTAGCCCTTCTGGTACACGTCGTTGACGGTCTCGTCGTACTGCGATGCATCCTCGACACGCCCCACGGCCTGGTGCTCGAGCGGATCGAACGCCTCACCCTTGGGGTCGATGGGCTCAACGCCCTCGTGCGCAAACACATCGAGCAGCTTGGCATGCACAGCGTCAACGCCATCGACGAACTGCTTAAAATCGTCGGAAAGCTCCTGGCTACGGGCATGGTCGATTGCACGCTCGATATCGTCAACCACCGGCAGCAGCGCAGTGACGAGCTTCTCGGTCGCGCGCTCGCGCTCGGCGATGCGCTCGTTGGCGGTGCGGCGACGGAAGTTCTCCCAGTCGGCCTGTAGACGGGCGGTGCGCTCGGTGGCGTCCTTTGCCTTGTCCTCGGCGGCCTTCTGAGCCTCTGCCGCAGCATCGAGCTCGCTGCGCACGTCGGCGAGCTCCTTTTGGGCCTGCTCAAACTTGAGCTTAAAGTCGTTGTCGGCGGCTTCCTCACCGGCGCGGATAGCAGCTTCCACCATCTCGTCCTCGGTCATCGTCGCCTCCTTGTTGGAATCCTCTACCTGGTTCTCGGCAGCCTCGGCGGCCTCGGCCTCGTTGGCCTCGGTATCGTCGACGGCCTCTACGGGAATCTTCACGTCCTTCTCCTCAGAGTCAACGGGGGCGGTGCCAGCGGCGGCCGCCTCCGTGCGAGCTTTACGGGCGGACATGATTACTTGTCCTCGTCGTCCACAACCTCGTAGTCGGCGTCGACAACGTCATCGTCGGCAGGCTGGGCACCGGCGGCACCGTCGGTCTGCTGCTGAGCGTCGGCGTAGACAACCTGAGCCAGCTCGTAGGCCACGGACTGCAGGGACTCGCCGGCGGCCTTGATGGCCTCGACGTCAGAGCCCTCGAGCGCCTTCTTGGCGTCGGCGATAGCGGCCTCGGCCTTGGACTTCACATCGGCGGAAACCTTGTCGCCCAGCTCGTTGAGGGTCTGCTCGGTGGAGTAGCACAGGCTGTCGGTCTGGTTGCGGACCTCGACCTCTTCCTTCTGCTTCTTGTCCTCCTCGGCATGAGCCTCGGCGTCCTTGACCATACGATCGACTTCGTCGTCGGACAGAGCGGTGGAGCCGGAAATGGTGATCTGCTGCTCCTTGCCGGTGCCCTTGTCCTTAGCGGAGACCTTGACGATGCCGTTGGCGTCGATGTCGAAGGTGACCTCGATCTGCGGCACGCCGCGGCGGGCAGCCGGGATACCGGTCAGCTGGAACTTACCGAGCGACTTGTTGTCGCGGGCAAGCTCGCGCTCGCCCTGGAGCACGTTGATCTCGACGCTGGTCTGGTTGTCGGCCGCGGTGGAGTAGACCTCGGTCTTGGAGGTCGGGATCGTGGTGTTGCGGTCGATCATCTTGGTCATGATGCCGCCCATGGTCTCAACGCCCAGCGACAGCGGGGTTACGTCGAGCAGCAGGATGCCCTCGACGTCACCGGTGAGCACGCCGCCCTGGACGGCAGCGCCGTCGGCAACGACCTCGTCGGGGTTCACGGACATGTTGGGCTGCTTGCCGGTCATGGTCTTGACCAGATCCTGGACAGCGGGCATACGGGTGGAACCGCCGACGAGGATGACCTCGGTCAGATCGGAGAGCTTGAGCTTAGCGTCGCGCAGGGCGTTGGTGACAGGCTGCTTGCAGCGCTCGAGCAGGTCGCGGGTGATCTTCTCGAACTCGGCACGGGTCAGCGTGTAGTTGAGGTGCAGCGGGCCGGACTGGTTCATGGTAATGAACGGCAGGTTAATGGTGGACTGCTGCGCCGCGGAGAGCTCCTTCTTAGCGTTCTCGGCGGCCTCCTTCAGACGCTGCAGGGCCATGGGGTCCTGACGCAGATCAACGCCGTTCTCCTGCTGGAACTTATCGGCCATCCAGTCGATGACGCGCTGATCCCAGTCGTCGCCGCCCAGGTGGTTGTCGCCCGAGGTGGACAGAACCTCAAACACGCCGTCGGCGAGGTCGAGGATGGAGACGTCGAAGGTGCCGCCGCCCAGGTCGAAGACCAGGATGCGCTGGTCGGTGCCCTGCTTGTCCAGGCCATAGGCAAGAGCAGCAGCGGTCGGCTCGTTGACGATACGCTTGACGTTGAGGCCGGCGATCTTACCGGCGTCCTTGGTGGCCTGACGCTGGGCGTCGTTGAAGTAGGCCGGGACGGTGATGACGGCGTCGGTAACGGTCTCGCCCAGATACTTCTCGGCGTCGGCCTTCATCTTGGCGAGCGTCATGGCGCTCACCTGCTCGGCGGTGTAATCCTTGCCCTCGATATCGACGACGGCACGGCCACCCTGGCCCTCCTTGACCTCGTACGGCACGGTCTTGATCTCGGAGGTGCACTCGGAGTACTTGCGGCCCATGAAGCGCTTGATGGAGAACACGGTGTTCTTGGGGTTGGTGACAGCCTGGTTCTTAGCGGCCTTACCCACGACGCGGTCGCCGTCAGCACGGAAGCCAACAACGGACGGGGTGGTGCGGTCGCCCTCGGCGTTCACGATAATGGTCGGAGAACCGCCCTCGAGGACGGCCATAGCGGAGTTAGTAGTACCAAGGTCGATACCAAGAATCTTACTCATTAGAAATTCCCTCTCTCTTTTGCGTTCGCGCCGCCTCGATGGTCTGTCGCGCGGCGCTTCGGCTTGTCTTTCAGGATGTAGTGTATCCCCTTATGGGCCGGAATATACAAAATCTAAGTCAATTCATATAAGATTTCTTATCTCTGAGAGTTTAGGTTCTCAAATGCGCAGGTAGATACACTGTTTGAGTTCTCGGTAGATCTATTGAGATCTATGTAGAGTTGACTGAGGTGCGAGCCTGAAGCCGTGTCCCGTTTTGGACGTGGATTACGGGATGCGGTTTCCGCAAGCACGCTCAATCGCCCTATATTTCAAGTCACCTATAGCTAACATTTGCGCAGCTCAACGGCCTCACCTGCATGTTTTTTAGTAAGCCGCGGCATACTCGGCGAACGGTATGAAGATGCCGGTCAGAGGGTATTGCAAACGGTCGCTCCCGTGGTATGTTTTTGCCCGAATCAAACCGACGCGCATCGCCTGTAGCGTCGGTCAACAGAGAGGAAACTACCATGGCTCATCCCGTAATTGATGCCGACGAGTGCATCGCTTGTGGCGTTTGCGTCGACTCCTGCCCCGCTGGCGTTCTGGAGCTCCAGGACGTCGCTACCGTCGCTGACGAGGATTCCTGCGTCGCCTGTGGCGCTTGCCAGGACGCTTGCCCCGCTGGCGCGATCACCGAGATCGTCGAGGAGTAACAACTCCCCCCACCTGCACACTCAAAAGTACACCGTGCACAAAAAGGAGGCCTCCGCATCGCCGCGGAGGCCTCCTTTTGTATATACAGGCAGCCACTATAGCAACGCCGCAGGTTGAGCACCAATTTGGGAACAGGTTTCAAATTGGTGGTTTTGTCCCGCCACGAGTTCGCCCAAAATGGGAATGTGGACAAAATCACCCGTATTAACAACTAAATCTGCAGCAGCCGAGACAAACCAACGACAGCCGAAGAAGTCAGACTGAACAGACGCTGGCAAAAATGTTCTGCATCTTTTTACTAATAGGAAGCAGCTATTTAAAGCTAGACGCAGCGATAGAAAAGCATTTCGCTTACAGCACCGAGCGCCCTATTCAAAATCAAACAGCTTTGCAACGGGAACTCTGTAGAGAAGTGCCAACGCGTAGAGGGTCTGAAGCCGAGGAGCTCGCTTTCCTTGCTCGATATATCCAATCGAAACCCGGTCCATGCCGAGCGCTTCTCCGACAGCCTCTTGGGACAACCCTTGGCTTTTTCGAAGAAGTTGCAGATGGTGGCCCAGCTGCTTGTTGAAGTTTTGAAAACCCTCTGTCTGCATAAATCAACGCTATGACATACGAATTTGTTGAACAACAAACAGAGAGTTTGCAAACAGACTTTTCCCAGCTTAATATGCAAACAAGGCGTTAGCGAAGGAATGATTTTATGGACAAGCAGAGCCATCGATTTGACGAATCTAAGGTCCGTAAGGCCGCCATGGTGATATGGCAAGCGTCTCATGAAGGACAAACCTCGATTAGCTATTCAGAGTTCACGCTGAGGATGGAAATGGGAAATCCTCACAGTAGAGAGGTCGCCTTGCTTTTAGACGCCATCCAGAAATGGTGCGTGAGTTTGGGTCTGCCAAGCTTGCCCGCTTTGGTGGGAAGAAAGAATGATTCGAACCATATCCCCGGAGAGGGATTCTTCGAATCATACGCAAACCATTATTTCGAGAACGAAGACTGGCGGCATGACGTAGTCGAGTTCGAAAGAACCAGGGTCTCAAAGGCTTCCGCGAAGTATCGAGAGGCGTTTTCCAATGACAAAAATGAACCCTGCAGTATGCAGGAACTCTAGCTTTAGATAGGAAATGGGGACAAAAATGTACTGCTGGAAATGTGGCCACAAGAATTCTGAAATAGCAGTGTATTGCGAGAAATGCGGAGCGTCTCTTTGTGAGCCTAATAGCTCATATAAAGAGACGAGAGCGAACGCGCAAACCAACGAAAGCAAAAGAGCGGCCGCAAAACAAACGGAACCGAATAGAAGCAGCGAGCGTACATCTCATCCGGCGGATAGGAGCGAAGCAGCGGACAATATTCAGACAGCACACGAAGCAGTCGATAGCGCCAGGGCCGTCATTTCGAACCTCGGAAATCAAGTGCAACAGACCGCATTTAACACGAAGCAGCAGAAAATAGGCCTTTCTTTTTCCTTTGGGTTTAACCAGAAAATGATGGTGCTAGCTACCTTAATTGCCATCGTCGCATCATTTCTCGGTTTTTCTTCCAAAGAACTGACCTCCACATCCTATTTGGGCGGCAGCTATGTTGCCATGGGCTATTGGTGGTTTCAGCCTATTTGGATTATTGCAACCGTCTTGGGCTGCTATGGCCTTCCTTTGATTGGCGTCGCAACAGGCGGCATTTCTTTAGTTGTTATATTGAACAGCCTTATCAGAGATGCAGGATTTGGTTTCAGCGTTGGCGTCGGTGCGGTATTGCTTGTAGCGGGAACGACCATGATGGTCGTATTTCATCTTCGCGCGGTATTGGGCCGCAACGGGAAAGACCTCTTTTCTAATTCTGAATTGAAAAATATAAAGCAAGCTGCCGAGCAGGTGGTCGGAAGTATGTCCAATACCTACCAAGATACTGCGCAGAAGCAAGGCGACGGCAGTCCGATAACGAGTAACGAAACGGCAGGCAACGAAGCTGGAAAGAAATGGTGTCCCGATTGTGGCGCCATGCAGGATGAGTCTGCAAAATTCTGTGGCAAATGTGGCCATCGTTTTGAATAGAAGGTCTCTGTAAATCAAACCGAGGAGACTCATATGTACTGCACAGAATGCGGCACGAAAAACGAAGACGGAATGCAATTCTGCGTTCAATGCGGGGCACCACTGGATTCAGCCCAGGTTGATTTATCTAGTCAACCTCTTGAGCCAACTCAGCCTGCGCTTGGCAATCGACTGCGCAATGTCTCTACAACCAGGCGGAGCAGACAACCAAAAAAGCGTACGCGAATCATTGTGGCAGCGATAATTGCGGCGTTAGTCGCATGCGGAGGTGCCAGCTATTACTTTGGCGTGTACATGCCACAATCGAAACAGACGACAAAGAAGCAGAAGACCACTGCAGCTGAATACTCGAAGCATTCTGTTCTTATCAGTGTTTCCGGAGACGGATGGAATACGTCGGAAGGAGCTTCCAAGCTACCGATCCGCGTGAAAGGAACCGATGTCAACGGAAGCAAAATCGACAAAACGGCATTTGTCGATTCCGATGGAAAAGGCCTGGAACTCATTCCGGGAACATATGGGCTCGTAATAGAGGGTACTCCGATTGGAGCGGACGGCTCGCTCTGGAACGTTTCCGATTCGAGCGTGAAATTTAAAGTGAAGCGTGCTCTCAAAGATGGCGAAAAGGCTGATTTCCGCGCGATGGCAAAGCTGACATTGGGTGACAAGATCGATCCAGCCGATGTTACCGACGAGCAAATCAATGCGGCAGAAAAGTTAGCCGAGCGGGGAGGTTGCGATTCGAAGAGCTCAGCGAAAGCTCTAGCTGCAGCCGCAAGGGGAGCTCGTGATGCAGCAGTTTCCGCCAAACAAGCCGAGGATGCTTCTGCCGCTCAAAAGCGCGCTGAGCAAGAGACTGAAAATGCAAAGAAAGCCGTCGAGCAGAATGAGTCATCGACGTCTTCTCAATCAGAAATAAGCCCATTTTGGGGCGCATTCGTCATGGCCAGTAAGGACTATACAACATCGGAGAAAAAGGCAGATGATCTTAGAAACAGCGGGTTCCCAGACGCAATTGTCGTGTGCACAACAGACTGGACAAACCTTAACAAGGAGACGTGGTATTCGGTTTCCGCTGGCAGGTTTTCAAGTCGAACTGAGGCGGAACAAGCGGTTTCTGCCTTAAAAAATCAAGGCATGTCGGATGCCTACGTCCGATATTCCGGAGACCACCAGTAGCACCGTATCTTAAACACGTTTTTACTTGCGGATTTAGCATTTCATATTTAATAAAACGAGGGCCATCGCGTCGGCGCGATAGCCCTCGTTTTTGCAACCCTCAATTTGAAACCTGTCCCCAAATTGGTGGTCTAGCCAAGCGGGCATCGGGCTAAGATAGGTCGTCCTCATAAGGCATCAAATCGGCTAGGTAGCCTTTCTCCTTGAGTATGGCCTCGATTTCGTCGAGGGTTTGTTCGTCTTCTGCTGCGATGCGGTGGAAGTGGTAGCCGCTGGTCACCGTCAGCAGCGGAAAGCTCTTGCCGCTGGCGATGTCGTGCAGGTAGCGCTCGATATCGCGGCGGTTGCGAATGTCCAGGTCGGCCGTGATCTTGCCGTACACGCGGTGGTTGACGATCACGTTGAGTACGGCACCGCCGGCATCAACGATGCTCGTGAGCTCATCGCCCGCCTGTTCCACGCTGTGGCGCACCTTGACCAGGCGCGTGGGCACAGCCGGACTGCTCGCGGCTTCTTGCAGCACGTAGCCGCGGTTGGTGGCGACGATATCGTGCCCGTCGGCGCGCAGCAGGGCGATGTCCTGCACCACGACCTGACGGCTCACGCCCACCTCGCGGGCAAGCGCGCTGCCCGAAACGGGATCTTTGGCCCCCTCGAGCACGGCCATGATGGCACGGCGACGCTCGCGAGCATTCATTATTTACCGTCCAGCAGACGCAGGTGCTTAAGTGAGAGGTCGAGGATCGGCGCGGAGTGCGTCAGGGCGCCCGAGCTAATAAAGTCGACGCCCAGGTCGGCCAGGGCGCGAATGTTGCCGGCGTCCACGTTACCCGAGCACTCGGTCTTGGCGCGGCCGTCGATAAGCTCGATGGCGGCGGCCATGTCGTCGTGCGTCATGTTGTCGAACATGATGATATCGGCACCAGCTTCCACGGCCTCGCGCACCATATTCAGGTTCTCGCACTCAATCTCGACCGTCGTGGTAAACGATGCATGGGCGCGCGCCATCTCGATCGCACGCGCCACGCCACCGGCGGCGTCGATGTGATTGTCCTTGAGCATGACGGCCGTCGACAGGTTGTAGCGGTGGTTGCTGCCGCCGCCGATCTCGACTGCTGCCTTCTCGAAGACGCGCATGCCCGGCGTGGTCTTGCGCGTGTCGACGAGCACGGTCTTGGTGCCTTCGAGCGCCGCGGCCATCTGGTGCGTATAGGTGGCGATGCCGCTCATGCGCTGCAGGTAGTTGAGCGCCACGCGCTCGCCCGAAAGCAGCACGCGCGCGTCGCCGCGCACCTGGCCCACATGGTCGCCGGCGTGCACCTCGTCGCCATCCGCGACATCAAACAGCACGGAGCTTTGCAGATCCAGCAGCTCAAAGGTGCGGGCGAACACGTCCAGGCCGGCGATGATGCCATCTGCCTTGGCGATGAGCTCAACGGTGGCGGGGCGCGCCGTGGGGCACACGCTCGCCGTGCTCACGTCCTCAAAGGTGATGTCCTCGCGCAGGGCCTGCAAAATCAGATCATCGACGACGAGCTTCATGGTAATGGGATTCATGGTCTACTCCTCCACGGCCTGCGTGCCGGCGGCACGGGCCAAATCATCGATTGCAAGGGTGTCGGCGCTCAGGGCGCGGTGACGTCCGTCGAGCGCAGGCTCGCCCGCCTGCTCCACGGCAAGCGACTCGCCGGTGCGCATACGCCAAGCGGCGCGGCGACCCCAGACGAGGGACTCAAGCAGGCTGTTGGAGGCCAGGCGGTTCTTGCCGTGCACACCGTTGCAGGCCGTCTCACCGGCGGCGTAGAGCTCGGGCATCGAGGTGCGGCCGTCCTTGTCAACCCACACGCCGCCCATAAAGTAGTGCTGCGTGGGCGTGACGGGGATGGGCTCGTCCAAGATGTCGCGGCCGTCCTCCAGGCAGCGCGCGCGGATGTTGGCGAAGTGCCCGGTCACCACGTCGCGCTCGACAGGCGCAAAGCTCAGCCACTCGTGCTCGGTGCCGTCCTGCTTCATCTGCTCACGGATGGCGGCGGCAACCACGTCGCGCGGCTGCAACTCGTCGGTAAAGCGTTCGCCGGCAGCGTTGAGCAGAATCGCGCCCTCGCCGCGGCAGCTCTCGCTGATCAGGAAGGTACGGCCCGGCTGCGGCGAGAACAGGCCCGTGGGGTGAATCTGCACGTAGTCCAGGTGCTCCATCGTAATGCCGTGCTCCTGGGCGATGTAGCAGGCGTCGCCCGTGAGCTGCGGGTAGTTGGTCGAGTGGTCGTATACGCCACCGATGCCGCCCGTCGCCCACAGCGTATGGCAGGCGTGAATCTCAAACGGCTTGCCGGCATGCACGCCCTCGGCGGCATTTACCAGCTCGTCGGCGGGACGAGCCGAATCGTCCTCGTCCACGGGAACGGCGATGACGCCGGTGCACACCGTGGCGCCGTCGCGCTCGCCGGTCAGAATGTCGGTCATGGCCACGTGCTCAAGAATCTGCACGTTGTCCAGCTTGCGCACGGCCTGGAGCAGCTTGGTCGTAATCTCCTTACCCGTAATGTCGGCATGGAAGGCGATACGCGGGCGGCTGTGCGCGCCCTCGCGAGTGAAGTCGAGGCTGCCATCGGCCTTGCGCTCAAAGTCCACGCCCATGGCCAGCAGGTCGTTGATGACCGAACGGCTCGAGCGGATCATGATGTCGACGCTCTCGCGACGGTTCTCGTAATGGCCGGCGTGCATGGTGTCCTCAAAGAAGGCGTCGTAGTCCGAGCCCTCGGGCAGCACGCAAATACCGCCCTGCGCGAGCATGGAATCGCACTCGTCGACAGCGCCCTTGGAGAGCATGATCACGCGCGTGCTCTTCGGCAGATTGAGGGCCGCGTACAGGCCCGCCACGCCGCAGCCGGCAATGACGACGTCGCACTGCATGTCGGGGTATTGTTTGGTTTCCACAGGAATCCTCTCCCTTGAATGTGACAAAGGGACTGTCCCTTTGTCACATTGTTTTAGCGCGCTGCGTACTCGAGCATGCGGTCGAGCGTGAGCTTGGCTTGGTCGGCGGCCTCGTCCGACACGCCGATCTGGACCTCGCCCTCACCCGTCTCCAGGCAGTGCACGAGCTTTTCGAGTGTGATGAGGTCCATGTTGACGCAAGTGGGCTGTACCGCGGGGAAGTAGAACTTCTTGCCGGCGCCCTGGCAGCGGCGCTCGAGCTCGTAGAGCACGCCGCGGACCGTCACGATGATGAACTCGCTCGCGTCCGACTCCTCGGCATACTTGATGATGCCGGCGGTGGAGCCGATGTAGTCGGCCTCGGCAAGGACATCGGCCTTGCACTCGGGGTGCGCCAGCACGAGCGCGTCGGGATGGGCCTCCGTCGCGTCGACGATTTGCTCGACGGTGATGATGTGGTGACGCGGGCAGTAGCCCTTGTTGAGAATGACGTGCTTCTGCGGCACTTGCTCGGCCACGAAACGGCCCAGATTCTGGTCGGGAATGAACAGAATGTGCTGCTGCGGCAGCTCGGACACGATCTTGACAGCGTTGGAGCTGGTAACGCACACGTCACTCCAGCTTTTGATCTCGACCGTCGAGTTGACGTAGCACACCACGGCCAGGTCATCGCCATACTCGGCACGGGCGGCATCGACCGTCTCGCGCTTGACCATGTGCGCCATGGGGCAGTCCGCGTTCGGCTCGGGCAGCAGCACGGTCTTGGTGGGATTGAGCAGCTTGGCGCTCTCGCCCATAAACTCCACGCCGCACAGCACGATGGTCTGCTGCGGCAGGCTCTTAGCGAGTTTTGCCAGATAGAAGCTGTCGCCGACGTAATCGGCAACGGCCTGGACCTCGGGCGCCACATAATAGTGTGCCAGGATCACCGCGTCACGTTGGGTTTTTAGTTGCTGAATGGCCTCGACGAGCTCTGCGGGCACCAATGCCGCGCGCTCCGTTGCCGTCGTTGCCGATGCCAGGCCGGCCGCAATGTCGCGTGCAAGCTCCGATGCATCCATGTTCGCGCTCTGTGCCATCAAGGCCCCTCTCTTTTGGCGAATCTTGGAGCTTTAGTATGACACCTAGGTTTACAGCTGACAAGACAGCTGTAAACCTAGGTGTAAAGTTGAAATAAAGATTCAATTACGGAGCGACCCATTTTAGAATTGGCGAGCTGAAAAGAGCCGAAATGGCTTCTTTCTAATATTTGAACCCTCTGTTTGATGCCCCAGTTTGAGGGGCCGTGGGCAAAAAAGGGCAAATATGAGTACTGTTACCAGATTAGTAGCAGCGTTTTTCGGTCCGTCAGGCCCATGAATCGCCTTTTTGGGCTCCGAATCCAGCGACAGGCATCCCAAAATCACGCTCGCGACGCTCCCTAGACCCGTTTTGAGCCTTATTTTGCTGTTACTAAAATAGTGACAGTACTCATATTTGCCATTTTTTGCCCACAAGACCTCGCGGCGCCACAAAAAAGGGTAGCGCGCAGAGATGTGGTGTAAGAGGCGGGGCATGCCCCGCCTCTTCTCTTT
>UQTR01000050.1 GCA_900544065.1 uncultured Collinsella sp.
AAAGAGAAGAGGCGGGGCATGCCCCGCCTCTTACACCACATCTCTGCGCGCTACCTACCCCCGCCTGGGCCGTGCAAAAAACGGAGTATTCTGCACGGCAAGTTCCTCCGGTACCGCTGCAGTTGGCTAACATTGCGTAGATCAACGTCATTTTGGGGTCCGGTGCGACGCGAGACATGTTTATTTGTCTCGACGAAGTCTGTCTGCCGACCCAAATCGCCGGTCGAAGGCGTCTTTGGGGCCAATAAGGGGTGTCCGGCGCGTATGCAGCCGTCCTGGCCTGCTGAATACTCCCAAAAATGCACGGTGCTCCCCGGGGGACCCGTGCGCGCGGCGAAAACCATGTCCATGTCGCCATCCGCATCGCCATTTTGCTGCACAGACTTTTCTGAATGCCGGGGCCGAATTAGTTAACCAAGCTCCCGTGTGGCTGCGGAGGGGCGGGATATAAGGTTTATCGCGAGTTCCGCACGAGCCGAAGGCCACTTAATGTGGCCTTCGTGCGAGCAGGACTGCCCGAGCAGGAAACCTTATATCCCGCCCCTCCGCAGCCACACGGGAGCTGCGCACAAGTTATCCCCCGGCAATCAGAAAATCTAAGTGCCAAAAAATAAGATTTTTTGACTCTGTGTTGTATAACCCGCCATTCGTGGGTACCATTCAACGCGTACGCAAACGAAGTAGGGAAACCCGCGCGGCCCAACCGCGCGGCCCACAAAGGAGGAAACAAGCATGTCGTCTTTGAAGCCGCTTGCAGATCGCGTCCTGGTCAAGCCCGACGAGGCCGAGCAGAAGACCGCTTCTGGTCTGTACATCGCCAGCAACGCCCAGGAGAAGCCGCAGCGCGGCACCATCGTTGCCGTTGGCGCCGGCAAGGTCAACGACAAGGGTGAGCGCATCCCCATGGACGTCAAGGTCGGTGACGTTGTCATCTACGGTAAGTTCGGTGGCAACGAGGTCAAGGTCGACGGCGAGAAGTATCTGCTGATGCGCGCCGACGACATCTACGCTGTCGTCGAGGCCTAGTCTCGTCAGAATCTCTGATTCGTCTTTGAACGCGCCCGCCGCATAGGACTCGGAAGCGGCGACGCGAGTCACATTTCTTTTGGAGGATTACCTACCATGGCAAAGAACATTACGTTCAACACCGATGCCCGCGCTAAGCTTGCCAAGGGCGTCAACACTCTGGCCGACGCCGTTACCGTCACCATGGGCCCCAAGGGTCGCTACGTTGCGCTGCAGCGCACGTTCGGTGCCCCGACCATCACCAACGACGGCGTTTCCGTCGCCAAGGAGATCGAGCTCGAGGACAACATCGAGAACATGGGCGCTCAGCTGGTGAAGGAGGTTGCCACCAAGACCAACGACACCGTGGGTGACGGCACCACCACCGCAACTCTGCTCGCTCAGGCCATCGTCAACGACGGCCTGCGCAACGTCGCCGCTGGCGCCAACCCGCTGGCCATTCGTCGCGGCATCGACAAGGCCGTTAACGCCGCCGTTGCCGAGATGAAGAAGCAGGCCAAGCCGGTCGAGACCAAGGAACAGATCGCTTCCGTCGGTACCATCTCCGCCGGTGACCCCGAGGTCGGCGAGAAGATCGCCGAGGCTATGGAGGTCGTGGGCAAGGACGGCGTCATCACCGTCGAGGATTCCCAGACGTTCGACATCACCATCGACACCGTCGAGGGCATGCAGTTCGACAAGGGCTATGTCTCCGCTTACTTCGTCACGGACAACGACCGCATGGAGGCCGTGATGAAGGATCCGTACATCCTCATCACCGACCAGAAGATTTCCAGCGTTCAGGACATTATGCCCGTTCTCGAGGCTGTCCAGCGCGCTGGCCGCGGCCTGCTCATCATCGCTGAGGACATCGACGGCGAGGCTCTGCCGACCCTGGTCCTCAACAAGATCCGTGGCGCCCTCAACGTCTGCGCCGTCAAGGCCCCGGGCTACGGCGATCGCCGCAAGCGCATCCTCGAGGACATCGCCGTCCTCACCGGTGGCCAGGCTGCCCTGGACGAGCTGGGTGTGAAGGTCGCTGACATCACCGCCGATATGCTCGGTACCGCTAAGTCCGTCACCATCTCCAAGGACAACACCGTCGTCGTCGGCGGCGCTGGCTCCAAGGAGGCCATCGACGCTCGTATCGCTCAGATCAAGGGCGAGATGGAGAACACCACCTCTGACTTCGACCGTGAGAAGCTCCAGGAGCGCCTGGCCAAGCTCTCCGGCGGCGTTGCCGTCATCAAGGTCGGCGCTGCTACCGAGTCCGAGCTCAAGGAGATCAAGCACCGCGTCGAGGATGCCCTGCAGGCTACCCGCGCTGCTGTCGAGGAGGGCATCGTCGCCGGCGGTGGCGTCGCCTTCATGGACGCTGCTCCCGCGCTCGACGCTGTCGAGATCGACGACCCCGAGGAGAAGATCGGCGTCGATATCGTCAAGAAGGCTCTGACCGCTCCGGTCGCTACCATCGCCAAGAACGCTGGCTTTGAGGGCGCTGTCGTGGTCGACAAGGTTGCCGAGCTGCCCGCCGGCCAGGGTCTCAACTCTGCCAACGGCGAGTGGGGCGACATGATCGAGATGGGCGTCCTCGACCCCGTCAAGGTCAGCCGCGTCACCCTTCAGAACGCTGCTTCTGTCGCCAGCCTGATCCTCATCACCGAGGCTACCGTCTCCGATGTGCCCAAGAACACTCAGCTTGAGGACGCTATCGCTGCTGCTACCGCTGGTCAGCAGGGCGGCGGTATGTACTAAGGCCGACAAGGTCTAGAACTCCCACCGGGAATCCGGGGGCGTGACGGGGGTTTCTCTCCGGAACGTCCTCGGACATGCAAAGAGGCTCCGCATCGCGCTTCGCGCTGCGGAGCCTCTTTGCGTCCTGCGGAATATTCCGGAGAGAAACCCCCGTCACGCCCCCGGATTCCCTGCGTTTACGGCCTTGAGGTCGGCGTGGGCGGAGGACTTGGTTGTTGGGAATACGTGTCCCGGTCGCTGTTTCGCGCTTTGCGCGAAAGGCGCGTTACTTTGGGGCGAGTGGAGGATGTGGTTGTTGCAGCGGCTTGTCCCCTTCGTTGTTTCGCGCTTTGCGCGAAAGGCGCGTTACTTTGGGATGGGTGGGGAACGTGGTTGTTGCGGCAACTGATCCCCGCCACAAATTACCCTTGGCATACTTGCGCGAACGATTGCTCGTGCTACACTTGCAATTGCTGTTTCAGGGCGGGGTGGAATTCCCCACTGGCGGTAAATCGGGCGGTGTCAAAGGGACGCCGTGGCGCAGGCGAGATACCTGCGACCGAGCCGATGAGTCCGCGACCCGTGCGTGTGTTGGTTCGCATGCCGGCTGAACTGGTGAGATCCCAGTACCAACGGTTAGAGTCCGGATGAAAGAGGCAGGTGATCTTATGTCTGAACAGTCGCAGCATATCCATTTTGAGAACACGAATAGGTGGAGCACCAAACAGCTCGTTACCATGGCGCTGATGTGCGCTTTGGGCGCCCTGTTTATGTATGTGCAGCTGCCCATCCTTCCTTCGGCGCCGTTTTTGACGTATGACCCGTCGCTGGTGCCGGCGATGGTGTGCGGTTTTGCGTATGGCCCTGGCGCCGGCACTGCTGTTGCCGCCATGGCGATCGTTATCCATGCGCTCACCACGGGTGACTGGGTCGGCGCGCTTATGAACCTGGTGGCTACGCTGGGTTATATTCTGCCCGCGGCTATCGTGTACCAGAAGATGCATACCTATAAGGGTGCCGTGATTGGCCTAGTGTTCGGTGTCATTGCCGCTACGGCGCTGTCTATGGTCGCTAACCTTACCATTGGCGTATGGTTCTGGTATGGCTCGGTCGATGTGATCGCCCCGCTCATGATTCCTGCCGTGCTGCCGTTCAACCTTATCAAGACCGTGCTTAACTCGGTATTGACGCTTGCAGTGTACAAGGCGGTCTCCAACCTCATCACGCCTAAAAAGGACCAGGTCAAAGGCCGCGCATGATTGAGTGTCGGGGCGTTTCCTTTAGCTATGACGGTGCCGTGTCGGCACTCGACGGTGTCGATCTGAACATCGAGGACGGGGAGTTTTTCTGCATCCTCGGTGGCAATGGGTCGGGCAAGTCGACGTTTGCCAAGCATCTGAATGCGCTGTTGCAGCCCGATGCGGGCACGGTACGCATCAACGGCATGGATGCGTCCGACCCCGAGCTGGTCTACGACATTCGTTCGACCGCGGGCATGGTATTCCAGAATCCCGACGACCAGCTGGTGGCAACGCTTGTCGAAGATGACATTGCGTTTGGTCCCGAAAACCTTGGCGTGCCATCGGCACAAATAGCACAGCGTGTACGCGAGGCGCTGAAGGGCGTGGGCCTGGTGGGCTTTGAGCGCCACGAGACCCACGCGCTCTCGGGTGGCCAAAAGCAGCGCGTGGCGCTTGCCGGTGTGCTCGCCATGGAACCGCGCGTGCTCATCTTGGACGAGGCTTCTTCGATGCTCGATCCGCGTGGACGCAAGGGCCTCATGAAGGCTTGCCACGCGTTGCACGATCGCGGCATGACCATCGTGATGATTACGCACTTTATGGAAGAGGCCGCCGAGGCCGATCGTGTCGCGGTATTTCGGGCGGGGCGCGTTGCCATGCTCGGTACGCCCGAGGAAATCTTGACGCGGGCGGACGAACTTGCGCAGCTCAACTTGGATATGCCGGCGTCGTGCTGTCTAGGTAGGGCACTTCGTGCGAAGGGCGTACCCGTTTGCGCGCAGGTGCGTGAGGCGGATATGGTCGCCGAGATTGCGCAGGCTTATGCCGAGCGGAGTGGGGTAGACATCGTGGGGCGGCCCTTTGAGTCCGATCCTCGTATGCTCGACAACGCATCCTCTGCAAACGATGGAACAGCAGCGTCGGAGCCCGTCATAGAGCTATCCCATGTTTCGTACAGTTATTCGCTCAGTCCGCGCGAGCGCCGCCGCTGGCATAAGCGCTCGGTCACTGCGGGCAAATCGAGCAAACAGGCTCTCTGGGGAAACGACCCCAGCAGTCCGTGGGCGCTGCGCGATGTATCGCTGACGGTGCGTCGCGGCGAGTTCCTGGGCTTGGCAGGTCATACCGGTTCGGGTAAGTCGACGCTGGTCCAGCATCTCAACGGTTTGATTCGCCCCCAGGAGGGATCCGTTCGCGCGCTGGGGCTCGACCTATCAAACAAGAAAGACGCCGCTGCGGTTAAGGCCAAGGTCGGCGTGGTATTTCAGTATCCTGAGCGTCAGCTGTTTGCCGAAACCGTGGCGCAGGACGTGGCGTTTGGTCCGCACAACCTTGGCTTGCCGCAAGATGAAGTCGACCGTCGTGTCGAGTCATCACTCTCGCGCGTGGGCCTCGATCTTTCCACGGTCGGCGACAAGAGTCCCTTTGAGCTTTCGGGCGGTCAGCAACGGCGTGTGGCATTCGCCGGCGTGCTCGCCATGGAGCCCGAGGTCCTGGTGCTCGATGAACCCATGGCGGGGCTCGATCCGGCTGCGCGCAGGGATTTCCTTGAGCTTATCGGTCGACTTCACCGCGATGGCCTGACCGTTGTCATGGTTTCGCATAGTATGGATGACCTGGCCAATTGCTGCGACCGTATTGTCGTGATGAACGAGGGCGCGGTGTTTGCCGAGGGCACGCCCGCTCAGGTTTTTGCGCATGCGGATGAGCTCAAGTCGATCGGCTTGGGCGTTCCCGCCGCCCAGCGCATGGCGTTGGCGCTCGCGGAAGCGGGCGTGCCGCTGCGCTTTGACGGCCTCTATACGGTTGAGTCGCTGGCAGACGAGTTGGTGGACCTGCTAATCGGTCGCTCAGACGGTCCTTCTAACGTCGCGGACATTGCTAAATCCAAGACGGTCGCGCGAGAGGAGGGCTGCTAATGGAGGCGTTTTCGTTTGGCAGCTACTATCCGAGCGATAGTGCGATCCATCGCCTGGATCCGCGCACCAAGCTGCTCCTGGGCTTTGTGTTTTTAATCACGACGCTGACCGTCGGCGGCTTCCGCGGACTGGCTCCTGTCGCAATTTTCGTCGTGCTGATCTATGCCGTGTCCCGGGTGCCGGCTCGTCGCGTTCTGTCGTCGATGGCGCCGCTGCTGGCAATCGTCGTCGTGGTCGCGGTGCTCAACTTGTTTACCGATCAGAGTGGGCGCATCCTGTGGCAGCTCGGCTTTCTGCAGATAAGCGAGGGCTCACTGCGTTCTGCCGCCTTTATGGCGTGTCGCCTGACCCTGATGATGGCCGGCATGAGCGCCATTACGCTCACCACGCCTACGCTCGACCTCACCGCGGGCTTTGAGCGTCTGCTCGCACCGTTTGCGCGCGTGGGGCTCCCTGCGCATGAGCTCGGCATGATCATGGGCATCGCGTTGCGCTTTATGCCGCAGTTTGCCACCGAGATGAAGCAGACGGCGGACGCGCAGGCAAGCCGCGGTGCACGCGTAACGGGTGGCCCGCTCGGCGGCGTGCGTGTGCTCGGCAGTGTGGCGATTCCACTGTTCACGGGCGTGTTCCGTCATGCCGAGACGTTGTCTGCTGCCATGGATGCACGCTGCTATCACGGCGAGCAGGGCCGCACGCGCCTGCATGCGCTTGTATTTCGCCGTGGGGATGCGCTGGCTGCGGTGGTGACGGCGCTGCTGCTTGCGTGTGTCATCGTCGTCAACCTTCAACTTGTTTAGGCGCGATTCGAGCGCAAGAAAGGGGTCCCTATGACCGACAACGACCGCACGGCTCAGCTTGAGCGCGCCTGTTCGTATCTCAGGCGCATTCCGGCGTGGTATCTGGCCACGACCGATGTGACCGACGGGCATCAGCCTCGCGTGAGGCCGTTTTCGTTTGCCATGGTCGATGACGGTAAGCTGTGGTTTTGTACGTCGCGCGACAAGGATGTGTGGGCGGAGCTGAGTGCGAATCCCAAGTTTGAGCTCTCGGGCTGGAAGCCGGGGGAATGTTGGATCGTGTTGACCGGCGAGGCCGCACTTGAGGACGACGCGGTTGCGAGCGACAAGGTGCGTCAAGCGGGTTTTAAGCACATGGTGGGCATCGGCGAGGAACACGAGAGTGCCAACGACGGCCGCCTTGCTTTCTTTTCGGTCCGCAACATTGCCGCGCGCTTCTGTGATATCGACGGCAGTGAGGAGCGCCTGGAGCTCTAGAGCGTCTCAAATTAACTACCCGTTCCGAATTAGCTAGCGCCAGGAGGACACATGGACGGATTGAATACGGTGTTGGAGTATCTTACGTCGGTGCCGGCATGGTATTTGGCGACGAGCGTTGACGGACAGCCTCATGTGCGTCCGTTTTCGTTTGCGCAGATCCAGGATGGCAAGCTGTGGTTTGTAACAGCGCGCACCAAAGATGTGTGGCAAGAGCTGCTGCAAAACCAGCGCTTTGAGGCCACGAGTTGGTGGCCGGGCCATGGCTGGCTCATCTTGCGCGGGCGCGCTGGCTTGGATGACCGGGCTTTAGACGAAATGCGCGAAGCCGGGTGGAAGCATCTAGAGCGCCTGGGCGAGCACTATGAGGGGTCTAACGACCCCACGCTCGTCTTCTTTAGCGTCGAGGATCCCGAGGCTTTTATCTGCAATCACGACGAATGGGTGCCGGTCGAGCTCTAGCCAGCTGGCTCATCCTAACAACTTGGTTTTCGCATGGGCGGGCCCCGTATTGCCCGGCGCCGTTAGGAGCGTCGGTCAATACGGGGCCCGCTCTATTTGTCAATTCCTTCAAGCGAATGTGTCGGGAATGTTTCAATGCATGAATATGCAAGCCATTTACGTGTAAATGCATCTTTTGGTGCTAAAGTTTCAACCCACTTCATAACGACCGCTGCGAAATGCGCATCGGTGCATAAATCGCAGACAAGGAGTCTGATATGTCATTGAAGGTTGGAATCGTCGGCGCGGCTGGATATGCCGGAGCCGAGCTCATTCGCCTCGTGCTCGGCCATCCCGAGTTTGAACTTGTTGCCATTACGTCCAACGCCGATGCCGGCCAGCCGTTGTCTGCGGTGTACCCGAGCTTCACCGGCGTAAGCGATCTTGTCTTTACGACGCATGATGCCCCCGAGCTCAAGAACTGCGACGCGGTCTTTTTGGCCGTGCCGCACACGGCTGCCATGGCACAGGTGCCCGCGCTGCTTGCATCGGGCGTCTCCTGCTTTGATCTTTCGGCCGACTACCGTCTGAACGACGCGTCCGTTTTTGAGGCTTGGTATGCCGCCGAGCATACGAGCCCCGAGCTGCTCAAGACCCGTGCCTTCGGTCTGCCCGAGCTGTTCTGCCAAGACTTGGAGACCGCCGCATCCGACCATGCCGACGGCAAACCCGTGCTGGTCGCTTGCGCCGGTTGCTATCCCACCGCAACGAGCCTTGCCGCCGCGCCCGCCGTGCGCGCGGGCTGGGTGGCCGAGAACGGTCCCGTGATTGTCGATGCCATTAGCGGCGTGACGGGCGCCGGTAAGTCCTGCAACGCCCGCACCCATTTTTGCAGCGCCGACGAGAACTTGGAGGCCTACGGCGTGGGCAAGCATCGCCACACGCCCGAGATTGAGCAAATCCTTGGCCTGACCGATCACGTCGTCTTTACCCCGCACCTGGCACCGCTCAAGCGCGGTCTGCTCTCCACGGTGACGCTGCCGCTCGCGCCGCAGGCTCTCGACACGCTGGCTCTTGAGGATGTCGTCGACCATTACAAGCAGTTCTACGCCGGTCGCACCTTTGTGCGCGTGCTCGATGCCGGCCAGCAGCCCAAGACGGCTTCGGTCGTCGGCACCAACGCTGCCCAGATTGGCCTCGCGCTCAACAAGCGCGCGGGCGTGCTGGTGGCGACGGGCGCCATCGACAATCTGTGCAAGGGCGCTGCGGGCCAAGCAGTCCAGTGCGCCAATATCGTCTTTGGCTTTGACGAGCGACGAGGCTTGCCTACAGTGGCGTGCCCGGTGTAGCACATTCGATTGTTAACGATTTGGTAGTCGGGCATCGAGTGGGGCGCCACTCTTAAGCTGGTCTCATGATCACGACTGGCATGGCGCACCAACCGATGTCCGTTTTTTGTTTGACATAAGGAGTCATAAAGACGATGGATACCGAGCTGTTTGATATCAAGATTCGCGCCGTCGAGGGTGGCGTTACGGCTGCGGCTGGTTTTAAAGCTGCAGGCATCCACGCTGGGTTCCGCAAGAATCCCGAGCGCCTGGATTACGCGCTCGTCGTGCCCGATAAACCCTGTCCCGGTGCCGGCGTGTTTACCACCAATCGCTTTTGCGCGGCGCCCGTGCAGGTGAGCCGTGCCAACCTGGGCGGTGCCGACAAGGGCTATGGCATCATCGCTGGCGTTTCAATCAACTCCGGCAACGCGAACGCCGCCACGGGCGAGGTCGGCCTTGCCTGCGCGCGCGAGACGTGCAGCATCGCCTCGCAGGTCATCGGCTGCGAACCCCAACAGATCCTAGTCGCCTCCACGGGCGTGATTGGCCAGATTCTGCCGATCGACACGTTTGAGACCGCCATTCCTGCTGTCTACGAGGCGCTCTCCGCCCACGGTGGCGCCGATGCCGCTCGCGCCATCATGACGACCGACACGCACTCCAAGGAGTACGCCGTATCCTACGTCAGTGAGGCTGCGGGTCATGCGGACAATGTCTATACGGTAGGCGGAATGTGCAAGGGCTCGGGCATGATCATGCCCAACATGGCCACCATGATCGCAGTTATCACCACCGATGCCCCCGTCGAGCCTGCGGCACTTCATGCCCTGCTGCTCTCGACCGTCAAGCAGACCTTTAACAAGGTAACGGTCGATTCCGACACCTCGACCAACGACACCTGCATCATGCTTGCCTCCGGCGCCGCTGCCGCAGATGCCGAGCTCATCGTCGAGGGCTCCGATGCCTTTGACGAGTTGGCATTTGCCGTGCACGAGGTGTGCGAGAGCCTGGCGCGCAATATCGCCGCCGATGGTGAGGGCGCATCCAAGCTTGTTACGGTCAACGTTACCGGCGCCGCTAACGACGAGGAGGCCGATATCGCCGCCCGTGCCGTTGCCAACTCGCCGCTCGTTAAGACCTGCATCGCCGGCCACGACTGCAACTGGGGCCGCGTTGCCATGGCGCTCGGCAAGTGCGGCGTGAAGTTTAATCAGGAAGACGTTTCCATCGACATGATGGGCATGCCTGTCTGTCGCAACGGTCTGACCGTTCCCTTTGACGAGGACGAGGCTCTACGACGTTTTGAGGCGCCCGAGATCGTGATTTCGGCCGACCTGGGCGCAGGCGACGCGGCAACGACCGTGTGGACCTGCGATCTCACGCATGAGTACATCTCCATCAACGGCGACTACCGTTCCTAGATTCCAGGGACGCTGCGCATCTTGCCGCGATTGCGGACAGCGGAGCGCGGCGCGATAACGATACGAAAGACGAGGCAGATTATGAAATTCGCACGCGATTGTCGTTCGAGCGAATCCAACGAAGCAACCGCGCAGCTGCTGTTCGAAGCGCTGCCGTGGATTAAGAACCTGACCGGCAAGACGGTTGTTATCAAATATGGCGGAGCCGCCATGGTCGACGAGCAGCTGCGCCGCGACGTGATGAGCGACATCGTGCTGCTCAAGATCATCGGCATGCGCCCTGTTATCGTGCACGGTGGCGGCAAGGCCATCAACGAGGCGCTGAGCCACTACGACATCCCCGTCGAGTTTAAGAACGGCCAGCGCGTGACCACGCCGGCGACTATGGATATCGTGCGCGAGGTGCTGGGCGGCAAGGTTAACCAGGAGCTGGTTGCCGCCATCAACCACCACGGCAACCTGGCCGTGGGCGTGTCGGGCAGCGATGCGGGCACGCTCATCGCCGAGCCGCTCGACCCCGAGCTCGGTCGCGTGGGCAAAGTGACGCACGTTAACACCGACTATATCGAGCGCTTACTCGATAGCGAGTACATCCCCGTTATCGCTACCGTCGCGGCGGGGGAGGACGGCGGTTTCTTCAACATCAACGCCGATACCGCCGCCGGTGCCGTTGCGGCAGCGCTCCACGCGCACAAGGCGATCTTTTTGACCGACGTCGACGGCCTGTACAAGGACTTTAGCGATAAAGACTCACTCATCTCCAACCTAACACTCGACGAGGTTAACGAAATGCTCTACGGCGGCGAGGTCGATAAGGGCATGATTCCCAAGCTGCGCGCGGCCGTCGATGCGCTTGCCGGCGGCGTATTTCGCGCTCACGTCATCAACGGCACCACGCCGCATTCGCTGCTGCTGGAGCTGCTGACCGATGCCGGCGTCGGCACCGTGATCCATTCCACCGAGACGGCTTACGAGTTCGATACGCATCCGCATCCGCTTTCGACGTTTGCTGCGCGTCTGACCGAGAACCTCGACGAGGTCGAGAAGCTTCAGACGGTCTAGCTGACCCGCAGCCGCTCCATTCCTGCACCCATAGGTCTGCGCCGTCCGGCGCTCAACGAAAGGCATCCCATGTCACTTGCAGCTCAGCAATCGCTTGAATCCCATTACGTTATGCATACCTTTGGCCGCTCTCCGGTCGAGTTTGTCGAGGGTCACGGCATGAAGCTCACCGGCGACGATGGCCGTGAGTACCTCGACTTTCTTGCCGGCATCGGCGTGTGCAGCCTAGGTCATGGCGACCCGGCTGTGCTCTCAGCGCTCGAGGCACAGACCAAAAAGCTCATGCATGTCTCCAATTACTTCTACATCGAGCAGCGCGGACAGGTCGCGGCGCTGCTGTCCAAGCTTGCTAACGACGACGTAGATGGTGCGCGCGTGCTTGCCGATGCCATTGCCGCCGGCGATGAGACCACGGCAGCTGCTCTTGGTGCCCCGGCTGCGGATGAGCAGGTTTGGGAGACCTTCTTTGCCAACTCCGGCGCCGAGGCCAACGAGGGCTCGATGAAGCTCGCGCGCCTGTACGCCAAGCGTGCCGGTAACGGCGGCAACACTATCGTGTGCATGCGCGGCGGCTTCCACGGCCGTACGCTCGAGACCATTGCCGCCACCATGCAGGATTGGCTGCAGGATAGTTTCCGCCCGCTGCCGGGTGGCTTTGTGGCCTGCACGCCCAACGATATCGATGAACTGCGTGCGATCTTCAGGCAGCTGGGGAGCGAAATTTGTGCCGTGATGCTCGAGCCGATCCAGGGTGAGAGTGGCGTGCACCCTATGACCGAGGAGTTTATGGCGGCAGCGCGCGACCTGGCACACGAAGTGGGCGCCGTGCTTATCGCCGACGAGGTCCAGTGCGGCATCTTCCGCTCCGGCAAGCCATTTGCGTTCCAGACCTATGGCGTGGAGCCCGACATCATGAGCCTTGCCAAGGGCATTGCTGATGGCGTGCCCATGGGTGCCGTCGTGGCGAAGAAGGAGATTGCCGACGTGTTTAAGCCGGGCGACCACGGCTCGACCTTTGGCGGTAGCTGCTTGGCCATCGCGGCGTGTGCCGCGACGCTCTCCGCGCTTGTGCGCGGCGATTATGCCGACCATGCTGCCAAGGTGGGTGCCCATATGGAGGCAAAGCTCGCCAAGCTGCCGCACGTGACCGAGGTACGTGGCCGCGGCTTGATGCTCGGCTGTGATTTGGATGATGCCGCGGGCGACGCGCATGATGTTGTTGCCCGCGCGCTGACCGCCGGTGCCGTGATCAACGCTACAGGTGCGCATACGCTGCGTTTCCTGCCGCCACTTGTCTGCGAAGAAGCCGACGTGGACAGCCTGATCGAGATCCTGTCGGGTGTCTTGGGCTAACGCGGCGCAATAGCTCAATTTGGACCGGGTTCCGGACTGCGGACGTGCCCTATGCGGCATGATTCAGCGGTCTGGAGCCCGTTTTGCCTTAGATTTGCTAAGGCAGGGAGACCTGCTGGTCAAAAAACATCAAATATGAGTACTGTTACCGATTTGGTAGCAGCAATTTTGGACTAATAAGGCCAGATGGCAAGTCGAAATGGCGATGAATGCACGATTTTGATCTAACTGTTAGTCCTTATAATGGACATATGTTGCGTAACTTAAGCAAATACTATCTTTTTATATGTTGCAAACAAAGCAGCAGTACTCATTTTTGCCATTATTTGGCCACGGCCTTTGTGACAGACGTGCTGGCGGGTTCGAATCCCATGAAATGGGTCCAAGCAAAAACGGTCCCCTTTCGAGGACCGTTTCCAAATCAGTGGTGGGCGATGAGGGATGTCCGCGTGCGGCTGACGCCGCCCGCTTCCGCTTCGGGCCTGCGGCCCTCGCGTGCTGCGCTGGAAAACGCTTGCGCGTTTCCTCAGCTCCGCACCCTGTCGGGTTCGAATCCCATGCACTGGGCCCAAAAAAGAAAGGCTCCCATTGCTGGGAGCCTATCAAATCAGTGGTGGGCGATGAGGGATTCGAACCCCCAGCCTTGTGCGTGTAAAGCACCTGCGCTAACCGTTGCGCCAATCGCCCGTGCGGAGAGAGTATAGCAAAACAATCGCCTCATTCATCTCATATCCATTAAAGGTAACTGGCGCGTGTCGGCGCGGAGCTGATTCAGTTGAGATTGCCTGAACATTCCGCCCCTCTTTACGCCCTCGGGTATACTCAAAAGCTACTGATTCGATTTGATGCCCAGCAACAGCAGAGGGGATAGTATATGTGCGGTTTTGTCGGTTTTGTCGGTGGGACGGATAACCAATCCGAGGTGCTCACCAAGATGATGGACCGCATCGTCCATCGTGGTCCCGACATGGGCGGTCAGTTTATCGACGGCCGCGTTGCCCTCGGCTTCCGCCGCCTGTCGATCCTCGACCTGACCGAGGCTGGCGCCCAACCCATGGCCAACGAGGACGGTAGCGTCGTCATTGTCTTCAACGGCGAGATCTACAACTTCCAAGAACTCCGTTCCGAGCTTGAGGCCAAGGGCTACAAGTTCCACTGCGGCGCCGACACCGAGAGCCTCCTACACGGCTACGAGGAGTGGGGCGAGGCCGTCCTCGATCGCCTGCGCGGTATGTACGCCTTCGTCATCTGGGACAAAAAGAAGAACAAGCTTTTTGGCGCCCGCGACATCTTTGGCATCAAGCCGCTTTACTACTATCCCATGGCCGATGCGGGCGACGGCGCTCCGGGCGTGCTCTTTGGTTCCGAGATCAAGAGCTTCCTGGACTACCCGCACTTCCACAAGGCGGTCAACAAAAAGGCCCTGCGTCCGTACATGACGCTGCAGTATTCGGCAACCGAGGAGACCTTCTTCGAGGGTGTCTACAAGCTGCCTCCGGCGCACTACTTTACCGTCGATATCCCGACCGGCAAGATGAACATCGAGCGCTACTGGGATTGCGATTACTCTGCTGTCGAGAAGCCGTTCGAAGAGTATGTCGATGAGCTGGACGAGGTCGTGCACGAGAGCGTCGAGGCCCATCGCATCGCCGACGTCAAGGTCGCGTCGTTCCTCTCCGGTGGCGTCGACTCCAGCTACATCGCCGCTTGCCTCATGCCCGACAAGACCTTCTCGGTGGGCTTTGACTACAAGAACTTTAACGAGACCAACTACGCCAAGGAGCTTTCCGATAAGCTCGGCGTCGAGAACGTTCGCAAGATGATTACCGCCGACGAGTTCTTCGGTGCGCTCGAGGACATCCAGTATCACATGGACGAGCCGCAGTCCAACCTGTCTTCTGTGCCGCTGTGGTTCTTGGCCGAGATGGCCCGCAAGGACGTCACCGTGGTGCTTTCGGGCGAAGGCGCCGACGAACTCTTTGGCGGCTACGCCTACTACGAGGATACGGTCCCGGTGCGCAAGTACAAAAAGATGGTGCCGCTGCCCATCCGTCGCGCGCTCGGTAACCTGGCGCTGCATATGCCGTACTTCAAGGGACATAACTTCCTGGTCAAGGGTGCCGAGATCCCCGAGAAGTCGTTCCTGGGACAGGCTCTGGTATGGCCGGAGCGCGAGGTCGACGGCGTGCTCAAGCCCGAGTACAACACCGGCGACGGCGCCTTTGAGCTCGCTGCACCCATCTACGCACGCGTGAAGGGTCAGCCCGAACTGGTCAAGAAGCAGTACCTGGACATGAACATGTGGCTCCCGGGCGACATTCTGCTCAAGGCCGACAAGATGTGCATGGCGCACTCGCTGGAGCTGCTGTCTCTTATACACATCTCCGCGCCCACGAGACCCTAAG
>UQTR01000051.1 GCA_900544065.1 uncultured Collinsella sp.
GGTCTCGTGGGCTCGGAGATGTGTATAAGAGACAGGCCGTCCGAGATGTTGATATTGTCGCCGCTCCAAAGGGCCTCACCATCGGCTGAGCTTGCCTCGACCGTCCCGCCACCCTTGATGGTGAGGTTCTTGTCGGCTCCAATACCCTTGTCCTTGGTAGCCCTGGCGGTGACGGCTCCGCTGTCGTCAATCGTGATATTGCCGTTTGCCCTGATGCCATCCGATGCACCCGTGGCGTTGACGTTGCCCGAACCTTTGATAGCGAGATCACCTCCGGCATTGATGGCATCAAACCCAGTGCTCGTGGCGTTGACGGATCCGGCTCCGTCGATGTTGATATTACCCGTGGTGAGGATAGCGTCCTCAGTAGATGTCACGCTGAGCGTGCCGCCCTCGTCGCCTTGGATATTGAGCTCGGCATTCTCGTTAGTGCCATGAGAAACGTTGATGCTTTCGATCCATTCGGCAGTGACGATGTTGGTTCCCGAGTAATTCACGTTGAGCTTGCCTGCGGCCTGGATCTCGCCGCCGTTATAGTTGTTGAGCTTCAAGTCGTCGGCGCCGTCCCACGACCAGGTACCGGCCTCGTCGCTCGCCGCGGTGTTGTACTTGTTGCCGCCGACCTTGACCCATTCCGCTGCGAGCGAGACGCTCGGCATGAGCAGCGAGCTCACCGTGAGCGCGCAGGCCAGGCCGCAGACGATGCGGCGCGTCACGCGGCGCCAGCTGCCGTGCGCGAGTCCTATGCGACGGCGAACGTCGGGTTCGGCAACATGGGTTCCGGCGGTAGTGTCATTGCGTTTGGGGGTCGTGAACAAGGCTGCCATGGTTGCTCCCGTTCTCATAGGGCCTATACGACTAGATTCAGCGTATCTGCTGGATGTTGCCGGCGGTAGTGCCGTTTGGAGGGCAAAATGGCCAAAATGGGGGAGAAATAGGCCGCACGCCGGCGCAGGGACCGGCGCTAAAAGAAAAGCGCGGGGCCGCATGGCGACTCCGCGCTTTATTGTTCAGCTTTTGCAGCCTTGCCCTTACGCTACGAAGAAGTAGACGAGGAAGGCAAGGGCCGCGATCCACCCGTCCCGTGCGAAAAAGTGTTTACGAGCGCTTGCGGCTCACCACGGCGCCCGCGGCGATGGCGGCTGTTCCCGCAAGGGCGGCTGCCACGATGGCTGCGCTCGAGGCGTCGCCGGTTGCTGCGAGTTTGCCGGCGATCTTTGCTCCCGTGGCTGCAACTGCAACGGTCTTGGTCGTCTTCGTGCCCTCGGACTTGGAACCCTCGGGCTTGGTCTCGCCTGGCTTCTCCTCGGGTTTGATCTCCTCGGGAGGCGCGATGACCGTGCTCTTGGCGACAGCTTCGTTATAGGGGGAGTCGATCACAGCGTCGCCCGTGCCGATGGTTTGACCCACCACGTAGAAGATGCCGTCATCGAGTTCTTCCTTGTTGCGATAGCCAATGATCTTGCCGCCTGTGGGCGTCTGTATGGGAGCGCCTTCGATCTCGATGGTGCCGATTGTCTCGCCGTCCGCGCTCACGGCAAGGGCGAAGATTGCCGCCGTGTCTCCCTCAGCTGTGACCTTACTGCGGACAATCGAGATGGTCGCGGGCGTGATGCCCTCCTTGGTCCGGGCAAAGATGCCGATGTTCATGCCCCTATGCTCGGGAATGACCGCGCCACTTTGGTCGTTGCTGTAGTGATCGGGGCCGTCGCTACCGGACTCGACATAGCGGGCTATAGCCTTGACAACGGAGTCACTAATGTAGATGTGACCACCCGCTTCGTTGGGGTAGTAGTTTCTGGTGAAGATTGCGGTCGAGAACTGGCCTTCTGCGAACGCATCCACGATCGAGCCGTTCTTGATGACGATGTCGTCCTCGTCGGTGAAGAGGGCGCTGGCTTCATCGTTCCCTGCACTTGCACGGACCGTTACGGTTGCGCCATCGAACGTGATGCCCTTGTAGACATAGATGCCATACCCAACGCCACTTGCGTTGAGGGAAGCGTTCGTGACCGTGAGGCTGTTTTTACCGTCGATGGTGGCGTCTTCCTCGGAGCTTGCCTTGACCTGGCTGCCACCCGAGATCTCGATGTTGCCGTCGGCCCAAATCGCATTGTCTTTGATAGAGCTTGCCTCTACCTTGCCGCCGCCCTTTATGATGAGGTTCTCGTTAGCATCGATACCCTGATCCTCGGTGGCCTTGGCGGTGACGGTTCCGCTGTTGTCGATCGTGATGTTGCCGTCGGCCCTGATGCCATCCGAATCGCCCGTGGCGTTAACGTTTCCCGAGCCCTTGATGGTGACATCGCCCCCGGCATCGATGGCATCGTGCTCGGTGCTCGTGGCGTTGACAGTGCCAGCGCCGTCGATGTTGATGCTGCCGACGGAAGTGATGGCGTCACGAGAAGATGTCACGTTGAGCGTGCTGGACGCGTCGCCCTGAATATTAAGCTCGGCGTTCTCGTTCGCGCCATCCTTAACCTTGATGCCGCGGCCGTCGCCGTTAGTGACGATGTTGTCGCCCTCGTAGCTCACGTTGAGCTTGCCCGCTGCCTCGATCGCGCCGCCGTTATAGCCGTTGAGCTTCATGTCATCGGCGCCGTCCCAGCTCCAGGTGCCGGCGGCGTCTCCCGCGGGCCCCGCGGCCGCTTCGTGGCGGACGCCGCCGACGTCCACCCACTCGGCCGCGAGCGAGACGCTCGGCATGAGCAGCGAGCTCACCGTGAGCGCGCAGGCCAGGCCGCAGACGATGCGGCGCGTCACGCGGCGCCAGCTGCCGTGTGCGAGCAGCGTGCGACGGCACACGTCGGGCTCGACAAAATGGGCTCCAGAGGTTTTGTCATTGCGCTTGGGGGTCGTGAACAAGGCGGCCATGGTTACTCCCATCCTCATAGGGCCTATGCGATTAAGCCCAGCATATCTGCAGGATGTAGCCGGCGGTAGTGCCGTTTGGAGGGCAAAATGTCCAAAACTTGGGAAGCAAAACATCGCGCGTCTGTGCGTTGCCTGGCTTTAAAAGAAAAGCGCGGAGCCGCTCGATGCGACTCCGCGCTTTGGTGTTCTGTTTTAGCAGACTATGCCGTTACGCTACGAAGAAGTAGACGAGGAAGGCGAGAGCTGCGATCCACATGAGCGGCTTGATCTTGGAGGCCTCGCCCTTAAAGAGCGCGACGATCACGTAGGCGATAAAGCCTAGGCCAATGCCGGCAGAGATGGAGTAGGTGAAGGGCACGCCGGCGACAATCATGAACGCCGGGAAACCCTGCGACACGTCGGACCAGTCGATCTCGGAGGCCTCGCTCATCATGAGGTAGCCGACGTAGACCAGAGCACCGCAGGTGGCGGCGCTGGAAACGATGGTGACGATGGGGGAGAAGAACGCGGCGAGAATGAACAGCACGCCGGTGGTGACGGAGGTGAGGCCCGTGCGGCCACCGTCGGCGGCGCCGGAAGTGGACTCGACGAAGGTGGTGATGGAGGAGACACCCATGAAACCGCCCACAGCAGCGGCGGCGGAGTCGACGATCAGGATCTCCTTGATATTCTCGACGTTGCCGTCGTCGGTGAGGAACTCGCCCTGCTTGGCCACGGCCATCGCGGTGCCCATGGTGTCGAAGAAGTCACTCATGAGCAGCGAGAACGAGATGACGAGGAGCGCGGGGTCGGTAAGGACCTTGACGATGGCGGGCACGCCGCCGGCGTCGGCGATGGGGCCACCGATGCTCGAGAAGTCGAGCGGGGCGATGATACCGGTCGGAGCATGGGTCACACCTAGGGGGATACCGGCGATGACGGCGACGACGATGCCGATGAGCAGCGAGCCGGGGACGTTGCGGCAGACGAGGGCGACTGTCACCAGGATGGAGATGATGCCGACGATGAAGGTGGGGGAGGTGATGTCGCCCAGACCGACGAGTGTACCGGCGCCAGCGGTGATAATGCCGGCATCGCACAGGCCAATCATGGCGATGAACAGGCCCAGACCCACCGAGATGGCGTGACGCAGGACAACCGGGATGGCGTCCATGATGGCCTCGCGCAGGCCACAAAGCACGAGCAGCAAGATGACGATACCCTCGAGGAAGATGACGCTCATGGCCACGTGCCAGTCACCGCCGCAGACGGTGGTGGTGATTCCAGCGATCATCGCGTTGACGCCTAAGCCCGACGCGCAGGCGAGCGGGCGGTTGGCGAAGATGCCCATGCAGATGGTCATGATGCCGGCGCCCAGGCAGGTGGCGCAGGCGAGCGCTCCCGCATCGATGCCAGCGCCCGAGAGCACCGCGGGGTTGACGGCGATGATGTAGGCCATCGCCAGGAATGTTGTCAGTCCAGCGCGGAGTTCGGTCCCGATTGTGGACTTGCGCTCGCTGACGTGAAATAGTTCGTCCATGCATACCCTTTCCTTGCTCGGCCCCGAGTTTAGGCCGATTGACACGAACTCAACTACTATATCGCCTTTGAAAGGCTGATGTTCCTCGCATGTTGATGTTCGGCGCTTTGTAGCAGACAGACGGTATTTTTCGCATGAAAATGTGTGGGTACCGTATACTTAAGCAGTTACAACGACCCCTATGGAGGAACGTATGATTAAAGAGCTCTGCCACGACGAGGCTATTCTGTCCCAGCGTTGCGAGGTTGCGACCGTCGAGGACGAGTCGGTGGCACAGGACCTGATCGATACCATCAAGTCGCTCGACGATGCCGGCTGCCTTGCCGCCAACCAGATCGGCGTCACCAAGAAGGTCTGCGTCTATCTGGACGACGCCGGCGAGCCCCATGTGCTCTACAACCCCCGTCTGGTGTTTGGCCTGGGTGCCAGCAAGATGGAGGAGAGCTGCCTGACGCACGAGGAGGTCACCAAGTCCACGCGCTATATCAAGTGCAAGGTTGCCTTTGACCAGATCGTCGACGGCAAGATGAAGGAGTGCCGCCGCGACTACGCGGGCTTTGAGGCGCAGATGATCCAGCATATGATCGACCACTGCCAAGGTAAACTTGTCTAGGGTGACTACAGCACCGCACTTCGTCTCTTTTGGCCCGGGCATGACATTGTTGTCATGTCCGGGCTTTTGTGTTTAGCGCCTTTTTGTTTGGAGACAATGAAATTAGCAAGAACGTAAAGCTAGGAGGCACTATGTGTACGAGTATTCGATTTACCGATAATTCTGGCCACATGTATCTGGGCCGCAATCTCGACTGGAGCTTTGACTACGGCCAACAGGTTCGCGTGATGCCGCGCGGGTTTCACATTCCGTATTCGTTTATCGACGACGCGACAGCGGCGCACGCGGTGATCGGTATGTGCATCGATTACAGGAACTACCCTATGTTCTTCGATTGCGGCAACGATGCGGGCCTCGCCGTGGCGGGTCTCAATTTCCCGGGTTATGCCGAGTATGCCGAGGGCCCTGTCGACGGCAAGACCAATATCGCGGCCTATGAGTTTCCCCTGTGGGTGGCAGCGACGTTCTCGACGGTCGATGAGGTCGAGGCCGCGCTGTGCGACACGGTGATTGTCGCCAAATCTGCCGGAGAGGGGCTGGGCGTGTCACTGCTCCATTGGATTATCGGCGACAGCCAGCGCAGCATCGTGGTCGAGATGATGGCTGACGGCCTGCATGTATACGACGATCCGGTCGACACCCTTGCCAATCAGCCGACCTTCCCGTGGCATATGGAAAACCTACGCACCTATATCACCGCCACAAGCGATTTTCCGCAGACGGCGACATGGCGTGGCGCCGAGCTCAAGCCCTATGGAGCCGGTGCCGGCATGCGCGGCATTCCGGGCGATTGCTATTCGCCGAGCCGTTTTGTAAAGGCGGCGTACCTCAATGCCAATTACCCGCAAAAGGAGAGCGAGACCGAAAACGTCGTTCGCATGTTCCGCTCGCTCGAGGGCGTGGTGATGATCGAGGGAGCGTCCAGGATGGGCGATGGCAAGTTCGAGAAGACTATCTACACCGGATGCTTTAGCGCGCGCACGGGCAATTATTACTACGCGATGTATGGGGATCCGTCGATTCGCTACGTGAGCCTGATGGATGCCGAGGGCGCGAGCCCCGATAGGCTCGTGGTTCCCGAGCCGCGTCGTTCGTAGCCGATAGCTTTACCGCAATGCAAAGCGGCCCTGCATCTCCCGTGAGGTGCAGGGCCGCTGTCGTTGATTTGTGACGTCGCTAGAAGTTGGCGTCGTTGAGCTGTTCGTTCTCGAGGCCGTCGAGCTGTTGCTGTTCGGGCGTATCGGCGACGCTCTCGAGCAACTCGGTGGGGTCGACGTTCATGTCCCTACCGGCTTCGTTGCCGTTGACCAAGTCGTCCGAGAAGATGTCGACTTCCATTTCCTCGGCCTCTTCAATCTGAACCTCGAGCGGCACCTGGGTGCGCACGAGCTTAACGGCCGGGCGCATGCGGGCAAACAGCGGCACGTACTCGATGATGATGGCAGAGTTCTCGAGACCGTACCAGCGCGCCGGGCTTCCGCAAGCGCGGCGGACGGCGTACTTGATGGCCATCACGCGGTGGTCATTGCGGTTGATGTCCGTTTCGGGGGCAAGCATCTTGCGCAGCATGCAAAAACGGAAGTCGCCCACGTTGCCGCGCGTCTCGTAGATGGAGTAGGTGTGGTGCTGCGGCGGCAACTCACCCGAGGCCATCAGGTCGCCAACGATCTGGCGCAGGTAGGCGTTGATGCGCTGATTGACCTTAAAGCCCAGGTCCAAGCGCACGCGGAACAGGAAGTCTGTGCCAAAGGTCTCAACGGAATACTCGTGCGTATAGGGCTCGTCGGTAACGTGTACGTTGATGAACCAGTATGCCTTGGCGCGCTTGGGATGTTTGTCCAGGATGGAATAGAGCACGTCGCGGTCGAGCGTGAGCGGGTCGGGGCTGTTGGTGAGGAACACCAGATTGTCGGCGAGCACGGGGTAGGTCTCGTCATTGCGCAGGCGGTTGAGCTGGTCGATGTACTTGGAGACGGGCAGCAGAATCGTCTGCGTGCGCTCGATGGCGGTGCCGCGACGCCACACATACATAAGGCCGAACAGCAGTGCGGCCAGGAAGATCATGACGTAGCCGCCGTCAAAGAACATGGTGAGGCACGAAGCGAAGAAGCACAGCTCAATGGCACCAAAGAGCAGGGCAAAGATGCAGGCGCCCAGCTTGTGCTTGAGGATGCCGGCGATATAGCTCGTCAGCAGCGTGGTGGTCATGAGCATGGTCACGGTGATGGCGAGGCC
Source organism: uncultured Collinsella sp. (assembly GCA_900544065.1). Classification (GTDB taxonomy): domain Bacteria; phylum Actinomycetota; class Coriobacteriia; order Coriobacteriales; family Coriobacteriaceae; genus Collinsella. The sequence goes on from UQTR01000051.1 coordinate 7,242, forward strand.
ATAGGCGCTTTCCATGCGCTCGGAGTTCTGGAACAACAGCACGATGAAGATGCAGCCGACCCACATGATGTTGTTGACGAGCGGAATATAGAGCTGACCCTTGGTGTCGCTGGGGTAGTGGATGCGTAGGTGCGGCATAAGGTTGAGGCGCGTTGCCTCGGATACCAGCGAGAACGAGCCGGTGATGAGCGCCTGCGAGGCGATGATGGCCGCCACGGCCGAAAGCACAATGGCAAAGGGGCGCAGGGGCTCGGGAAGCATCATATAGAACGGGTTAACGATATCCATCGCGAGCATCTGGGGGTTGGAGTTATTGGCGAGTAGCCAAGCTCCCTGACCCAGATAGTTGAGGATAAGGGCCGCCTTAACAAATGGCCAGGATGCATAGATGTTTGCCTTGCCCACGTGGCCCATGTCCGAGTAGAGTGCCTCGGCACCGGTTGTCGACAGGAAGACAAAGCCGAGCACCATAATGCCCGAATGGTTGATGGGCGAGAACAGGAACATAATGCCGCGGATGGGGTTGAGCGCGCGCAAGATGGACAGGTTGCCGAGCATGTTGAACAGACCGGCGCCTGCCAGGAACAGGAACCACAGCGTCATGAGCGGGCCGAAGAGCTTGCCGATTGACGAGGTGCCGGCGCGCTGCATGGCAAATAGGCCGCAGATAATGATGATTGTGATGATGATGACGTTGGTCTGGCCGTCGCCCAGCAGCGCATGGCCCCATTCGATGGTGCGCAGACCCTCGATGGCTGTGGTGACCGTGACCGCGGGGGTGAGGATGCCGTCGGCGAGCAGTGCCGCGCCGCCGATCATGGCAGGTAGGATCAGCCATGGTGCCACTTTTCGCACCAGGCTAAACAGGGCGAAGATGCCGCCTTCGTTGTGGTTGTCGGCCTTCATGGCGATTACCACGTACTTGACCGTGGTCACGAGCGTCATGGTCCAGATGACGAGCGAAAGCGCGCCCAGGATCATGTCCTCGCTGACGGTACCGATGCCGCCGTTGTTGGCGACGATTGATTTCATGGTGTACATGGGGCTCGTGCCGATGTCACCATAGACGACGCCGAGCGTTACGAGCAGCATGCCAGCGGAGAGGGGGATGGCTCCGTGCCCGCCTTGCCCGTGCTGGTCTTGGAGGTTTGCCTCCAGTTTATTGTGTGCCACGAGGACTCCCTTAGACATCCGGTTATCTGTCTAGGACAAAAAACTTTATGCCGTCTTTATACATACAAGAGCAGTTTGGCACATCGGGTTATTTTAGACAATAATCCTCAGCTGGGGATTATTTATCTACCCAGGTAGCATTTCAAAGCAGGGGCTTTTAAGCACGTACTGTCTGGGCGATGCCAGCCTTGGCGTTTGCGCGTTTGCCGGCGAGTTCGCAAAAAATCGCGCCGCCGATGATAAGCGCGGCGCCCATCAGGCGGATCGGTGTTATGGCTTCGCCCAAAAGGACGGCCGAGAACGCGACGGCCGAAAGCGGCTCGAGGTAGCCGACGACCGCGACGGTCTGGACGGGCAGCTTGGCGACGGCACTAAAGTAGAGCAGGCAACCGATGCCGGTGTTGACGACGCCGAGCATGACGACGGTGCGCCAATCGATGCCTGCGGCGATGTCGGGGGAGAAAAACGAGGGAGCGCCTTGGGTGACGAGCGTAAGGACCAGCGCGGTCACAAAGGCGGCGCTCACCTGGAGCGCGGAGTTCTCGAGACCCTCGATGTGCGGCGCACCCTTGCTAGCGATGACCATCAGCGCATAGCAAAATGCCGAGGCGATGCCGCAGACGATGCCCGCAATGGGCATGTTGCCGCCGAGACCTTGCGCTGCAATGAGAAAAGCGCCGCAGGCGACGGCGATAAAGCCGGCGATTTTGCCGCCGGTCAGTTTTTCACCAAAGATGAGTGGGGAGAGCGCCATGACAATGATGGGGCCACAGTAGTACAGCAGCGAGGATACGCCGACGCCGATCGTCTGGTAGGCACGGAACAGAAAAATCCAGCTGGCACCCAGCGCGGCTCCCGACAGAAGGAGTGCTGCGGCTTCGCGGGGACGAGATGGCGCCTGCAGTTTATGGCGTTGGGTGATGGCAAGGATAGTGACAAGCGAGAGGGCGCCCAAAAACGTGCGCAGTAGCACGATATCGGAGCTCGGCAGCGCGATGGCAGCGGCGATGATGCCGTTGGAGCCAAACAATAGCAATGCTGCTAAGTACGTAAACAGTCCGTTGTCCATGCGCTTCCGTCCCCTCTATATTCGAGCATGTTCACTATGGGCGAACTGGCAATAGAAGAAAAGCGAATATAATGCATGGCTAACATGACAAAAATTCATGTAAAGGTGGAGGCGTGTCGTGGAAACGAATATTCAAAAGATGCAGGTGCTGCTGGAGACGGTGCGCGCCGGAAGCTTTACGCGTGCTGCCGAGCGCCTGAGCTATTCGCAGTCGGGCGTGAGCCGTATGGTGGCCGATCTTGAGGCCGATTGGGGCTTTAAGGTGCTCGACCGCAGTCGCGAGGGCGTAGTGCTTTCTGCCGACGGGCGGCAGGTCATGCCGGCTGTCGAGGCGCTCTGCGAGGAATTCACTCGCTTGCAGCGACGGGTGGATGAGATGCGCGGGCTCATGCGCGGCAAAATCTGCATCGGTACGTTTTCGAGTGTGGCGACCCACGTGCTGCCGCCGGTGATTGCGCGCTTTCGCGCCGATCATCCGGATGTCGATTACGAGCTGCTGATGGGTGATTACTCCGAGATTGAGCAATGGGTGGCGGAAGGCCGCTGCGACCTGGGCTTTATCCCGCGTGAGCCACGAGAAAACGGCATGGCATCGCGGTCTTTGGTGCGCGACGAGTTGATGGCGGTAGTGCCGGCAGATTCTTTGCTTGCCACGGCGGAGGTCGTTTCTCTTGCCGATTTAGCCAACGAGCAGTTTATTCTGCTAGAACGCGGCACCGATGACGAGATTACGCCGCTGTTCCGTCGGGCGGGGCTGACGGTGTGCTCCAAGCTGTCGACCTGGGATGATTATGCGATTATGGCTATGGTCGAGGACGGCCTGGGCGTGAGCATTCTTCCCGCGCTCATCTTGCGCCGTTGTCAGTTCGATGTTGCCGTGCGTTCGCTCGAGGGACATCCCCATCGGCAGATCAATGCCATATATCGAACGGCCGACGTTTCGCTTGCCGCCGCCCGTTTTCTCGAATACCTCTAAACGTGTACACGCCATTGTTTGCTTTGGGCAGATCTCGGAGTCCGATACATTTTCTTATGAAATTGAACTTTCGAATGAAGCGCCGCGTTATACTGCTTGCTAAATTGAACCATGGTTCAATTCGTGTTCTATAAATTGAACTTTGCCAGCAAGGAGGTTCTAGTGGCCCAAGAGACGTTTAGCGATCGCCTGCGACAGGCTATGTCCGATCGCGACGTTCGCCAGTCGGACGTAATCCGCGCATCGGAGATGCTCGGCAAAAAACTCGGCAAGAGTCAGATGAGCCAATATGTGAGCGGCAAGACGATCCCGCGGCGCGATGTGGCAGAGCTGCTCGCCCGCGTTTTGGAGGTCGATGTTACCTGGCTGCTTGCCGGTGGCGCCGATCAAGGCGAGGCATCATCGCCCAACAACGTTTCCAAGCCCGAACCCCATCCCTCAGCTCAAATTCCAAGGAGCACCACCATGCGTACTTTTTCTAAATCCACCAAGCTCGAGAACGTCCTGTATGACGTGCGCGGTCCCGTCGTCGACGAGGCCGCCCGTATGGAGGACGAGGGCGAGCGCATCCTCAAGCTCAACATCGGTAATCCCGCACCCTTTGGTTTCCGCACGCCCGATGAGGTTATTAAGGACATGCGCCAGCAGCTGCCCGACTGCGAAGGCTATTCCAACTCGCGCGGTCTGTTCTCTGCGCGCAAGGCGATTATGCAGTACTCGCAGATCAAGGGCCTGCCCAATGTTCAGATGGAGCACATCTACACGGGCAACGGCGTGTCCGAACTCATTCAGCTTTCGATGAACGCGCTGCTCGACAATGGCGACGAGATTCTGATCCCCAGCCCCGACTATCCGCTCTGGACGGCGTGCGCAACCCTTGCCGGCGGTCATCCCGTGCACTATCTGTGCGATGAGCAGGCGGATTGGTATCCCGACCTGGAGGATATGGAGTCCAAGATCACGAGCGCGACCAAGGCCCTCGTCATCATCAACCCCAACAACCCCACGGGATCGGTCTATCCGCGCGAGGTGCTTGAGGGCATCGTCGAGGTTGCGCGCAGGCATCAGCTCATGATTTTTGCCGACGAGATCTACGACCGCCTGTGCATGGACGGCTACGAGCACGTCTCGATTGCATCGCTCGCCCCCGACCTGCCCTGCATTACGTTTAGCGGCCTGTCCAAGTCGCATATGATCGCGGGCTATCGCATTGGCTGGATGGTGCTTTCGGGCAACCAGCGCTGCATGAGCGACTTTATCATGGGCATCAACATGCTCTCCAACATGCGCCTGTGCTCCAACGTGCCGGCTCAGTCGATCGTCCAGACGGCGCTCGGCGGCCATCAGTCGGTTAACGACTACATCCGACCCGGCGGTCGTGTCTACGAGCAGCGCAACTTTGTGTATGAGGCACTCAGCAAGATCGATGGCATCTCGGTGGTCAAGCCGCGCGCGGCGTTCTACATCTTCCCCAAGATGGATGTTAAAAAGTTCAACATCACCGATGACGAGCAGTTTGCTCTCGACCTGCTGCACGAGAAGAAGATTCTGATCACGCGCGGCGGCGGCTTTAACTGGGGCGAGCCCGACCACTTCCGCATCGTGTACCTGCCGCGCATGGAAGTGCTCAAAGAGTCGCTCGAAGACCTTGCCGACTTCTTCGACCATTACCGCCAGAGCTAGTGGGATAGAAGTTCCGCACTATGAAAAGCTCCCTGCAGTTGTTTTGCTGCAGGGAGCTTTCTTGAATCGGCGGAACTAAATAACGATTCCGCAACAGTGGTCGATTTCGTGCTGGATGATCTCGGCGGTGTAGCCCGAGAAGTTTTTGATGCGGTGGACGAAGTTTTCGTCCAAATACTTCACCTTAATGCGGCGATAGCGGGTGCAGGGACGCTCGCCGATCAGCGAGAGGCAGCCTTCGCTCGTCTGATAGGCATTGACCTGCTCAAGAATTTGAGGGTTGTACATCAGGAGCGCCCTGTTGCCGTCCTTTACGCAGATGATGCGTTTGCGCACGCCAATCATATTGGCGGCGAGGCCCACGCACTCGTGCTCATGCTCATGGAGCGTATCCAGGAGATCCTGTCCGGTCGCGGCGTCGTCGGATCCCGCGTCTTCGGAAGGTAGGCGCAAAAAGAACTCGGATTTCATGATGGGCTTAATCATGGCGGGCTCCTCATGTCTCATGCTTTCGTGGACTTTTAATAATAGCGCGGAAGGAAAGCTGTGCGTCCGCGTTACAATCTTTCGACGTTGGACCATGTTGTCAGACTCGTCGTGTGCGGCGTCTGGCGTAAGTCTAGGGCTCATTTTCGCCCTGGACTGTTCCTCTGGGGCGATGCGACTGTCGTTCCAAGAGGAAGGAAATGCATGGGGAGCAAATCTCAGCAACAAGTTCAAGTAACGCCATCGGCCACTGCGGCGCTTCTCGTCGTAATGTATATTGCAGCCTTTGTCGCCGCGTTTAACGAGAACATCATTAACGTGGCGTTGCACGACATTATGGCGGCCTTTTCGGTGAGTGCCACCACGGCGCAGTGGCTCGTTTCGGGCTACATGATCGTGACGTCGATCTTTACGGCCATCATGGCCTTCCTGTCCGGCCGTTTCTCGACGCGCAAGCTGCTGTTTTTCGCATGCGGATGCATGGTCGCCGGCGAAGTCCTGTGCCTGGTCGCTCCGTCGTTTAGCGTTTTGCTGCCAAGTCGTATTTTGCAGGCTGTGGGATCGGGCATCCTGTTTCCACTCATGATGAACGTGGTGCTGTCTTGCGCCCCGCGCGAGAAGCTTGGTCTGTATCTGAGCCTGGGCGGTGCCTGCATTACGCTAGGGCCGGCGTTTGGACCCGTGATCAGCGGTCTTATGTGTACGTTGTTTGGCTGGAGGGCGGTGTTCGTAGTGCCGCTGGTGGGCGGCATTGCGGTCGCTGCAGCGGGCGTAAAGCATGTCCAGAATGTCGGAGAGCGCTCGAACACCACGCTTGATATTCTGTCGGTTGTTTTGCTTGCCGCCGGCATTACGGCATTTGTGTATTCCGTAGGCGAGTTCTCGACCAATCTGATTGCCGGTGTCGTGGCGCTTTTCGCCGTCATTGTGCTGCTCGGCCTGTTTGCGGCCCGTCAGCTCAAACTCGTGCATCCGGTGCTTAACGTGCGTCCCATGGCGAGCGTTCGTTTTTGGCCTGCGTGTTCGCTTGTGGTGGTGTCGATGATGACAACGTTCTCGATGAGCGTTTTGTTGCCGCTCTATTTTGAGGGCGCATACGGCATGACCGCACTTGTTGCGGGCCTGCTCATTTTGCCGGCGATTGCCTGCAACGCCGTGACCTCGATTGTGGGCGGACGCGTGATGGACGCCCGTGGCGCATGGCCGCTGCTGCCGGTCGGCTTTGCCCTGATTGCCGTGGGGCAGATCGCAATCTCAGTGACGGCGGCAAGTATGAACATCGGCGTCGTCGTGGCGCTGACCGTTGTGGTGTATGCCGGCGTCGGTTTGGTGCTGAGCCCCTCGCAGACGGCCGGTTTGGAGACGCTGTCTGCCGCTGAGCATCCTCACGGAACGGCATTGCTCAACACGTGGAACATGATTGCCGCATCGTTTGGTCCGTCGCTGTTTATCGGCCTGCTCTCGAGTTCTGCGGCGACTGCCGGCGCCGCTGGCGCTGCGACCGACGTTGCCCAGGCGATTGGATTTGCAGCTGCCGTACGTGTGGCGGCTGTAATTGCCGTGGTCGGTTTCGCGACGTCGCTGGTGTACGCTCGTCGCGAGTCGCACATGTCGCATTAATGTGTGCACATAGATTCTGCAGCTAGATTGGATGGCGACACCATAAACTAATGGACGTTTTGCCGAGAGGCATGAATGTTTAAAGCGCAAAGAGTGCGCGACGGGCCCCGCGAATGGGGCGATGATGCCCGAGAGGGCTAAGAAGGAGTCTCATGTCCGAGAACGAAGAGATCATGAACGAGACCGAGAACGAGACCATGGCTGCCGAGGTCGAGGCAGTCGAGACCGTGGAGACCGAAGCTGCCGAGGTTGAGGCTGCTGACGAGGTTTCCGCCGAGGAGGAGGCCGAGGTTGTCGAGGCCGCCGTTGATTACGATGACGAAGAGCTGATGGACAAGATGCAGAAGGCCGCCCGCCTGCTGCGTAGCCGTCGCTTTGCTATTTCCAAGGAGGAGGAGGCCAAGGCCGAGCGTATGGCGAACATCGAGCGCGCCATCAAGCTTCTTGATCTCAAGCCCAAGATGGAGCAGAAGGAAATGTCTGACCTGCTGGGCATGCGCCTTCGTGAGCTCGATGGCCTGATGGCCGAGGCCGAGGCTGCCGATCTGGTCGGCCGCATCGACGACGCCGAGGGCGATATGCGCAAGATCGTCGTCTTCGCTGCCGAGGATGCCGCTGAGGGCCTGGTCGAGCTTGCCAACAAGAAGGAGAAGCTCCTGCCCGAGCTTTCTTACGAGGAGGCCACCGAGCTGATGGCCGCTCTCGATAAGGTCATCGCTCCGCTCGTCGCCATGGGCTTGGACGAGGACCGCGGTCCTCGCGGCGGCCGTGACGACCGTGGCGGCCGTGGCGGCGACCGTGGCGGTCGCGGCGGCTTTGGCGGCAACCGTGGTGGCTATGGCGACCGCGGCGGCAACCGTGGCGGCTTTGGCGGCAACCGTGGTAACGCTGTCTCTTATACACATCTCCGAGC
>UQTR01000052.1 GCA_900544065.1 uncultured Collinsella sp.
TAGCGGGTGGGTTGAAGCTGGCCGCTGCGCGCCCAGCAGACTAAAGTCTTGAACTTAGAAAACCGCCACAAAGGGGACAGGCACCTTTGTGGTGGTTTTTGTTAAGGACTAAGGAGACTGCCATGAAAAGATTCGTCCCCCGCCTTGCGTTAACCGCCGCGCTGCTTGCCGGCGTGCTCACTGGCGCACCCAGCCTCGCTTTCGCGGGGAACCTGCCCGCCGCTATTGACGGCTCTGTGACCGTCATGCACACCAACGACATCCACGGCAGCTACAAGTACAGCTACAACGAAAGCAAGGGCACCGGCACCGTCGGCTTTGACGGACTGGCGGTTCTCTATAGCGCCCAGGGCAACGCCCCCGATCTTTTGCTCGATGCGGGTGATACCTTCCACGGACAGTCCTTCGCCACCATGAGCGAGGGCAAGAGCATCGCCGAGCTCATGGACACCTTCTACGCCGACGGCTACGACGCGACCACGCCAGGCAACCACGACTGGAGCTACGGTACGGACAAACTCCGCACCATGACCGGCTACAGCACCACCGGCACGCCCTTCGCCATGCTCTGCGCGAATGCGAAGTCTACGAGCGGCGTATGGAGCTCGAGCATCACGAAGACGCTCAACCGCACCTGGGAGGACAGTGAAAGTCACTCAACGTTCGCCTACCAGATCAAGGTCGGCGTTGTAGGAGCCATGGATGAGTCGCTTGGCTCCTCGCTGCGCGCGGACCTGGTCGCGGGTACCAGCTTCTCGAGTGCCGCGGACGCCATCAATGCCGTGGCAGAGCAGCTGCGCAAGGAGGGCTGCGATGTTGTTGTGTGTATCGCGCACACGCTCGACGCCAAGACCTTTGCCACGCGGCTCCGTGGCGTCGATGCCCTTATCGCAGGCCACGAGCACATCAACCTTAACGAGAAAGTGACGGGAGCCGACGGCAAGACAATCCACGTTGTCGAGGCGGGCAGTGCCTTTGCCGAGGTGGGACTGCTTTCCGTCCCCTACGAGTACGACACCAAGGGCACCGAAAGCACCGACGATGACACGGTGGCGGTATACGCAGGCAAAAGCGACGAGAAGCTCTATACCGCCAAGGACGTAAACGTTCTTTTGACCGACCCCAACAAGGGCTCCACCTATCAGAGCATCCTTGATGAGGTCCACGACAACAAGATCAAGCCGCTCGACGATGCCTTTAGCGCCGCATCGAGCGAGGTGCTCGGCACGAGCTCTACCAATTATTTCTACGGCGAGAACGCATCTGGCACGCACGGCTGGGAGATGGTGCGCACCACCGATTTCCGCCCCAGCAAGGAAGGCGACACCACCAAGGCCCAGACCATCGGACATGTGATCTGCGGCTCCTATCTTGACCTGACGGGCGCGGACCTTGCCATCGAGAACGCGGGCGGCATCCGCGGCGGCATCGCTGCGGGCGATGTAACCGCCGGCAACGTCATCGCTATCTCGCCCTACGGCAACACCGTGGAGACCTGGACCATGACCGGTGCGGACTTCCTGGCAGCGCTCGAGCACTCGCTGCAGATCAGCGACGAGTGCAATCACAGCTACGAGCTTCAGCAAGCCTACGTAGCGGCCGGCCACACCGAGCAGGAGGCGCAAGACATGTACAAGTGGCGCGACGACTCCGGCAGCGTCCTTTCCTTCGGCGGCATCAACGTGACAATCGATTGGACGCAGCCCGAAGGCAAGCGCATCGTGAGCGCCACGCTCACCAAGGATGGCAGCACGCTCGACCCCGCCAAGACCTATACCGTCGCCACCAACAACTACATCATCACCAACACGACCGACTTCCCCACCTTCGCAAACGCCACCAAGCACACCGAGTGGGGTACCTGCGAGTCAGCGCTAAGGGCGCTAATTGGGCAGAACGGCTGGGAGAGCAAGATGGCCTCGCTCGCGGGCACCATCAGCTTTGGCTCCGCTGCCGTGGACCCCACGCCCACACCGGCCCCGACGCCTGAACCCTCGCCTAAGACGGACGCGACGACCACGAAGGTCATCACCAAGAAGACGACCGGCAAGCTCGCCGCAACGGGAGACCGCACGCTAGCCGTGATCGGCGCATGCCTCGTCGGCGGCATCGTCATCATCATTCTCGGCATTATCTGGAAGCGTCGACGCTAAGCTACACCGCCGGGCCTTGCAGCCCCGCCGCGTAAACCTTATATCGAGCACAGAAGCCCGTCCGAATTTGATCGGACGGGCTTCTTGGTGGGTATCATGGTTTGACGATCATAAGGAGGTTTTCCCTACATGGAATTGTTTGAGCCGATTCTTCATTTCTTTGAGCAACGGTGGGTCCACAACATCATCTGGGCCGTCATCTTGGCGATAGGCACCGCCGTCGCCACCAAGGTCGTATCCAAGACCCTGCGTCACCTGCTCAATCGCGACGACAACCCGCTTCCGGCATCGAGCATCTTCATCAACATCGCACGCGCCGTCATCTGGATGATCGGCGGCAGCTTTATCCTCGACAACTGCTTTGGCATTAACGCAAACGCGCTCGTCGCCGCTCTTGGCGTCGGCGGCATCGCCATCTCGCTCGGCTTTCAGGACACGCTGTCAAACCTTATTGGCGGCATGCAGGTGACCTTTATGGGCATCATCAAACCCGGCGACAATATCGAGGTCGGCGGCGTATCCGGCGTGGTCCAAGACATCACTTGGCGCCATACAACGATTGAGGATGCCTGTGGACAGACCATCATTGTGCCCAACTCCAACATCTCCAAGAACACGCTCGTGCACCTCATGCCCTTCGGGCGTGTGGCTGTGCCCGTTGCCGTAAAGGACACGTCCAAGTGGGCCTCGCTCGACGCACTGGCAGACGAGCTGACCAGCGCCACCAAGGCCGCCGTGCTTCCCATCTCGGGCTTTGACAAGGAGCCCTACGTACTCTTTAGCGAAATCGGCGACTTTGGCATCAAAGGAAAGATCATCTTTATCGTCAGCGACGACAGCACTACTTTCACGGCAGCCGACGCCTGCATCCGCGCCATCGCCCCCATCATCGCCTAAACCACCGCAAAGGGGACAGGCATCTTTGTAGTGGTTTTCATTCGTGGTACCATGGTTCATATAGTTGTTTAAACGACTAAGGGAGCAACATTATGGAAGAGGCCTATCGTCAAGCACGCAAGCGCGGCGAGCAAGGACGTCGACGCGCCATTAGCCAAAGCGAGCATCCATACCTTACGGACCTCGATAGCTTGGTTGCTCAGCTCCCCTTAGGTCAGCGAGAGAATGTCGGCCTGCGGGATATTCCGCTCGAAATGGTCGTCGGCACGGTCACCAAGGGCCGTCAGTCCGCCTTTTCGTGTAACTTTATGCCCCTGCTTCCGTTTAGCACCGAGTTCGCCCGCAAGTGGTCCAACCTCTACGACATCCAGGTGACTGAGGGCTATCGCGACCCCGTCATCGTCACCGAGTTCATGCATCGGTTCTATGTCCAAGAAGGCAACAAACGCGTCAGTGTCCTCAAATTCCTAGACGCCCCGACGGTTTCGGCCAAGGTCACCCGTCTCTACCCCGGCAAATGGGATTCCGTCGAAAGCCGCCTGTACGGCGAGTTCTGCGCGTTTTGGCGCGTCTGCCCCCTATACGAGATCGAGTTCTCGCGTGAGGGAAGCTACGAAACGCTCGCCAAGATGCTCGGTCAGAACCTTATCGAAAAATGGCCGCAGAAAAAGGTCGACTACCTGCGCCACACCTTCCTGCTCTTTAAGCGCGCCTACCTTCGCGCAGGCGGCGACCACCTGGACATTACGCCTGCCGACGCCATGCTCGTGTACCTCAATGTGTACAACCAGGACCGCCTGCTGGATACGCCGACGGATATCGTCGTAAACCGCCTGTGCAAGATCTGGCGCGAGCTGGTCATTGCCGGCAAAAATGACGAGGACAAGGTCGATCTTGTCGAAGCACCGAGCGTCGACGAGGAGGAGACGCCCGCCAAGTCCACCTCTGGCGTGCTCAACTTCTTTATGGGCAAGACCGTCTACTCGACGGCCAACCCCCTGCGCATCGCCTTTATCCATGAGTTCCCCTGTGCGACGTCGAGCTGGGACAGCCTGCACGACCAAGGGCGTCAGTATCTCGATGAGCACTTTGGCGGTATCGTGCGCACCGAGGCGTTCGAGGACTGTCACGATCCGGATGTGTTCTGCGCCGCCGTGGAAACGGCTGTCAAACATGGAGCAAACGTCATCTTCTCGACCTCGCACCGCCTGATGGAATACACGCTCAGGGCTGCAGTTGAGTATCCCCGGGTTCGGTTCCTCAACTGCTCTATCGGCCTTCCCCATCAAAGCGTCCGTTCGTACTTTGGCAAGATGTACGAGGCCAAGTTTCTGCTGGGCGCCCTTGCGGCCAGCATGGCGGACAACCACCGCATCGGTTACCACGCGTCGGTCTTCGCCTCGGGCGCACTCAGCGAGATCAACGCCTTTGCGATTGGCGCCTCGCTGCTCGACCCGCGCGCGCAGGTCATCCTCACCTGGGGCGATGTTCCCGCCGGTGGTCTTGCCGAGGCCATGTGCCGCGAAGGCGTGAGCGTCATGACCGGCGCTGACATGTCAAAGTCGCTCGAAGACCCAACGGCCTACGGGCTTCACCGCTTGGTCGACGGCAAAGTCACCGGCATCGCCATGCCCGTATGGAACTGGGGCCGTTACTACGAGCTCATCGTTCGCAGCCTTCTTCACGGCACGTGGGACGAGACCAGCGACGACAACCAAGTGCGCGCCGTCAACTACTGGTATGGCATGAGCTCCGGCGTTATCGACATCCGTTACGCTCCGGGCCTACCCTACCAAACGCGCAAACTCGTGCAGTTGCTCCGCAACGGCATTGTTGGGGGATCCATCAACCCCTTTGGCGGCGAGCTCCACAGCCAGAACGGCGTGGTACAGATCGAAGGCTTCCCTCCGCTGCCGAGCACGCAGATTGTCGAGATGAATTGGCTGGCGGACAACGTGGTAGGCACCATTCCGCAGCTCGACGATGAGCCGAAAGTCCCTGCCCTATGAAAATCCTTGCCATAGCCGATACCGAAGAACGATGCCTTTGGGAGTGCTTTCGCAAGGAACGCTTTGAGGGAGTCGACCTGATTTTGTCCGCCGGCGATCTGGACCCGGACTATCTTGAGTTTTTGGTCACGGTCATCAACAAACCGCTCATCTACGTGCGCGGCAATCACGATGACCGCTACGCACGTCATGCACCGGGCGGATGTATCTGCGTAGAAGACAGCGTGTACACGTACCGAGGGATTCGCATTGCGGGCCTTGGCGGGTCCATGCGTTATCGCGACGGCGCCAACATGTACACCGAACGCGAGATGTCCAAGCGCATGCGTAAGCTGTCGCGTAAGGTTAGGATGGTCGGCGGGTGCGACATTCTGCTTACCCATGCACCCGCCGCCGGTATGGGTGATCTGGACGATCTGCCGCATCGAGGGTTCGAGTGCTTTAACACAGCACTCGAATCCTGGAATCCCGACTACATGGTGCACGGGCATGTGCACCAAAGCTACGGTTGCGATTTTCAGCGCGAGCGTCAGCATGTGTGTGGAACGACGATCATCAACGCCTGCGGCTATACACAGTTTGAGCTCGACCAGACGCGCTACCCCATCCGTGGCTGGCAGGCAGCCTGGCTCAATTCGCAAACCATGCGCCGGGAGCTCAAACGCCACGATGCCATCGAGTCCTCAACCGCCAGAACCCCCTGGTAACCACCTTTAAGGCTTGACGCTGCGCCGGCCCCAAGCACCCCATCTCGCCCCTCAAGCCATCGCTCGCGTACCAAAGTACGCGTCGCTCCTCTTTCGGGGCGACCTGAGGCGCTTGGAACCGGCTCGCTACGCTGCCATATCATTGGGCCACCACAGGCAGACACCTTTGTGGTGGTTTTGGCCCGAGATAGCAAGAAACCCGGTCCTGCACGAGACAGAACCGGGTTTCTTTAGCAATGCTTGCTTTGCTCAGGCAGTAACCATTAGTTACTCAGCCAGGAAGTCACGCTGGATAGCGGGATCGACCTTGACGCCAGGGCCCATGGTGGAAGACACGGAGATGGACTTAACGTACTTGCCCTTAGCAGAAGCGGGCTTGACGCGCAGGATCTCGGTGTACAGGGCAGCGTAGTTCTCGACGAGCTGCTGCTCGGAGAAGGACTTCTTGCCCAGGGGCACGTGGCAGATGCCGTAGCGGTCGGCGCGGTACTCAACGCGGCCAGCCTTGAGCTCGGAGACCATCTTGGCGACGTCCATGGTCACAGTGCCGAGCTTGGGGTTCGGCATGAGGCCACGGGGACCAAGGATCTTACCGATGCGGCCAACCTTGGCCATCATGTTCGGCGTAGCGATAGCGGCGTCGAAGTTGATCTCGCCCTTCTGAATCTGGGCGACGAGCTCGTCGGAACCGATGATGTCGGCGCCGGCAGCCTCAGCCTCGCGGGCCTTCTCGCCCTCGGCGAAGACGGCAACACGAACGGTCTTGCCGGTGCCGTGGGGCAGGGAGATGGAACCACGGATGTTCTGGTCAGCCTTACGAGTATCGATGCCCAGACGGAAGTGGGCCTCGACGGTCTCGTCGAACTTGGCGGTGTCGAGCTCCTTGATGAGCTTGGCAGCCTGAAGGGGGGTGTAGAGCGTGGCGCGGTCGATCTTCTCGGCAGCGGCGTTATAGCTCTTACCATGCTTAGCCATGTGCATTACCTCCTGTGGTTAAACGGGCGTGAGCCCTCCCACATCGTATCGTGTGCCCTATTGCACACATTTAACGGGCGCCCCGGTCGGAGCACCCGCCGTTACCATAAGAAATCGCTACTCAGCGATGGTGACGCCCAAGGAACGGGCGGTACCGGCGATGATCTTCTTGGCGGCGTCAATGTCGTTGGCATTGAGGTCCGGCATCTTGATCTCGGCGATCTTGGTGAGCTGCTCCTGGGAGAGCTGACCAACCTTGTCAGCCTGGGGCTTAGCGGAACCAGACTTGAGGTTCAGCTCCTTCTTGATAAGGTGAGCCGCCGGCGGGGTCTTGGTGATGAAGGAGAAGGACTTATCCTCGTAGACAGAGATCTCAACGGGGATGATGTCGCCCTTCTTGTCCTGCGTCTCGGCGTTAAAGGCCTGGCAGAACTGCATGATGTTCACGCCAGCAGCGCCTAGGGCGGGGCCGACGGGAGGAGCGGGGTTAGCTGCACCAGCAGGAATCTGGAGCTTAATGACGTTGGCAACCTTCTTCTCAGCCATGGTCATTCCTTTCGAATCACGAGTGTGAAGTACTTGCTATATCGTAAGCACGCACGTGTTAGAAGCACTCCTGAGATGAGCAGTCACAGAAGAAGCACGCTCGCGCGAACGGACGAAAAGTTAAGCGATGACAGCGACCTGGTTAAAGTCGAGCTCAACCGGCGTCTCGCGGCCAAAGATCATCAGCGTGACCTTGAGCTTGCCAGCCTCGGTGTTAACCTCGGAGACCTTGCCATCAAAGTCGGTAAGCGGACCATCGGTGACGCGGACGGACGTGCCGACCTGAATATCAACCGAGGTGCGCTTGGGCGAATCGCCCTTACCGGGACGACGAGTCATCTTGTTGTACTCGTCGCGGGAAAGCGGAGCGGGCTTGCCGTTGCCGCCTAGGAAACCGGTGACGCCAGGCGTGTTACGAACGCACGTCCAAGCATCGTCATCCATCTCCATGCGGACCAGGACATAACCCGGGAAAATCTTGGAATCCTTGGTCTCACGCTTGCCACCCTCTTTAATCTCGGTGACGCGCTCCATAGGAATCTCGATATCAAAGATACGGTCCTGCATGCCCATGGTCTCGATACGATGCTCGAGATCGGACTTAACGCGGTTCTCGTATCCAGAGTAAGTGTGAACGACGTACCAACGCTTAGACATGGTTTAGCCCCTCAATCCAGAGAACAGAGCAAGAGCCTCGCCAAAGCCAGCATCGAGCAGAGCGATGACGACGCCGACGACGACCAGAGAAGCGCAGACGACGACCGAGTAGTTCACGAGCTCCTTCTTATCGGGCCACGTGACACGCTTCATCTCGGACTTGACCGAAGCGAAATACTTCTTGGTGCGGGCGAAGAAACCAGGCTTCTCGTTCTTCTTGGACTTCGCAGCCTTCTCGTTCTTCTTGGCAACGGCCTTCTTGGCCTCAACCTTGGAGTTGGCGGCAGCGCTGTTGGCAGGTGCCGGCTGCTGAGCCTTCTTCTTGTTCTTCTTGTTGGCCATTTGGGTTACCTCCGCGCAATGCGCTTATACATGAGTAAACCGTAAGCCCCCAAGTGGGAGCTTACGGAATAATGACTGGCACGCCAGGAAGGACTCGAACCCTCAACACTCGGTTTTGGAGACCGATGCTCTACCAATTGAACTACTGGCGTATGTGACTAGAGACTAGCGAGTCTCTTTGTGCAGCGTGTGGTGACGGCACCAGGGGCAATACTTCTTAATCTCCATACGATCAGGCATGGTCGACTTGTTCTTGGTGGTCGTATAGTTGCGGCGCTTGCACTCAGTGCACGCAAGAGTAACTAGAGTACGCATGTATCCTGAACCTTTCATTTCCGCCCCGTACGGGCACGAGTTGTTACTTTATCAGCTCCACGTAAGTGCTGTCAATGAAAACCTCGAGTCAATTGGTTCTCGGTGGATCCATTCATATTTGGAACACATCAATGAAGCCATCGAGAGCTAATCGACGGTGCATCTAGGACCATTATCGATCCTCTCGACACCAGCAACGGCTCAATATCCATTGCAGAAAAGAACCCGGCACCCATATAAGTGCCGGGTTCTCTAAGTCAGCTATATCAAAGAGCTAATTTACTCAATGATCGTGGAGACGATGCCCGAACCGACGGTGTGGCCACCCTCGCGGATAGCGAAGCGCAGGCCCTCCTCCATGGCGATCGGGTGGATGAGGTCGCCCTCGATGGTGATGTGGTCACCAGGCATAGCCATCTCGGTGCCCTCGGGGAGCTTGACCGTACCGGTAACGTCGGTGGTACGGAAGTAGAACTGAGGACGATAACCATCGAAGAACGGGGTGTGACGGCCGCCCTCCTCCTTGGTCAGAACGTAAATCTCACCGGTGAACTTGGTGTGCGGGGTAACCGAACCGGGCTTGCAGAGAACCTGGCCGCGCTCGATGTCCTCACGCTTGATGCCGCGGAGCAGCAGACCGACGTTGTCGCCAGCCTCGCAGAAGTCCATGGACTTACGGAACATCTCGATACCGGTAACGACGGTGTTCTGGGTATCCTTGATGCCGACGATCTCGACGGGCTCGTTGAGCTTGAGCTCACCGCGCTCGACACGGCCGGTAGCAACGGTACCACGGCCGGAGATGGTCATAACGTCCTCAACGGCCATCAGGAACGGGAGGTCGTTGTTACGAGCAGGCGTCGGGATGTACTCGTCGACGGCCTTCATGAGCTCGCGGATAGCGTCCATCCACTTGGCGTCGCCCTCGAGAGCGCCCAGAGCGGAACCACGGATGACGGGGATGTCGTCGCCGGGGAAATCGTACTCGGAGAGGAGCTCACGGGTCTCCATCTCGACGAGGTCGATGAGCTCGTCATCGTCGACCATGTCGCACTTGTTCAGGAAGACGACGATGTAGGGAACGCCGACCTGACGGGCGAGCAGGATGTGCTCGCGGGTCTGAGCCATGGGGCCGTCGGTAGCGGCGATGACCAGGATAGCGCCGTCCATCTGAGCAGCACCGGAGATCATGTTCTTGACGTAGTCAGCGTGGCCCGGGCAGTCAACGTGAGCGTAGTGACGGGCAGCGGTCTCGTACTCAACGTGGGAGACGGAAATCGTAATGCCGCGCTCGCGCTCCTCGGGAGCCTTGTCGATGTTCTCGAACGCAGTGAAGTCAGCCTTGCAGCCCTCGGTCTCGGAGAGAACCTTGGTGATGGCAGCGGTCAGCGTGGTCTTGCCGTGGTCGACGTGACCAATGGTGCCGATGTTAACATGCGGCTTAGTGCGCTCAAACTTCTCTTTGGCCATAAAGCCCTCCTCTTAACAGGTCGTCCCCGGACGGGACTTTGCCTTTATACCATAGTGGCCTCTCAACATACTATTGAGAAGCCACCGTGTTACCTATGGTAGCGGTGACTGGATTCGAACCAGTGACGCCACGGGTATGAACCGTGTGCTCTAACCAACTGAGCTACACCGCCGGATGGAGCCTGCAACCAGACTTGAACTGGTGACCTCTTCGTTACCAACGAAGTGCTCTACCGACTGAGCTATACAGGCACTTGACGGGTGGGAGCTATAGGATTCGAACCTATGTAGGCAGAGCCAACGGGTTTACAGCCCGTCCCCATTAACCACTCGGGCAAACTCCCAATCGTTCAAGTATCCGCAGGTTCTTTGGTCTTTTGGACCGCCGCCCCCGCGAACGAAAAAGATAATACGATGCAACCTTGGGGGCTGTCAACGAAAACCTCTAGATACACGGTGCCGGGCGTATCTATATACTTTTGACCTGCGGTTTTGTTGAGTTTGGATATGAAGGACGGTGGATTTTGCTGCACTGGTGACATTTCCCGAGGGAACACTTTGGCGTAGTGGAGTACACCTTCAGGATCGAACTTCGATAACGGCCCTCTTGCACTATTACATAGGTCGCGATCGGGCTTCCCCGGCACGATCGAGCGTGGATAATCTCCCGCTCTTAGCACGGCTCTAAGGCCAAAGTGGCAGATTATCCATGCTCATTCTCCAGGCGGGAGAACTATAGAGCCGCAACTACTCGGGCCAGGCCAAAGTAGACCCATAGAGCGGCTCACCCTTGGTGCAGGGGTAGCGACTCAAGTAACACGACGATAGCAAGTCGAAGAAATAAGTCATGGCATATTTCGAATAAACGCCGAGTCGGTCAATTCCGTTTCCCGCATTACCAAGACGATATACACGGTCAAAAGACCTCGATTTGTCATCGTTGCTAAACGCAGTAATTAGAATCTTCCTGCCCGAACGGCAATCAAGATACTCACGCGCCTGTGACGCAAATAGCCCGGAGACCGATACGAGAATTATCAATGACTGCGAAGCGTCTCCCATGTTTTTCAATTTCGCGACGTTAGCCCCAGCAACTATGCGAACTATCTTGCCCGCATAAAACATTTCCTGCTGAAATCGTACGAGATTGGCGCTCACATTATTGGTGCACCAGATTTCAACGTTTTTATGGCCATCAATTTCGTCGGCAAGGTGCTTAATAGCGATATCGGACACGCCGCTTTCAACCTCAGCGAACATCTCGATCATGCGAACGTCGAGCTCTGCCCTGTACTCCTCGTAGCCAAATTCCTCCTCTCGATGGCTTAAGTCGCTTGGAAAGACTGATTGAGTAAATGATTCTTTCAAATCGCTAAGAGACTGGTAGCCCAATCGATTGCAGAAACGACGAACAGCGGAACGGGTCACGAATGCATCGCGGGTTATTGCGGCAACATTGATTTCGCTCGAACGCCTAATGTGAGCAATGAGATATCGAGCGATGGCGGCATCGTTTGACCCAAACTCGCTGTTGATGATGGAGCTAATGCGATTGAGCACGTCGAAGTCATTGATATTCACGTGATCCCTCTTTCCGCTCTCCTCGAAATCATGGTTCATTTATTGAATCAAACAGCTTTGGTCGTTCTCCTATGATTCAAATCAGTTGACGTCATCTTAATCGTAATTCCGCCACACGTATCCACCGTGTTGAATGATGGAAAGGGGATTCATGGGCAACGTGAACAACATGCCGTTTCTCTGGGGTTCCGCCACGGCGTCTTATCAGTGCGAGGGTGCCTGGAACGAAGACGGCAAAGGCCTTGGCGAGTGGGATTTCTTTAGCCACACAAGCAATAAGAACATCAACCATGTTGACGGTGATGTATCTTGCGACTTCTACCATCGCTATGAAGAAGATATCCGCATGATGAAAGAAGGCGGACAAAACACCTATCGCTTCTCTCTTTCATGGAGTCGAATCATCCCCACGGGTATCGGCGAAGTGAATGAAGAGGGTATCGATTTTTATAATCGGGTCATTGATTGCTGCCTCGAAAATGGCATAGAGCCCAACGTTACGCTGTTCCATTACGATCTGCCATTCACGCTTGCTTGCAAAGGCGGATGGCTGAACAACGACATGGCAGAGTGGTTCTGCAAATACGCCAAGATTTGCTTTGAGCGCTTTGGAGACCGCGTCAAAATCTGGGCTACCGTTAACGAGCCGCATTTCTACAGCTACTGCGTAAACATGTTGGGCAACTATCCCCCCAATCGATCGCTCGACGTTCAGTCGTACATGCAGTTTCAGTACAACCTGATGCGCGCAAGCGCACTCGCAGTCCGAACATATCGTCAAATGGGCTACGACGGCATCATCGGCGCCGTCCACGATGGCGGCGTTGTCGAACTCGACCCGGCAACCGAGCACCCTGATGACGTATTTCGATACGCAGACTTTTTCGCCAATCGCATGATTCTGGCACCAGCGCTTCAGGGTCAACTGCCGCCAGAAATGGACGAAATCCTTGAAAAACTTGGCGTCTCGCTCTATCGATCCCCAAATGACGTAGAAGAATTCAGAGACGGTAAAGTCGATTTTATTGGACTCAACGTGTATTGCCGAGAGTATGTAACCGACTGGCACGGCGGAGAGCTTGCCGTTTCGGCAAACAACAAGGGCGGTGCAAGCAAAAAGGTCGAAGGAAAATGTATAGCGCCCTTGTTCGAAAGCGCCCGCGACAACAATGTCCCCCGAAATAAATGGGGTCGCGAAATACTCCCAGGTTGCATGTATTCAACCATCATGGATATCCACGAGCGCTATGACGCGCCCCGCATCTTTATTACGGAAAACGGACATGGCGCCTATGAGCAACCAGACGCAGACGGAATGATCCACGATGATGACCGCATCGAGCTTCTGGGCCAGTTCATCGAGCACATGATGAGGGCCAAGCGCGACGGCGCGCGCGTTGAGGGCTACTACCTCTGGTCGACGATGGATCTGTATAGCTGGATCAACGGCTACGAAAAACGATACGGACTTGTCCATATCGACTTCGAGAACAATCTGGAACGCACCCCCAAAAAGAGCTGGTATTGGTACCGAG
This sequence comes from uncultured Collinsella sp., assembly GCA_900544065.1. GTDB lineage: Bacteria > Actinomycetota > Coriobacteriia > Coriobacteriales > Coriobacteriaceae > Collinsella. The sequence goes on from UQTR01000052.1 coordinate 13,188, forward strand.
ACCTTATCTCGAAGTATCAGGAGCAGGAAGGTTAGGAGAAAGAGATGAAATATCAGGCAATGTCCGAAACAGTCCTAAAGGCTGTTGGCGGCAAAGAGAACATTACATCGGTAACTCATTGTGCGACGCGCCTTCGCATCGACGCACGAGACACCTCGATCATCGATCTCCAGCTCGCCAAATCGGCCGATCAGGCGCTCGGGGCAGTAGTCAGCGGTGGCCAGCTTCAGGTGATCATCGGCCCCAACGTCACCGAGGCTTACAACGACTTCCTCGACTTCGCGGGAATCGAAGTCGGCGGTGGCACGGTTGCCGACGATGCCCAAACCGCCAAAGACCTTGCAGAAGGCATTAAAAGCGGTAACACCGCCATGGGCTTGATTGAGAAATTCGGGAACGTCTCTGCACAGGTATTCATGCCCATCGTCCCGGCGCTCATCGTTGGCGGACTCATTCTTTCGATCAAGAATCTCCTGGTCAATTATTGCGGATTGAGCACCGACAGCGGAACCGCCCAGGTCCTGTTGGCGATCTTTAGCGCTTCGTTTAGCTTCTTGCCCGTTTATCTTGGTTATCAGCTCGCAGCCGTCATGAAGATGCAGCCCATCATGGGCGCATTGCTGGGCGCGATCATGATCAGCTCGTCCATTAGCGGTGCTGAGGGTCTCGACTTTCTTGGCATCCCCATCCCGACGAATGACTACTCGAGCACGGTGGTGCCAATCGTACTGGGCGTCGTGTTCATGTACTTCGTCGATCGCGGTCTTCAGAAAATAATCCCCGACGTTACCAAACTGTTCTTGAAGCCGCTGCTCACCATGATCATCGTCGTGCCTGTCGAGCTGATTATCCTTGGCCCCGCCGGCAGCATGATGGGCTACGCGCTGAGCGATGCCGTCACGTGGCTTATGGACAACGTGGCATTTATCGCTACTCCGATCCTGGCAGCCCTTAACCCCTATTTCGTCATGCTCGGTCTCGATAAGGCTTACATCGCAATCGAAGTTACGAGCCTGGCGCAGCTCGGTTGGGCACCCATTATCTTTGGATTCATCTCGAACCTCTGCATTGGCGGCACGAGCCTCGCCCTGGCAACTGCCATGAAGGGAAACAAAGAGAAGAGGGGTATGGTCACCACGGTTGCCGTCACCGCACTCTGTGGCGTAACCGAGCCCGCGTTCTACGGTTGCCTCATCGAGCGTCCCCGCCTGCTTGTCGGCACGGCAATCGGCGCGCTCTGCGCTGGACTCCCTGCAGGCATCTTTGTTCTGAAAGAGTATGTTGCGGGAGCATGCCCCGGCCTTCTTTCGGCACTCATCTTTATCGCTCCCGATGGGTCCATGGGCAACTTCGTGCTGGCATGCGTTGTCGCCATCATCGCCATCGTCGTCTCCTTCATCGCTGCACGCGTGATCATCAAGAAGAACCCCAGCTATATTGAGTAGATGCCCGCTGTTTGCATTGGGGGCATCCCTGTCTCTTATACACATCTCCGAGCCCACGAGACCCTAAGACATCTC
>UQTR01000053.1 GCA_900544065.1 uncultured Collinsella sp.
GTTCGTGTGACGACCGGAGTGTCGAAATCTTGGACCAGCGAGCGCTTGAGTGCGTCAACGGAAAGACGCTCATCGACAAGACGCACGGCAACGCACATGGTGGGCAACTCGACGGTAGGCAGCGAGCCGCCGCCGGGAGTCGACGACTCCTCGACGATTTCCACCTGCACGGCACACGGGCAGCCAGCCTTATCGAAGCCCGCCACCATCAGCTCGCGCAGCTTGCGTGCGCGACGCTCCAGATGAGCCTGCGGAAGCGTGAGCATGTTGAGCACCGGCACCTCACGATGGGCCACATCCGCCCCATCCATGTAAATGCGCAGTGTAGCCTCGAGCGCCGCGAGTGCGAGCTTGCCCGGGCGCAGGGCCCGCATAAGCGGATGCGACCCGCAGGCCTGGACCAGATCGCGACGGCCCATGATAATGCCCGCCTGCGCGGCGCCTAGCAGCTTATCACCCGAGCACGACACGATATCGAGCCCTGCCGAAACCGAAGCCGGCGTGGTTTCTTCGCCGCCGCGCACCAAGATGTCGTCGGGCAACAGCGCGCCCGAACCCTGGTCCTCGTAGAACAGCAGACCATGCTTGTGGGCCAGGGCGGCAAGCTCCCGAGAGCCCACTTCCTCGTGAAAGCCCTCGATGCGATAGTTGGAAGGATGGACCTTGAGGATCATGGCCGTATCGGGCGTAATGGCTTGCTCATAATCTGTCAGGTGTGTGCGGTTGGTGGCGCCGACCTCGACGAGCTTGGCACCCGAAGCCGCCATGACATCGGGGATGCGGAAGCTGCCGCCAATCTCGACAAGCTCGCCGCGGCTGACGATAACCTCTTTGCCCGCGGCATGGGTGGCAAGCACTAGCAGCACCGCGGCCGCGTTATTGTTGACGACCAGCGCGTCCTCGGCACCGGTAAGCGAGCGGATGAGCTGCGCGGCATGCTCCTTGCGCGACCCGCGCGAACAGGTGTCGACGCTGTACTCGAGCGTGCTGTAGCCGCGCGCGACCTCGGCCACGGCCTTGGCGGCCGACTCCGCGAGCGGGGCGCGGCCCAGGTTGGTATGGATGACCACACCCGTGGCGTTAACGGCGGGACGCAGGCTCGGCAGCGCAGAGCGATGCGCACGCCACTCAATAGCCGAGGCCAGCTCGCGCTTGGAACGCGGAGCGGCACCGGCACGAATCGCGGCGCGCTCTTCGTCAAGCTCAGCCGTCACGGCAGCATGGACAACCGCGTCGCAGGTCTCCCCCGCCGCCTTCACCACCGGCCACTCGACAAGCAGCTCGTTGACGGAAGGAATGGCGCGCAGGCGGGCGCGCACCTCATCGGACATGTTCTGGCTATCGCTCATGTGCAGCCTTTCAAAAGAAACGTGGATCAGTCGAATACATCAGCTGAGTCAATTACCCGTCATTATCCCCGCGCGCGACAATCTTTTCCACGCGAACGGCGTTTTCCTGGGTGAGTGCGGCGCCCGTAATGGGATCCCAGCGTAGCGGCGTATGGTCGAGCGGGCCAACGCCGAGCGCTTGGGCGCCATCCGCGGCGGCGCCAAACGAACGCCCACCGGGGGCGGCCGAGGTGAAGATGCACGCCGGATGCAGATACGGCGTCGTCTCCACGCGCACGCGATCGCGGCCCATGTCGCTCACAAGCTCGACGACCTCGCCATCGGCGATACCCATGCGAGCGACGACATCGGCGTTCATCTGCACGGCATCCAGGTCCGATCCAGCCTCGGCGGCACCTTGGGCCGCAAGCCTTCGCGAGGTATGCGACTCAAAGGGACGGTTGCCGCTAATGAGGCGAAACATCCCCGGGCCAGGCTCCACCATGGGAGCGATCCATTTGGGTACACGACCCAGACCGGCTCGTTCCCATACGTCGCTTGCCAGCGCAATTTTGCCACCATCCAGGGGAATCGCCGGCTCACCCGTGCGCGACGGCAGCGCCACGCCCGTATCGGCCCAACCGCGCTCCTTGAGCTCGTCAAGATTGACCCCAAACGGAGCCACCTGAGCAGCGGCCAGATCGTCGGACGTAAAGTCGAAGCAGTCGCCAACGCCGCAGGCCGCAGCCAACCCGGCAAAGATCTCCCGCCCCGGTCTCGTGTCGTCATGCAAAATGGGCAGCACGGCGTTGCGGTAGAACACGCGCGCATCGTTGGCGCCCACGACCGTGCCCACACCGCGGTCGGCCTCGAGATACGTCACGTCGGGTAACACGAAGTCAGAAGCACGCGCCGTCTCGGACCAGCGAATATCAATCGTCACGAGCAAGTCGAGCTGCTGCAAAATACCCAACCAAGCCTGTGCATTGCCATAGCCCGCACCAGGGTTACTGGCATAGACGATGAGCCCACGCAAATCGCCGGCAAGAATCGACTGGCCGATGGTCGTGCACAGGCCGCGCACCGGATCGACCAGCGGATAGCGCTCGGACCCCAGCTTGGGCCCGCGCGGCACCGGCGGCGTCGCAAAGCGTGCGGGATCGAGGTCGCCCAACACAAGCGGCGTGGGCGGATTGAGCGCACCGCCCTCATGCCCGATGCAGCCCAGCAGCACATCGACCAAGCAGATAGCGCGCGCGGTCTGGGTGCTATTGGCATACGCGATACCGATGCCGCCATGAAAGCCCGCATCCACCACAGCGGCAGGCGCGGCGGCAGCGAGATCGCGCGCCGTGGCGACAATCTCTGCGGCTGGCACGTCGCACATCGACTCGGCCCACTCGGGCGTCCAAGCATGGGCCGCCTGCGCCAGCTCGTCAAAACCCGTGGTATAGCGGGCAACGAACTCGTGGTCGTACAGGCCCTCAGCAATGAGCACATGCGCAATGCCCAGCAGCAAGGCCAGGTCGCAGCCCGGGCGTACACGCAGCCAGCGGTCGGCAAGCGCGGCCGAGCCGCTGCGCCGGGGATCAACCACGATGATCTTCGCCCCGCGCCGGCGCGCATCGTTGAGCGCATCAACGGCCCCCATCGTCGACGAATCGACAATGGAACGCCCCAGATACATGATGCAGTCGGTATGCGCAAGGTCGGAGGCGGGACTATAGCCCAGGCTGTGCTCCCAACCGGCAAGTCGGCTTACCTCGCAGGCACCGTCTGCACCGTATACGTTGGGCGAGCCCAGCGCATGCATAAAACGATACGCCCAGTAGCGGTCGAACGAGGGCACGCCGAGCGTCATGCCCAGCGCACGGGGACCATCCCCGTCAACAATCTCCCCAAAGCGCGCTGCGATCTGTGCGAACGCCTCATCCCACGAAATCGCATCGAACCCCGAGCCATCAGCTCGTCGACGCATGGGATGAAAAATCCGGTCGCGCTCGTCAAACGGCATTGCCAGGCGATGCCGTCCGCGGGCGCACAGGGCTCGCGCCGCGCACGGATGCCCCGGCACCGGCAACTCGGCCGCCACGCGACCGTCCTCAACGCGTGCCGCAAAGGCGCAATCGGCATAGCATCCCCCGCATGTGGTCACCACGGCGTGACCGTCACGCTTCACAGCAGATGCCATCTCGATTACCCCTTTCATCAGCCATACACAACAGGCCAAAAGCCCGGCAACGGGCCCCAGACCCAAAAAGCCTCCCGCACGGCAACGCCCCGCGGGAGGCCCAACGTCAAACAGACGGTACCTTACGCCTCGGACTTCTTGGCGTAGATAAACCAGTAGCCGAGCGCGACCAGAACCGCGCCGCCCACGATGTTGCCCAGCGTAGCGGCGGACAGGTTAAACACAATGCCCGCTGCGTTGAGCGCATCGGCGCCGGCGACGTCGGCACCGTAGCCGCACGCATGCATCACGGCGCCCATGGGCAAAAAGTACATGTTGGCAACGCAGTGTTCAAAACCGCAGGCCACAAAGGCGGCGATGGGCAGCAGAATGCCCACGACCTTATCGACCACGGTCTTGCCGGCGGTACCGATCCACACGGCAAGGCACACAAAGATGTTGCACAGGATGCCGCGGAAGAAGATCGTCACCCAGTCGATCGTCACCTTGCCGGCGGCGACGCTCACCATGGAATTGGCGACCGCCTCGCCGTTGAGCTTGTAAATGCCGGCCATGTACACCAAAAAGACGATGAACAGGGCACCGACAAAGTTACCGACCCATACGACGACCCAAGCCTTGAGCATCTGAGCCAGGGTGATCTTTTTACTCTTGAGCGCGCAGACCATAAGAGAATTGCCGGTAAACAGCTCGGCGCCGCACACCAGCACGAGCACCAGGCCCAGGCAAAAGCACAGGCCGCCCACGACGCGCTGGGCGCCCCAGCCCAGCGTGCTATCGCTCAAGAACACGGTAAAGAACAGGCCGCCGAAGGCGATGAACGCACCGGCGAACATTGCCAACAGAAAGGCCTTAGCGACCGGCAGGTTGGCCTTGGTCACGCCGGCGGCCTCGGTCTTGGCCTCGATCGCGGCGGGCGCCAGGCAATCGGGAGCGGGGTACTCCACCTTGGAATCTGCCATGTCAATCACTTCTTTCCTAACAAAATGGAACAAGTGCTCCTACTGCTCTTGCCCCAAGCGGACAAAGTGGGAAAAGTCGTTGGCGGCCACGGCGTCGTACACGGCGTCGACGGCGTCAAAGACTTCCGGGGACATGGGGTTGTAGAACTCCGTGTCGCCCGGCTGAATCCCGACGAAGACGATATCATCGCACGATTGCTCAATCTCTTCGATCAGAATCGACAAGGGAAGCGAATGCGTGGTGAACATCGACTTGCGGGCCACATCGCGTTTGTCGAGCAAACGGATGGACCCGACGGGCAGCGCCATGTCGGCGGCATCGACCAAGACCAGGCGCGGCGGACGCTCGCGCTTGACCTCGATGATGTCGTCCTCGGGCGTTTGGCCGCCGTCGATGGTGTACCAACCGGCGATGGGTGCGTCTTCCATCTTTTTGGAGAGCACGGGGCCGGCGGCATCGTCGGCACGCAGCACGCTTCCCGCCGTGAGCACGATACCCGCAAACGGGGCGCCGTTCACACGTCCATCCACAACGCGACCCATTACTGCAACCTTCCCGTCAGATACACGCCCGACACATCGCGCACGCGCTCAACCAGATCGCGGAACTTCATCAAAAACGCGACCTGCTGGGCATGCAGGCCAAAGTCGTCGTCGAACACCGAGATGCCGGCCTTGGCCGACCCGCGAAAACCGCGCTCGTCGAGCAGCGTGTCGCAGGCCTCGAGCAACGACGGCACCGCCGCCTTGTCGAGCTGGCACTCGCCAAAGGAGCGGATGGCCTCGAACTTGGTCTTGGCCTCCCCCTCCGGCAGCGCGTCGACGAGCGAATAGAACACGTTCACCGGCACCGACAGGCGCGGCTCAAAGCAGTCGAGCACGCCGGTGTGGTGGCCCACGGCGAGCGTGTAGTACAGCACGTCGCAGGCCTCCTGGGGAACGTCTTCCTCGGTCTCCACAAACTTACGCGTGAGCTCATAGAAGACCACCTGGTCGGGCGTATGGCCCAGGCAGGGGTCGGCGACGCCCTCGGCGGCCTCGTCGCTTGCGCGCGAGGCATCGCCAAAAGAGCCGCCGAGCATGCCGGGGCCCGCAAAGTAACCAGAGCGGTCCGTGAGCTCCATCTAGCGACCTCCGGCCAGCACCAGATCCTGCAGCGCCGAGTACACCTCGACGCGGCGAGGATCATCCTGCTTGTCGATGAGCAGCGCCATGGCACCGCGGATATCGCCCTTGGGCGCGCCCTCGAGCGTATCCATAAACTCGTTGGCCAAGTCGCGGCCGTAACGGTAGCCGCTCATGGCGCGAGCTTCGCGCTCAATGGCAACGCGCAGCTTGTACGGCACGCCGGGGTGCAGGATATCGGCCTGCTCGCCGGCGGCCTCCACCGTGGTCTCGGCATGGAGCTTTTGGTCCAGCAGGCCAAGTGCCATAGCAAAGCCGTAGATGGTCTGCGCGGGACTGGGCGGGCAGCCGGGGATATAGACATCGACCGGCAAGATCTTGTCCGTGCCGCCCCAGACGCAGTAGTTATCGTAGAAGATGCCACCGGTGCAGCCGCACGCGCCATAGGACACCACGATCTTGGGATCGGGTGCAGCCTCAAAGGCGCGCAGGGCCGGCATGCGCATGGCACGCGTCACGGCGCCGGTGTACAGAAGCACGTCGGCGTGACGAGGCGAGGGCACGACCTTGATGCCAAAACGCTCGACGTCAAAGACGGGCGTGATGGAACCGAAGATCTCGATCTCGCAGCCGTTGCAGCCGCCGCAGTCGACACGGTAGACGTACACCGAGCGCTTGATCTTCTTAAGAAGGGTCGCCTTGGCCTTCTCGATGCTCTCGTCGAGCTCGATCTTGGTCGGGCGGTACTGAAGCCGCTCGGGCAAAAGCGTGGGTTCGGCCATGGTTACTCCTCCTTCGTATCAAAATCCATGATGATGCCCTCGACCGGTGCAGGACCGGCGGGAATCTCGGGCGCATCGGGGTTGAGCTCGCGGTCGATATACTCCGGGTTCACGCCGTGGCCGCCCAGATACTCCATGCCGGGGCCCTGGGGCTCGCCGGACGCAAGCGTCTCGTTGGCAGCCATGCCAGCAGCGTTGCCGGTCTTTACGGCCGAGGCGGCGCGCAGGGCGTCGAGCTCGCGCTTGCACTCCTGGCACATACCGACGGTACGGGCGGCCTGCTCCGCCTCCATGCCGCCGGCCTTTTGCAGCAGGCGCTTAGCGTAGTCGATCTCCTTGTGCGGGGCAAACGGCTTGCCGCAACGCGAGCAGTGCTCGAGCGTGTAGACGCTCTTGCTGGTGAGGTCGTCCTTGCTCATGACGGCCAGCTCAAACTCCTCGGTGAGCTTGATGGCCTCCATGGGGCAGGCCTCCTCGCAGCGGCCGCAGAAGATGCAGCGGCCGTAGTCGATCGACCAGGTAATGGTATCGGCCGCAAGGTCGGTGTCCATGCGGATGGCATCGGCCGGGCACGCCACGCCGCAGGCACCGCAGGCGATGCAGAGCTCGGCATTGTGCTCGGGCTTGCCGCGCATGTCCTTGTTGGTGGGGAACGGCGCAAACGGGTACTTGACCGTCGCGTCGCCGGCCTTGGCGTTAACCTTCCAAAGCTTCAGCATATTAGAGCGCCTCCTCATCGAGCGGAGCGGCCATGGTGCCCTCGCCCGCGAGCGGCGACTTGTCGCGCCAGACGTTCTCGAACTGCTCCTTGTCGAGCACGTGGTCGCGCTTGGCGGCGACATCGGTCACCGTCACGCGGTCGGTGCAGGAGTAGCACGGGTCGAGCGAGCCGACGATCAGCGCCGCGTCGCCCACGGTGTTGCCGCGGAACATGTAGCGCAGGACCGGCCAGTTGCTGTACGTGGCGGCCTTTGCGCGCCAGCGGTAGCACTTCTGGTTATTACCGAGCATGGCCCAGTGCACGTCCTCGCCACGCGGCGCCTCGGTGGCGCCGATGGCGTACTTGTGCGGGGTGTACTCCCAATCCGTGGTGAGGATGGGGCCCGACGGGCAGTTCTCGAGCATGGTCTCGATCATGTCGATCGAATCGTAGACCTCCTGGATGCGGACGGCGGTGCGGCCGAAGGCATCGCAGGTGTCTGCCGTAGCGGCGTGCATCTTTTGGACGTCCGGATCGGCGTAGCCGTCGAAGGGATGGTCAAAGCGCACGTCGCGGGCATAGCCCGAGCCACGCATGAGCGGGCCGACCGGCGAGAAGTCGCGTGCGATCTTGCGGTCCAAGATGCCGATGCCACTCGTACGCTCAATGAAGTTGGGCGTGGAGAGCAAGACGTCGACGAGCTCCTGAACCTCGGAGCGCAGCTGGTGGATGGTCGTGAGCGTGGAGAGCTTCTGCTCGGCCAAAATATCGCGACGCACGCCGCCGATCACGTTGAGGCCGTAGGTCTTGCGGTGACCGGAGAGCTTCTCGGCCAGGTCCATGGACTTCTCGCGGACGCGGAAGAACTGCTGGAAGCCGGAGTCGAAGCCCGTGTAGTGCGACGCCAGGCCAATGTTGAGCAGATGCGAGTGCAGACGCTCAACCTCGAGCATGATAGCGCGGATGTACTGGGCGCGCGGCGGGACATGGATGCCCTGGGCGCGCTCGACGGCCTCGGCGTAGGCCACCGAGTGGGCGCATCCGCAGATGCCGCAGATGCGGTCGGCGAGGAACGTCACGGCGTCATAGTTCAGGCGCGTCTCGGCGACCTTCTCCATACCGCGGTGCACGTAGAACAGACGGTAGTCGGCGTCGACGATCGTCTCGCCCTCAACGAACAGGCGGAAGTGGCCGGGCTCGTCGGAGGTAATGTGCAACGGGCCCATGGGGACGAGCGTCGTCTCCTTGCCCTTGGTATCGGCCAAGAACTCGTAGTTTTCCATGTCGCTCGCGGGAGCGGGACGGAAGCGGTAGTCCATGGAGTCCTTGCGCAGCGGGTACAGGCCGCTGGGCCAATCGTCGGGCAGCACCAGGCGACGACGATCGGGAAGGCCCTCGGGAATCAGGCCGAACATATCGCGCAGCTCGCGCTCGCCCCACACGCAGGCGGGGACGAACGGCGTCACGGACGGGAACGTCATCTTGGCGGGATCGACCTCGGTGCGCACGGTCACCCAGCCGGGGTCCTCCCCCTCCATGGAGATGACGTAGTACACGGCGTAACGGCCGCACAGGCTGCGCTCATCGTTGCCGACGATCACGGGGATCCAGCCGTAGCGCTCGTAGTACAGGTAGTGGACGGCCTCGGGCAGCTTGTCCTGCTTGACGGTAATCGTCAGCTGGTCCTCGCACTGCCACTCGACCTTCTCGATGCAGCCCGGAACGGCGCGGCGCAGGGCCTCGACATGGCTCTCGCAGCGGCGGGCATACACCTTGTTCTCAGTTTCAATCATTCGTTACTCCACCTCGCTCTGAGCGGTCTCGGTACCGAACACAGCGCGGTACATCGGCGTCGCGTGAAGCTCCTCGGTGCTCTGCTCGAGCACGATGCCGGTCGCGGTCTCCACACCGTGCACGAGAGGCAGCGGGGTGGCGATGCCAAACCACAAGATCATGACAGCCAGGATGATTTCGGGGATAAGCATGAGCGCCGGAGCCTCATGCTTGCCCATGCCCTGGGGCGCATGGCCGAATACCGACTTGAGTGCGATGCGGGTGAGCGCGGAGATGGCCACGGTAAGACCGAGGGCGACCACGACAACCAGCCACATGGGACCGGCGGTAACACCGGCGACAAAAGTCAGAAACTCGGAGATAAACATGCCAAAGGGCGGGAAGGCGGCAAGACCGAGCAGCGCCAGGATGGCGAGCGCGGCGGTTGCGGGGGCAACCTCGACGACGCCCTGGATCTTGGCCAGGCTACGCGTGCCAAAGGCGTGCTGGATGTTGCCGGACACGCAGAAGGCAAGCGTCTTGGTAAAGCCGTGGAACACGCAGTGCAGCAGGGCCGCGGCGATACCCAGCGGGCCACCGATACCCAGGCACAGGGCGATAACGCCCACGTTCTCCACAGACGAGTACGCAAAGCGGCGCTTGAGATCGTCCTGGCGAAACATCGAAAGTGCCGCCACCAAAATGGACAGCGTGCCAACGATCAGCAGCAAAAGTTGCGGATACTCGGCGCCCACGGCCTGGATGGTAAAGCCGTAGAAGCGCATGATCACAAGCATGGCGCACTTAAGCAGCACGCCCGAGAGCAGGGCCGAGACAGGGCTCGGAGCCTGGGAGTGGGCATCGGGCAGCCAAGTGTGCATGGGGAACAGGCCGGCCTTGGTGCCAAAGCCGATCACGATAAATGCAAAGGCGAGGCGCATGAGCGTCGGGTCGAACTGGTCGGCATACGGCAGCACGCACGACAGGAATGCGGCCTCGTGGGCGTTGGGAATCACGTCGGCGGCGTTGGCGTAGATCAGCAGCGTACCGAACAGGCCAAAGGCCACGCCGGCGGTGCAGACCATCGCATACTTCCAAGAAGCCTCGAGGGCCGTCTTATTCTTGTAGATACCCACGAGGAACACGGTGGAAAGCGTGGTTGCCTCCACGGCGGCCCACGTGAGGATCATGTTGTTGGACAGGCACGCGAGCAGCATGGTGAACACAAACAGGCTAAACAGCGCAAAATACTGCTTGGCACGCTCGGCGGGCATGGAGCCCTCCTCGATATCGGCCTTTACATAGGGCAGCGAGAACAGCCCCGTAAGAAAACCGATAAAGCCGATGAGCAGCACAAAGATGGCGCCCAGCGAATCGAGGTGAAACCACAGGCCAAGAGCGCTCGCGGTGTCGCCGCTCATAAGGACGTCACCGGCCGTGATAATCGACAGCACCAGGACGGCTGCGACGGAGACCAGGTTGAGACCGGCAAACACGTTATAGGACGTGTTCTTGGGCAAAAACGCCATGACCAGCGAGAACACCAGAGGAGTCGCGAGCAGGGCAAGAATCAACGTTTCCATGGACTACCCCCTCAGCTCGGACAGGTCGCGCGCATCGAGCGAGTGGGAGTCGTCCCAAATGCGACGCACGACGATGGACATGATGATGACGGCAAAAATGGCGTCGGTGGCGATACCGATCTCGATGATCTCGGGAGCGGTGGGAGCCAAAAGCGCGAGCGTCACATGGCTGCCGTTTTCCATAAGGCAGTATCCAAAGATCTGCTTCATGATGTTGCGCTGCGAAATGATGCAGGTGAGGCCCACAAAGAAGTGAGCGAAGCTAATAGCGAGCGCAGGCGTTGCGACCTCGGCCGTGGGCAGGCTGATCTGCGTCACGACGGCAAAGCAGATCGCGACCTCCACGGCGATGATGCAAATGGCCCACGCGGGCTTAAGGCCGGCCTTGAGCGATGCGTCGCTCGGCTCGCCCATCTTCTTGTATGCGCGGTTGAGGATGTAAGGGACCAGGACGACCTTAGTGATAAAGGCAGATCCAGCCCACATAAGCAGCTCCTGCGCACCAGTGGTGACACCGAGCGTGGCGAGCAGCCCCACAAGCACCAGCGACTGCACCGCATACCAGTGGATGGCATGTTTGATGTTCTTGGAGACAACCACCATGGTGGATGTGACGATCAGAAGGCCGCCAAGGATGTTGACGATCGAATAACCCATGTCGTTCTACCTCCTAACCGATCCAGCTGGCCGAAAGCGGGCCGCTGACGATGACCATGATGATGAGCACGATGAACACGAACGCCATCGCGCGAGGAAGCGGGGCTCCCGCAGCGACCTCTTCGCTCGGCTCGCCGGGGAGGCAATAGCCCATCCACTTGAGGAACCAGGCAAAGGTGGCTACGGTCTCGGCAACCATGATGCACACGAGCACCAGGATCGCAACGTTGCCGGCACCCACAGAAAAGCCGCCGGCGATGATCTGGAACTTCGAGAAGAACGTGTTCATGGGCGGCACGCCGGCAATGGCGAGTGCCGCGACACCAAAGCCCACGCCCGAGATCGGGTACTTCTTTACGATGCCGCGAAGCATGGGCAGCATACGCGTGCCGAGCGTAAAGGAGAACGAACCGGCGATCAGGAAGAACAGCGTCTTGGCGAAAGCGTGGTTAAAGATGTGGCACACGGCGCCGTCAAAGGCCAGCTGGCTGCCAAAGACCGAAAGGCCCAGACCAAAGAACACATAGGAGAGCTGGGCGATCGTGGAGAAGGCCAGCAGACGCTTCATGTCCTTTTGCGGCAGGTACATAAGGAAACCAAAGAGCATGGTGACCATGGCGTCGATAATGGCGACCCAGCCCACGATCTCGGGAATCTCGCCGGCAGAGACGAGCGCACGCGCGAACACGCACACGCCGACCTTGACCATCGAGGCGCCATGCAGGTAGGCCGAAACAGGCGTCGGAGCCTCCATGGCCGAAGGCAGCCACATGTACATGGGAACCTGTGCGGACTTGGCCCAGGCCGCAAACAGCACGAGCAAAAGGACGATAGCCTTGAGCTTGGCGTCGAGGCCGGCAATCGCGGTAATGGCGAAGGTACCGGTGTGGGCAAACACGATGGCGGCGCCCAGATACAGGCCGAGCGCACCGATATGCGTAATGATCAGGGCCTTCATGCCGGCCTTCTTGGCCGTAGGCGTCATGTAGTAGCTAATGAGGCCCCAAGAGCACGCACCCGTGATCTCAAAGAACACGAGCTGGCCCAAAAGGGTCGAGCTGTACACGAGGCCGGCCATGGCGCCGATGAAGGTCGCGAGGTACGCGTAGAAACGACGACGCGGCGCATCGGGATGCTCACGGTTATTCTCGCTCATATAGGGAATCGAATAGATCACGACAAGCAGGCCGATACCCACAAAGGCGGGCGCGAGCAGCGTGCTCATGCGATCGAAGGTGAATCCCATAACGAGGGTCTGCCCAAACGAGATCAGGGAGACCTGCGTGTCGGGCATGCCGGCGCCAGCGAAATTCGCGGCGAGGGCGATGGTGCAGGCCGTCGAGACGGCGGCACCCAAAACGCTGAACCACTTGGCGTACGGACGGGGGAACAGGGCGACGAGCACCGAGGCCACCATCGGGGCCGCGATAGCGACCAAGCCGAGAAGGGACAGACTGACTGCAAATGACATTGTTTCTCCCTTCTCCTACACGCCGACGACCACGAAGACAAACGCCAGAACGGCGATGCCCACGACGGCCCAGGTCTGATTGCCGAGCACCTTAAAGCGCGAGCGCGAGCAGGAGTTCTCGATCACGCCGCATACGACAAAGTCGATAAGGCACTTCACCAGGAAGATGACCGCGCCCAGAACGGCGGCGGCGCCAACGGTCGCGGGCTCGCCCCAGGGGACGAAGATCGCGCAGAACCAGGCGACGACCAGGACCTGCTTCATGGACATGGCGAGCTTGGCCATCGCAAGCGACGGGCCGGAAAGCTCGGCGAGCGGACCTTCCTGAAGCTCCTGCTCGGCCTCGGCCTGATCAAACGGCAGCTTGCCGAGCTCCATGTAGCAGGCGATCGCAAAGGCGATGCCGGCGAGGATCACGGCGACCGGCGCGTCGATGGCGCCCGTCATGATATGCTGACCCATGGTAGCGATGTCGGTGGAGCCGCACACCAGGGCGGCGGCAAACAGCGCCAGCAGCATGGACGGCTCGATAAGCACGCTCATGAGCAGCTCGCGGACGCCACCGATACCGGCGTAGGCGTTAGACGAATCCACGCCGCAGAGGGCGAAGAAGAAGCGGGCGAGCGCCAGGCTGTACATGATAGTGATGGCGTCACCAAAGACCGGGATGGGGCTTTGCGCCGTAAAGAGCGGCAAGCCCATAGCGAGCATAAAGGCGACGGCGAAGAACAGCGGCGGCATAATGCGCAGCGCAAAGCTCGCGTCCTCGCTCTGGGACTCGGGGCGCGCAAAGAGCTTGGCCAGGTCGCGGTAGTCCTGCATGATGCTGGGGCCGCGACGGTTGTGCATCTTGGCGCGGATCACGCGACCGAGACCGGAGAAGAACGGCGCGACGGCCATAACGACCACGCCCTGCAGAACGGCAAGTACGATGTTGTTCATGCTCTCCCCTCCTTAACCCATTTGCACGGCGAGCACGAGGAACACCACGAGTGCCGCGACGATGTAGCAGATATAGATGCTGTAGTTGCCGCCCTCGAGCTTAGTCGCGAGGTCGGCGAGTTTATCGACACCCTTATGCGGGGCATCGACGAGAACCTTGTCGGGTACGGGCTCAACAGCCTCGGCCACACCGGTGAGCTTCTGGAAGAAGTGCGCGATGGACCAGCAGACGGCCGTGCAGCGGTCGCGCAGCGTGTAGAGCGGCTGCATAAACCAGGACACCTCGGAGGCAAAGGTCGTGGCCACGACGGGCATATGCTCGTTGGGAGCATAGCCGCACGCCCACGGCTGGGACTTCTGCACCTTGCCGACGGTCTTGAGCTTGCGATAACCGCAGGCAAGGCCGACGAGCACCACGAGCGCAATGGCGATCGCGGGCGTGGAGGTGGCAGCGCCGGAGTATTGGTTCATGAGCTCCATGCCCTCGGTGGCAAACACGCCACCGTACGGATGCAGCACGGACGCGGCGACATCGACCAGCACGGGCGCGATCACGGGAGCGCCAATGCCCAGCACGACGCAGATGGCCGCGAGCAGACCTTGCGCAAACACCATGGGGGCGGGAACCTCCTTGGCATTGGCCGCGGCCTCGGAGCGGGGCGCGGAGGCAAAGGAGACGCCATAGGCCTTGACGAAGCACGTGACAGCCAGCGCGCCGGTAATGGCGAGCGCGACGGCAGCGAACACGGCCACGATCATGACGGCCTTGTCGCCCTGCATGGCGGCGTTAAACAGCGACTGGTAGGTAAACCACTCGGACACAAATCCGTTGAAGGGCGGGATGGCCGAGATGGCAAGCGCGCCAATAAGGAAGCAGATGGCCGTTGCCGGCATACGACGGAACAGTCCGCCCATCTTCTCCATATTGCGCGTACCCGTGGAGTACAGCAGCGCACCGGCGCCCAAGAACAGCTCGCCCTTAAACATCGCGTGGTTAAACGTGTGGTAGAGGGCGGCCATCAGAGCCAGGACGGCGATGCCGACCGAATTGAGCGCCATGGCGGCCATGGAGGCGCCGACGCCGAGCAGAATGATGCCGATGTTCTCGACGGAGTGATAGGCAAGCAGCTGTCTCTTATACACATCTCCGAGCCCACGAGACCCTAAGACATC